>CAZNNQ010000001.1:0-84209 GCA_964574445.1 uncultured Eubacteriales bacterium
GGAAAAACAACTCTTTTAAAAAGCATTTTAGGAGAAATTCCGGCTATCTCTGGGACTATTGAAACAGGAGAATATCTTCATATCGGTTATTTCGAACAAGAAATTAAAGATGCTAACTATAAAACTTGTATAGAGGAAGTCTGGAGTGAATTTCCACACTTTACTCAGCAAGAAGTAAGAGCAGCCTTGGCTAAATGTGGTCTTACAACTCAACATATTGAAAGTAAAATTCTTGTACTTAGTGGTGGTGAACAGGCAAAGGTTAGACTATGTAAGCTAATTAACAAGGAAACAAATTTTCTAGTTCTGGATGAACCTACAAACCATCTTGATGTTGAGGCTAAAGAAGAACTAAAAAGAGCTTTAAAAGAATACAAGGGTACTATTCTTCTCATAAGTCATGAACCTGAATTCTATAGAGATATAGTAACTGACGTCTGGAATCTTGAAGAATGGACAACTAAAATTATTTAGATGTATGATAAAAAGCAAGAAAGGCGGGTCGATTATTATGGATAATTCTGCAACTTTAAAATATGGTAAAGGTAAAGTTAAAGTTAATCTTGATGGACTTAATGTAGTTGAAACTGTTACAAGCAAAGAAGTTAAGAAAATTAATAATATAAAAGAAGAAATTAATAAAGTTCTTGAAAATCCTGTAAACTCTCCCCCCTTTTCTGAAATTTTCAAAAAAGGAGACAGGGTTCTTATTGTTATCTCCGACATTACCAGAGGATGGATTAATTACCCCTCTTTTCTTCCTGAAGTGGTAAATAAATTAAATTCACAGGGAATCCCAGATGAAAATATTATATTTCTAACTGCAACCGGAACACACAGAACACAAAGTGATGAAGAAAAAACAGCTTTAACAGGAAAAGATATTTTTACTAGATTTGAAATTATTGATCATGATTGTGCTACTCAGAAAATGATTTCCATAGGAAAAACTTCATTTAATAACGAAGTATTTGTTAATGAATTAACAAAAGACAGAAAAGTAATCCTAACTGGAGGAATTACCCCCCATCTTATGGCGGGCTTTGGTGGTGGAAGAAAAAGTGCTATTCCTGGGATCTCTTCTTATGAAACTATTCAAAGAAACCATCTGTTGGCATTAGATCCAGAGGCTCCTCGTTCTAACCCCCTTATCGGCCTTGGATCAGTTGAAAACAATCCTCTTAACCAAGATATGAAAGAGGCTTGTGCACTGTTAAATCCCGAATTTTTAATTAATGTAACAATTAATGATGAAGGTGATCTGGCGGGAATCTTTGCCGGTCACTGGTACGATGCATGGTTTGAAGGAACGAAATGGATAAAAGAAAACTATTTTATTCCTGTTGAAAAAAAAGCTGATGTTGTTATTACAAGTTGCGGTGGATATCCTAAGGACATTAATCTTTATCAGGCCTGTAAAACCCTTTTTAATGCAGTTAATGGACTCAAGGCTAACGGTTCATTGGTCTTTCTTGCCGAATGCTCAGAAGGAGCTGGAGCGGACTCTTTCTTTAATTATTTAACACCTTTAAAGGAAGGTCGTCTTGATGAAGCTTTAAGGGCAGCCTTTACTATTCCAGGTTATATTTTTTATGCAGCAATTGAGGCAGCTAAAATGGCTGATGTTTATCTTGTTTCTAAAATGGATCCCGAAGATATCAAAACCATGGGTTTCATTCCCTGTGATGATGTAATTTCAGCAATGAAATTAATTAAAGAAAAGCATAAAGAAAATAATGAAACTCTTATTCTTCCTTATGGCGGATCAACAGTACCAGTACCACAAAAATAAAATCAAGAAGGTTTTATTATGAATGATAAAGGTCTTTGGGCAGAAAAAATTGCAGGGGAATATCTTGAAAACTCAGGGTATTCCCCTCTTTATTATAATTTTAGTTGGAGATATGGTGAAATAGACCTGATAATGAAAGATAAAGAAACTATTGTGTTTATTGAAGTTCGAAGTCTCACAAATAAATTTAAAATACATCCTTCAGAAACAATTACCTCTAAGAAAATAAAAAAAATAAAAAAAACAGCAGAGTTTTTTCTTCATAAAAACAATCTTCATGAAGCACTCTGCCGTTTCGATTTTATTTCCCTTCAAGGAACCCCTGAAAGTTATATACTTGAACATAATAAAAATGTATTTTAATTATAAACCAGCAACCATTGAAAGAACTTTTCCATCAATTATTGAAAATAATTGTTGTGGTTGCAGGCCAAAATAAACAACAACGATTAATAATAAACTAATTGCTATCATTTCATTCTTCTTTATATCCTTAACATTTGAAAAACTCATTGGAGTATGCCCATAGGCAACCCTTTGAAATGCCCATAAATAATAAGCCACTGATAATATTATTCCAAGTCCAAGAAGGACCACCCAGTAGCCATAGGCCTCATAAAATCCTAAAAGTACTGTAAATTCTCCTATAAATCCAATAAACCCAGGCATACCCATTGAAGCAAAGAATCCAATTATCATTAAAGTCATTCCAACTGGCATTTTATTATACATACCCTGTAACAAAGATATCCTTCTTGTTCCAGTTGCATATTGAACTGTACCACAAGACATAAATAATGCTGCTGAAATTAATCCGTGAGCTACCATTTGAAAAATAGCACCCTTTAATCCATATATATTAAAACTTTGAATTCCTAATACGACAAAACCCATATGACTTATACTTGAATAAGCTATCATTTTCTTTAAATCATCTTGTTTAAGAGCAACAAGAGCTCCATAAATAACATTCATCAATCCTAAAATTACAACTGGAATTACATAGTGAGGAACTGCATCCGGATTCATAAGATATGCAACTCTCAGAATACCATATGTTCCCATTTTTAATAAAACCCCAGCAAGCATTGCACTTCCTCCAGTAGGAGCTTCTACGTGGGCATCAGGAAGCCAAGTGTGAAATGGTACAATCGGTATTTTTACAGCGAAAGCAAGGAAAAGAATAGGAAACCAAAGCATTTGAAATTCCATTGAAAATGTTGCAGCTGTTAATTCTGGTATTGAGAAAGTTCTATATCCAAGAATCTCCCCACCATGAAAATACATTGCAAAAATACCAATCAGCAATAAGAGACTTGCAATATGAGTATAAATTAGAAATTTAAAAGAAGCATATTCTTTCCTTTCGCCTCCCCAGATACCTATTACAAAAAACATAGGAATCAATACTATCTCCCAAAAAATAAAAAACAGTATAAAATTCAAACTTGAGAAAACTCCTATTACTCCAGCTTCAATAAGCATAAATAAGGCAAAATATAAAGCTGGTCTTTTCTTCTGTTCCCATGAAAAATATACTACTAATGGTGTAAGTATCGCTGTTAGTAAAATTAAAGGAAAGCTTAATCCATCCGTACCTAAATGATACTCAATACCAAGTTCAGGAAACCATCCCAACTTTTCAACAAACTGAAACTGTGAAATGACTCCTTCAAAAGAAAAATATGAAAAGATACCAATACCGAGAACAACCAAGGAAGAAAATAAAGCAAGTTTTCGGGGTATTTCAGCATTATCTCTGAACATCATAATAATTAAGGCTGTTAATACTGGTAAAAAAATCATTGTTGAAAGCATTTGCTCTATCCCTCCCTATCCTAAGAAATTTTGTACTGCACTGATAACTATTGGCATTATTTTCCCTGGTATCAGACCAGTTATTATTAATATTAAAGCTGTTAAATAAATAGTTCCTTTTGCATAAACATAAGATGTACTATCTTTAACTGGTGCTAAAACACTTTCTTTCATATACATATACTTGATAACTTTAAAATAATATGCAAGAGAAAGAGCAGAGTTAAGAATTAAGGCCAATGCCAATACTAGATAATAACCACCTGCATCTACTGCACCAAGAATAATTATAATTTTACTCCAGAAACCCAGTAAAGGAGGTATTCCTCCAAGAGACATTAAAAAAACTGTCATTGAAAGTGCCACTAAAGGAACTTTCTTACCCAAGCCGGCGAAAGCATCAAAATCTGTAGCTCCATATCTTTTTTCCATATAGTAAACTACCATAAAGGCTCCCACAGTCATTAATAGATGGGCCCAAATATGAATAACAGAGCCAGTTAAACCATATAAGTTAGCTATTGCAAAACCTACAAAAATCGTACCAGCATTTGCCACACTGGAAAAAGCCATCATTCGTTTTACATCTTTTTGCATTAAGGCAGCCATATTTCCAATTGTCATCGTTAAAATTGCCAGAATCCCAAAGAAAATTACCATTTCGAGCTTGATTACCGCAAAAGCTAATAGAAATAACTTTATACCTGCTGCAAATGGACCCTTCTTAGTTATACCTGCCAAATATCCACTAACTGGAGATGGCGAGCCTGTATAGGTATCAGGTGCCCATAGATGAAATGGTGCTAAGGCCATTTTGTATGAGAATCCACCTATTATAAGAGCAAAAGCCAAATAAATTATTGGAGTTCCTTGAAAAGCTACAAGACCTTGAGATATTTCTGACAAATTAAGGCTTCCAGTCATGCCAAAAACAAAACTCATTCCAAATAATATTAATCCTGATGAAAATGAACCAGTTAAGAAATATTTAATTCCTGCTTCAAAACGGTTTTTCTCTCTCTGATCAATAAAGGGTAAAGAGTATGTCGAGATACTGGTTAATTCAAAAGCGATAAATATTGTTAATAAATCATTGGCAGCTGGCAACACGATCATTCCTAGTGAAGCAAAAGAAAGGAAAGCATAATAAAGATTCGTGTATTCCAGATTTTCTGCAAATTCCTTGGTACTGAGGATAAAGATCAAAGTACCCATAAGGATAATTAACCTTAATAAAATACTCAAATCACTAACTTCCAATGAATCAAAAATAATATTTTTATTTACATTGAACATCATTAAATTTAACACTATTGCTCCAGCAGTAGTTGCTAAAGCTAGAAGAAAAGCAAACCATTTTTGGTTTTTAATAAATAATAAAAGAACTCCTGAAAGTACAAATAAAATTTCTGGTGCAACATAAATTAAATCATTTACTAAAAAACTATCCATTAGTTAACACCTCCGA
Source organism: uncultured Eubacteriales bacterium (assembly GCA_964574445.1). GTDB lineage: Bacteria > Bacillota > Peptococcia > Peptococcales > SKKY01 > SKKY01. Next base: position 5,079 of record CAZNNQ010000001.1, read on the forward strand.
TTCTAGTAATAATTTCTAAGTTAGAGGTGTTGAATAAATCAATAAGTGGACCTGGTAAAATTCCAAAGAATAAAATCAATCCCGTTAATATAACAAGAGCGGTTTTTTCATGGGAAGTTATATCAGGATAATCTCCTTGAGCAATCCGAGGACTAAGCTCTCCAAAGAAAGCTCTTTCTAATGCCCATAAATAATAGACAGCTGTTAAAATTAAAGAAAATACCGCTGCTATTGTCAAAGTTCTAAAAACAGCAAAAGCTCCGATAAATACATTTAATTCTGCAACGAAACCAGCAAGTCCAGGTAACCCTAAAGAAGCCATGAAACTGAAAACGAAGAATGCTGCAAGTTTAGGGACTTTTTGAGCTGCTCCTCCAAGCATACTAATTTTTCTAGTATGAAAAGAGTGTTGAAGAATACCACAAACCATAAAGAGCATAGCTGAAATAATACCATGGGCAAATAATTGAAATGCAGCTCCATTAAATCCATTTATATTCATTGCAGAAAGACCCAATACAACTGATCCCATATGACTAACACTTGAATAAGCTATCATTTTCTTTAAATCATCTTGTGCAAGAGCAAGTACAGCTCCATATAACATACTTATTACTCCTAATAGTGCAAGAACCCATGAATAATGTTTTACTGCTTCAGGGAACAATCCAAATCCAAGTCGGATTAATCCGTATCCTCCCATTTTCAGCATTACACCTGCCAATAACATACTTCCAGCTGTTGGTGCCTCAACGTGGGCATCTGGCAACCAAGTATGAAAAGGCACCAAGGGTAATTTAAAAGCAAACCCTAAAAATAATAATGGAAATACAATTAGTTGAAACTCTTTAGGAAAATCAAAGGTCATATATTCAATAATGTTTAAGGTATATATTCCCTCGATACTTCCTTTGTAAAAAAACATAGCAATGAATCCCGTAAGCATTAAGAAACTTCCAACATGTGTATATATGAAAAATTTCATTGCTGCATATTTTCTGTTTGGTCCCCCCCACTCTAGTATCATAAAATACATAGGGATAAGAACAAGTTCCCAGAAAAGATAAAACAAGAAGAAATCTAAACTTACAAAGACTCCTGTTAATGTAGTTTGTAATAAAAGTATTAAAGCAATAAAGTTTTTGCCTTTTTCTGTATGGTCATCAACAAAAATTAATGTTACAAAAGTCAGGATTGTTGTTAATAGAACTAGAGAAAGACTTATTCCATCCATTCCCATAGTAAAAGAAACCCCGATACTTGTGATCCAATCTAAGGATATTAGATACTGAAAACCAGAACTACCTAATTCAAAATTTCCATATAGGAAAAAAGAAATAAGCATAACAAATCCTGATACAAAAATTCCTACCTTTTTGGCCTCTTTAACACTTAATTTAGAGAAAAATAAATATATACCTGCAAAGAGAGGTGCAAAAACCATTGCTAAAAATAATATTGTCATAGGAAAACACCTCCCATTACAACTAAGGCAAGAATTAGAACACCAATAATAGTCCAAGAAAGATATTGTTGGATATTACCTGTATTCCATGAAGCAGATATTCTGCCTTTTACTTTAGCTGTATTCTCTACTCCTCTTACGGCCCCGTCAAAGACATAAACATCAATTACTGAAGATGCTGAAGAAAGTCCCCTTGTTACTGTAGCAACACCATTTACCAAGCCATCAATAATTTTTGTTTCAATAAACTTACCTATAGCACCAAATACTATTACAAAATATTTAGAAAACTGTTCAACTATAAAGTCAAAATAATATCTATTTTGGAAGAAAACTTTTGGTCCAGAAACAAGATTTTTAATTTTATTCTGATCAAATACTTTCAGATAATAAATTAAAAATGCTCCCAAGATACCAAGAATTGCTGCTCCAATCGATGAATAAACAACTGTATTATTATGATGAGCAAATTCTGAAATATTTAATAAATCAGCAATTGTATATTTTAATCTTCCTGAGAAAACTGATGCAACTCCTAAAATCATTAAAGGAATTGTCATTGAAAGAGGTGATTCATGACCATGATAATCTGATCTTTTCGTTCCAGTAAAAACCATGAAAAATAATCTAAACATATAAAAAGCTGTAAGCATTCCTGTTAGAAGTAACACATAATAAGACCACATGTTTCCACTTGCATGGACTTGTAACAATATTTCATCTTTACTAACGAACCCACTAAAACCAGGAATACCGGATATTGACAGTGTTGCAAGTAACATTGTAATACCAGTTATCTTTTGATACTTAAGAACTCCACCCATTTTTCTTATATCACCTGTACCAACAGAATGAATAACGGATCCAGCTCCCAAGAATAAAAGGGCTTTGAAACAAGCATGGTTAATTACATGTAATAATGCAGGGAAAGAACCAAGACATCCTAAAGCAACTGTCATATATCCTAGTTGACTTATTGTAGAGAATGCCAAAACCTGTTTAAAATCATCTGCAAAAATTGCCATTAATGCTGCAAAAATTACTGTTATAGTTCCTATAATAACTACTAAATCAAGAGTCACTTGAGAAACTTCATATAATGGATATAATCTGATCATTAGATACATACCAGCTTTAACCATCGCTGCAGCGTGAATTAGTGCAGAAACTGGAGTTGGTCCTTCCATTGCATCAGGAAGCCATATATGTAGTGGAAACTGAGCAGATTTACCTACTACTCCAGCAAATATCAACATTGTAGCAAGAACAATTTCTGTTAAAGGTAGTACACCCTCTGTTGCGGCAAGAAATATATCATCATAATTAAAAGATCCGGTTGCTGTATAAATAACGAGTATACCTAGTAGCATGATTACATCGCCGACTCTAGTAGTTAAAAATGCCTTTTTACCTGCAGCTGCGGCACTGTTTTTCTCAAAATAAAAGCCAATCAATGAATATGAACATAAACCCATTAGTTCCCAGGCAATAAACATTTGTAATAAATTGTCAGCTAATATTAACTGAACCATTGAAAAACCAAAAAGAATCATAAATGAGAAAAATCTTCTCAATCCTTTTTCATCTTTCATATAAGAAAATGAATATGTCAAAATAAGTGTAACTAAAAACGTTACTAACATAAGCATTATCCAACTTAATGAATCAAGTCTAAAGCCAAGGTTAATACCTGAGAACCATTGAAATGACATTAGCATTTTCTCTCCGGCAAAAATCTGTGGAGCCAAAGAGGAAATAGTTAAAAATACTAATCCTGATCCTATAGCTCCTATTAAAGCGGCTTTTTCCTGTAGTTTATCTCCAAATATAAACACTATGAGCAGTGCTGCCAAAAGAGGCATGGGATAAATCCAAAATAGTTCCTCCATTTATATCCTCCAATATTCTTAGTGTTTTAATAAATTAAAATCTTCTAATACAAGTTTCCCTTTTCCTTTAAATGCTGCAATTGCAATCGCTAATCCTACAGCTATTTCAGCGGCAGCAACTACAATAATAAAAAGTGCAAATATTTGGCCGGTAACAAATACATCAGGTAAGAATTTATTAAAAGCAACTAAGTTAATATTTACAGCATTTAACATAAGCTCAACAGAAAACAATACAGAAATAATATGTTTCTTTGTAAGGACTCCAAAAATTCCAATTGAAAAGATAAAGGTACTAAGTAAAAGATATTGGGTTAACCCCACACTCTCAGTTATCATCTTTGGCCTCCTTGATTATAAAAATTGCTACTGCCAGAGCAGATAACAACAATACTGCAGCAAGTTCAAAGGCTACAACATGATTGTTTAAAAATCCCTGAGCAATCAAACTAATATCATTAAAACTTTTTTCTTGGTAACTTACATTCCATGATGTATTAATTGTTATTACTGAAACAATTAGAAAGAAAGTTAAGGCAACAATACTTCCTGGAAAAACATTCTTAGAAAAAGGACTGCTTTTTCTAATATCCTGATCCCTGTTAGTGATAAGCATTATACTGAAAACTATCAATACCGATATCGCACCAGCATAAATCAGAATCTGGGCCACCGCCATAAATTCTGCCATAAGTAAAAAATACATTCCTGCAATCATTAAAAAAGTAAAAATAAGGGCAATAACACTTCTTACTATATTTCCAGTCAAAACAACATATAAAGCAGAGGCGATTAATAAGACTGCAATTATATAAAAAGAAATCGTATGCCAGTTAATCATATCTATATAACTAAGAATCAAAGACCAACTCATGAAGGATCAACCTCCTTCTTTTCTATCTTCGCCGGCTTTCCATAAGTTGAAAATTCAGCATCTAAATTTTGATTATTAAATAAATCAAGGACAGTCTCTCTTTTTAAATACGTTGCTGATTCAAACTCTGTTGTGAAGTGGATACATTTGGTTGGGCAACTTTCAACACAAAAACCGCAAGAAAGACAATGAGCAAGATTTATTTTATATGCTGTAGGAATATTTTTATTATTTTCATCCTTCGTTTTAGCTAAATAAATAGCCTCATTAGGACACTCCATAACACAAATCCCACACGCAATACACTTTTCTCTTTCGTAAGCAAAATCTCCACGCCATTGGGAAGGAATATCTGGCCTCACTAGAGGATATTCTTCTGTTATGTTTTTTCTGAAAATTGCTCTACCAGTTACTGACAAACCCTGAAGCAAACCTTTGCCCCAAAAATTAAACAAAAAAACCCCTCCTTAAAAGAATATTTTAAATACGTATATACCAATCCCAGTAGCAAAAATATTTAAAATCGATGCAGGGATTAAAATTTTCCAATTAAGTTCTAACAGTTTATCAACTCTAATTCTTGGGAAAGTCCAGCGAATCCAAATTATAATCGACATTATTACATGAACCTTACCAATAAACCACATCCATCCGGGAAGAATAGGACCGTGCCATCCACCAAGGAAAAGAGTAGTTAACATTGCACTAAATACAAACATACTACAATACTCTGCTAGAAAAAATAAAGCCCATTTCATTCCCGAATATTCAGTAAGATACCCTGCTGTTAACTCTGACTCTCCTTCCGGAAGGTCGAAGGGTGCTCGGTTTGTTTCTGCAATACCAGCAATAAAAAATATTACAAAAGCTACCGGTTGAAGGAAAATAAACCATATCTTGTTTTGCATTTCAACAACAGATGATAAATTAAGACTACCAGCTAACATAGCAATAGCCATTACTGAAAAAATTATGGGAATTTCATAACTAATCTTTTGGCTTACAGCTCTCATTGAGCCAAGCATTGTATACTTGTTATTTGAAGACCATCCTGCCATAAAAAATGGAATTGTTGACAAAGATGTAACTGCCAAAAGATATAAAATTCCTAGGTTTAAATCAATTGCAGCAAGCTTATCTCCAAATGGAATTACACCCAATGCAAGAATTGGTGGAATGAAAACAACTAATGGAGCTATTAAATGCAAAGCCTTATCAGCATTTCTAGGGACAATATCTTCCTTAGTTAAAAGTTTAACTGCATCAGCAACTGTTTGGAAAATACCAAAAGGTCCAAGTTTATTTGGCCCTGGTCTGTATTGAATAAAACCTGCAAGTTTTCTTTCATATAAAACATAAAACAACGCAACTAAAGTACAGATTACTAGAATTGTAACTGTATAGACTACTGCCATAAACAGGTTGGTCACGGCTGGATCAAAACCTATCCAAGCAATTATGTTTCTAATAATAGATGTACCATATAAAAATATATTATCTAAAAACTCCAAGACCACACCTCCTATGCGTCAACTTCGCCAAGAACAAAATCAAAACTTGCCATTATTGCTATAAAATCAGCAATTTTGTGACCTATTGCTAATTCATCAAAAATTGAAAGATTGTTAAATGAAGGTCTTCTGAAATGTACTCTGTAAGGTTTAGGTGTGCCATCACTTACCACATAACAACCTAAAATACCTTTAGGGTTTTCAACCTGGTGGTAAACATCTCCGGCTTCTGGCTTTATAATTCTTGGTACCTTAGCTTGTGATTCACCTTCAGGTAACTGTGCGAGAGCTTGTTTGATTATCTTTGCACTTTCCTCAATTTCTTGCATTCTAACAACATATCTATCAAAACAATCTCCATTATGTCCAACGGGAACATTAAAATCAAACCTGTCATACACCTCATATGGTGCAACTTTCCTTAAGTCATAGTTAGATCCACAAGCTCTAAGGTTCGGCCCTGTAAGACCATATCTTTCAGCCTTTTCTTTAGAAATTTTCCCTATGTTTTTTGTTCTTGAAATAAATATTTCATTATTGTCAAGTAGAGTATGATATTCATTTAACATTGTAGGTAGTTGGTCAAGAAAAGCTTCTGTTCCCTTAATAAAATCTTCATCAACATCAACTGCAACCCCACCAATACGCATATAGTTAAAGGTCATCCTAGATCCACAAAGCTTGCTAAAAATATCAAGAATTAATTCTCTTTGGATAAATGGATAAAAAACACCTGTTACAGCACCTAAATCCATAATATAAATCCCAACTCCAACAAAATGACTGGCTATTCTCATCAATTCGGAAATAATAACTCTGATATATTGAGCTCTTTCCGGAACTTCTAATCCCATCAATTTCTCAATCGTTTCAACATAAAGAAGATTATTACTCATGCCTGCAAGATAATCAAGCCTGTCAGTAAAAGGAGTTACTTGAGGATATTTGCGGCTTTCTGCAAGTTTCTCAATACCTCTGTGAAGATAACCAATATCCGTTTCACAGCCTACTATTGTTTCTCCATCAAGTTCCAAAATAACATGAAGTACTCCATGGGTACTGGGGTGCTGAGGTCCAAGATGGAGAGTATAAGTTTGTGTTTTCATTTTAAGTTACTCCACCTCCCAGTTTCTTTTTCTAGTTACAGGGGGAAAGTCTTTTCTTAAAGGATGCCCTTTGTAACCTTCCCACATTAAAATTCTTTTTAAATTAGGATGGTCTTTAAATATAATCCCCATCAAATCATAAACTTCTCTTTCGTGCCAATCAGCTGTTTCCCAAATACTAGTTAAAGAATCTATTTCAGGGTTTTCATAATTTTCAAGTTTAATTTTTAATGTAACACTGTCATTTCTATTGTAATTAAAAAATTGATATACAAGAATAAAATGATCCTTATAATCAACACTTGTAATATCTGACAAAAAGGTAAAACCCATATTTTTAATATACTCAGAAGTTTCTTTAAAAATATCTTTATCAACAAGAATCTCTGTATTATATTGAGTTTTCTTTAATATGTTAATCTTTTCCTCATATCTTTTACTTAGATATTCTTCTAATAAATTATTTTCCATTTACAGCCTCCTGCCATTTCCCAGACTGTTTTACTTTTTCTTTTAATTTCAGCATTCCATCAGTAAGAGCTTCTGGTCTCGGAGGGCAGCCGGGAATGTAAATATCCACTGGAAGAATTTTATCTGCTCCATCAACAACTGCGTAAGAATCAAAGAAAGGTCCTCCAGAAACAGCACAGCTTCCCAGTGCTATAACCCACTTTGGCTCAGGCATCTGATGATAAAGCTTAGCAATTATTGGCTCCATTTTATGAGTAATTGTACCTGCTATGATCATTACATCAGCCTGTCTGGGAGAGTTTCTAAATACCTCATATCCATATCTTGAAATATCAAATCTCGCCTGTGTACTACAAATCATTTCTATTGCACAACAAGCCAAGCCAAATTGAAATGGCCAAATTGACCAGCTACGTCCCCAATTGAAAAATTTCTCAGCAGAGGTGAAAAATATTCCTTTTTTTTCTAATTCTAACTGAATTGCTTCTTCATTATTATCTAAACTTTTTTTTAATACCACTTAAATGCACCTTCCTTCCAGGCAAAGATAAATGCTGCAATTAATAAGGAAAAGAATATAATCATTTCTATTATGGCAAATAAACCAAGCATTTGAAATTCTACTGCCCAAGGATACAAAAAGATTACTTCTACTTCAAAAATAAGATATACCAAAGCATAGACAAAGTAACTTGATCTAAAACTGATCCAAGACGAACCATTCGTTTCAAAGCCGCACTCATATGTATCAGACTTCTCAGGATATTGTTTTCTTGGTTGGAATATTCTTGATAACAAAATTGCTGCTCCAGCAAAAATAAATGCACCTAAAATTAATACTGCTATTACTGCATAATTGTTTAGCATAATTTGCCACCTTTCATCTTTGTAATACAAAATACAAAATGCAAAATATTTGAATTTTCAGAATAATCAAATAAAAAATTATACTTATTCTATACCAATTGCGATATGGGTGTAAAGGTTTTTCTATGTATTTTTAAAACCCCATAGTCCTTTACTGCCTGGATGTGTCTTTTTGTTGGATAACCCTTATGAGAGGCAAAACCATATTCTGGATAAATAAGATCATACTCTTCCATTATTCTATCTCTATATACCTTTGCTAGTATCGAGGCTGCTGCAATCGAGGCACTTTTTGAGTCTCCCTTTACTAATGGTGTTTGGGGAATTGTAAGTAAAGTGTTTTTTAAACCATCTACAAGGACATGTTCGGGAGATAGTTCCATTTGATCTACAGCCTTCTTCATTGCAAGATAAGAACTCTGAAGAATGTTAATTTTGTCTATCTCGTCATTTTCAATAACGGATATCCCAAAACAGGTGCATTTTTCAATTATCTCATCATATAATTTCTCTCTTTTTTTTGCTGAAATTTTTTTCGAGTCATTCAACCCTTCAATATAAGTACCTATGGGTAAAATAACTGCAGCTGCAACAACAGGTCCTGCAATAGGGCCTCTTCCAGCCTCATCTGTTCCAGCTATTATATTAATTCCCTTAATTTTTAACTCTTTTTCATAAAAATATAATCTATCAATTCTTTCAACTTCTTCGTTACTCAATATCATTATCCTCCCCAGGAGATTCTAAGGTAATTTTGCCAATTTCTCCTTTTCTGAATTCGGTGATGATGATAGATGCTGTTTTCTTCATATCAATTACTCCACCTTTTAACAGACACCCTCTTTTAAAACCAATTCTTTCAGTTAATTCTGAGGGGGAAAGCTTTAGATCCTCTTCGTCTAGTTTATACCTCTCTTTAAGTTGACTAGGATAATTCTCTTGAAGATATTCTATAAGGGATACTGCTGAAGGTTCAAAAAGAAAAACATCATCTTTGATAGCTCCAGTTAAAGCAAGTCTTAAGCCTGCTTTTGGATCTTCAAACTTTGGCCACAAAATTCCTGGAGTATCCATAATTTCAATTTCCTTATCAAGTTTAATCCATTGCTTTCCTCTAGTTATACCAGGTTTATTGCCAACTTTTGCAGACTGCTTTCCTATTAATGAATTTATAAAGGTACTCTTCCCCACATTAGGGATTCCTACAATCATAATTCTTATAGCAAAAGATTTAATACCTCTATTTAATTTCCTCATTCTTTTTTCTTTAGTAAGAATTTCTATATTATCCTTTATTATCTTTTTAATGTTTTTGGAATCTTTTAATGAGTTTATTTGTATTGCTTTAGTTCCTTCTTGACTATCAAAGTATTCTATCCATTCTTTTGTTTTATTATCATCAGCTAAGTCCGATTTGTTTAAAATGACCAGTCTTTCTTTTCCCTTAATTAAATTATCAATAAGTGGATTTTTACTGCTCACCGGTACTCTGCCATCAAGAATTTCTACAACTACATCTATTCCTTTTAAATTCTCCTGAATTAGTTTTCTAGTTTTTGCCATGTGGCCCGGAAACCATTGTATTGTCATTTTATTACACCTGCTCTTTCTAAAGGCCAAATAACTGAAACTACTCTGCCTTTTATTAAGGAGTAGTCAACAAAGCCCCATTCTCTGCTATCAATGCTTTTTTCTCTATTATCACCCATAAAAAAATAGGAATGTTCCGGTACTGTGACTGGTCCATAATCCTCCATTGGTTTTACATTATTAAGATAAGATTCTTGAACTTTTTTATTATTTATATAAAGTTCATTATTAAAAATTTTAATATTATCTCCAGGTTTCCCAATAAGCCTTTTAACGTAATTATAACTTTCTTCCAAAGGATATTCAAAGACCAGTATTTCCCCGTATTCTGGACTGCCAAAATTTAAGATATAAGGTAATTGATAGACATATACAAAATCATCTGTATTAATAGTTTCTTCCATTGAATTAGAGGGAACCCAATATATTTTAAATACAGTAATATTAAAAAGTATCGTTAAAATAATTAATATTGAGAGATGCTTTATTTTCATATAACCCTCCTTAATTATTTAGAATTATTATACAGTAGAGTGAAAATTTAGTAAAGTATTATAGTACAGTTTTAAATAAAAAAAGCTGCTCCATATACTGGAGCAGCTTACTGTAATTATCTTTTTAAGTCTTTAATTCTTGCTGATTTACCTATTCTGTCTTTTAAGTAGTTTAATCTAGCTCTTCTTACTTTACCACGACGAAGAACAGTAATTTTTTCAAGTCTTGGTGAGTGAACAGGGAAAATACGCTCTACAGCTACACCGTAAGCAACACGACGAACCGTAAAAATGTCATTGATACCTGCGCCTCTTCTTTTAATAACAACACCTTCAAATGCCTGAATACGCTCTCTAGTACCCTCTACTACCTTTACATCAAGGCGTACAGTGTCACCAGGTTTAAAATCAGGAACATCCTTTTTTAGTTGTTCGCTCTCAATAGCTCTAATAATTTCGTTCATTTGATTACCTCCTTCCTCATAAGATGCTCATAACTCCTATTTCAGAGAAAGCGGAACATCCGTAATCACAACACATGGTATAATACCATATTTTTTTTTATTTTTCAATAGCATTATTTAATCTATCTAAAATAATTGCTACTGCACTTCTAACTGATAAATGATTATATTCACCTGCTCCAAGAACTGGCTGTAAGGTAAAATCAGCTGTTTTAAAAATATCTTCAGACATCCCCCAACCTGTACCAAACAATAACAGATATTTAGTCAAAGGATTAGAAGTGGCTTCTTTAACTAGGTCATTGAAATTAATTCCATTTGATCTATTCTGAGCAGTTGTAACAATAATTTTATGTTTACCGTAACGTTTTTCAATTTCTTGTAGATCCGCTACAATTTCAACAATATCAAGAGCTGTACTACGATCTTGATTATATTCTTTGCCATAACCTTCTCGCCAAAAAGAAATAAGTTTCGATGCAAATTCCCTTTGAAGTTCTTGAGGGTGAACAATAAAATATTTTTCGAGTCCATAAGTACGAGCACATCTTGCAATGTCATGAATATCTAAATTTGTTATTGAGGATGCGATAATATCCTTGTTCTTGTTATAAACAGGATAATGAATTAATCCAATGCTAATATTCTTCATTTCTTATTTCCTTAAGAATTTTAGTTTCTTCTTTACTTAATTCTCTTTTTTCTAAAAGATCCGGTCTGCGATGAAGAGTCCGTCTTAAAGATTCTTTAAGTCTCCATGCTTTAATCTTCTCATGATGTCCAGAAATCAAAACCTCTGGGACTTCCTTATCCCTAAAAACTCTCGGTTTAGTATAATGAGGGTGTTCAAGGAGACCTTGATAAAAAGAATCATCTAAAAAAGAATCTTCTTCTTTTATAACCCCAGGAACAAGACGAGAAATACAATCGACAAATACCATTGCTGGTACTTCTCCACCAGTTAAAACATAATCACCAATCGAATACTCTGCTGTCACATAATCTCTAATTCTTTCATCAAAGCCTTCATAATGACCACAGATTAATGATATTTTATTTTTTTTTGATAATTTAATTGCTTCTTTTTGATCAAATCTTTTTCCTTGAGGTGACAAAAGAACTATTTCTTCTTTTTCATTTTTCCCCATTTCAGTATTGTCTTCTAGAGCTTCTATTATTGGCTCTGGTTTTAAAAGCATCCCCTGACCCCCACCATATGGGGTATCATCTACAGTCTGATGTTTAGAATAAGCATAATCTCTAAAATTAATTATATCAATTTTGAGCAATCCTTTATCAATAGCTCTCTTTATTAGACTCTCACTAAAGGGGCCATTAAACATACTTGGAAATAATGTGAAGATTTTAAAATGTATTCTAGGATTCATCCAAAGTACCTTCCAAAAGCTCGACTTGCATACGTTTATTTTCTAGGTCTATATCTTTAACAACTTTCTTTAAAGCTGGGATTAAAATATCTTTTTTCCCCTTTTCTCTTTTCACAACATATACATCATTACTTCCAGTTTGAATAACCTCAGAGATTACTCCTAATAGAGTTTCTCCTTCATAAACATTAAGTCCAACAAGTTGAAAAATAAAATATCGTCCTTCTGGAAGAGGACGAGCATCTTCTTTCTCAATAAAAAGATACTTTCCTTTATACAGTTCTGCCTGATTCATATCTTTTATTTCATTAATTTCAAGAATTAGGTTGTTTTTTTGATATTTAATAGAGTCAATTGTAATTTTTTCTTTTTTTTCTCCATCCACTACGTATAAATCAAGAATTTCTTCAAATCTTTCTGGATAATCTGTCAAAGGTTGAACTTTTAAAGCTCCTTTGTGACCATGAGTATTGGTAATTTTCCCCACACGGATCATAAAAAACACCTACCTTATTTCTTGAACAATTCCATCTTTAATTACAACTTCTTGTCTGTTAACTTTATTAAAGTCGTCTCCAATTTTTAATTCGTAAGGACCTTCAATTACAGCTTGAACAATTTCGTTACCGATTTCAAGTTTCATTGCTGCTTTGAATTGATCAGAAAGCTGATTTTTTAATAAAGCTTTTCTTTCTTTTTCAGCTTCGAATTGTGCTCTTAGTTCATCAACTTGAGGAAGGTTTTTCACTGTAAATTCTGTAATCATTTTTCTATATTTTTTTTCAAAATCTTCCATTTCAACTTCTGCTTGTTTTAAAGCATTTTGTAAGTCAGCTACGGCAACTTTTTTAAAATTTTCAGTAACTACCTGTTTAATAACAATTTTACGACTAATATTAATTGAATCCATTAATTTCACCTCTTAAATAATATAGAAAAAGGGCTTTAAAAGCCCTTTACTGGATGATTTCTACGATAACTTTTTTGCCTTCTCTAGTAGCAACGGCTTTTGTAACAGTTCTAATTGCTTTAGCAATTCTTCCCTGTTTTCCAATAACTTTACCCATATCTTCTGGTGCTACTCTTAGTTCAAGGACAATAGAGCGATCTCCATCAACTTCAGTAACATCTACTGCTTCTGGGTTATCTACCAAAGATTTAGCAATATACTCTACTAATTCTTTCAATCAGCACACCTCCGTTAAGATTAAATACTTAAAGCCTATTTTGAGATGCCTTTGTTTTTGAAAAGAGACTTAACAGTATCTGAAGGCTTTGCACCAGTATTTAACCATTTTTCAGCTTTCTCTGAATCTATTTCAACAATAGCAGGATCAACATTTGGGTTATAGTATCCGATTTCTTCAATAAATCTTCCATCTCTTGGAGCACGAGAATCAGCTACAACAACACGGTAAAAAGGTTTCTTTTTTGAACCCATTCTTTTTAATCTGATTTTAGTTGCCATTTTTTGTCACCTCCTTAAAAATGTATCTTCCCGAAAATAATATTTTAATCTTTATTTTAATTTACTAAATAAAGGGGAATTTAATTTTAGACTTACCTGACTTCTTTGCTTTAGTCATTTGTCCTGAAAGTTGCTTCATCATTTTTTGTGCTTCTGAAAATTGTTTAATCAATTTATTTATATCTTGCACTCTTGTTCCAGAACCGGAAGCAATCCTTTTTCTTCTACTACCATTTATAATAGAAGGGTTTCTTCTTTCAGCCATTGTCATAGATCTTATTATTGCTTGTGTTTTTGCCATTTCTTTTTCGTTTAATTGCATGTCACCCATTTTTGCTTTATTCATACCAGGGATCATTTCCATCATTTGGTCTAGTGGTCCCATATTTTTCATTTGTTCCATTTGGTCAAGAAAATCTTCCAGAGTGAACTCTGCTTTCATCATTTTCTTTTCCATCTCTTTGGCTTTTTCTTGATCAAAGGATGTTTGAGCTTTCTCAATAAGAGTAAGCATGTCACCCATACCTAGAATACGGGAGGCCATACGGTCAGGGTAAAAGGGCTCTAGGGCATCCATTTTTTCTCCCATACCAGCAAATTTAATAGGTTTGCCTGTTACGGATTTTACAGAGAGTGCAGCTCCACCTCTAGTATCACCATCTAGTTTTGTAAGAACAACACCTGAAATGTCTAAAAGATTATTGAAATTTTCAGCTACATTAACTGCATCCTGACCTGTCATTGAATCTACTACTAGTAAAATTTCTTTTGGTGATACTTTTTCTTTTATATTTTTCAACTCATCCATCAAGGCTTCATCAATATGAAGTCTACCTGCAGTATCAATGATAACTATATCATTTCCATATTCTTTAGCATGTTCCACTGCTTTCTCGGATATTACAACCGGTGAAACTTCTGTTCCAAGGCTGAATACCGGGAGATCAAGTTGAGTTCCAAGCACTTCTAACTGTTTTATCGCTGCTGGCCTATAAACATCACAGGCTACCAATAAAGGTCTTCTTCCTTGTTTTCTTAAATGATTAGCTAGTTTTCCAGAAGAGGTAGTTTTACCAGAACCCTGAAGACCTACCATCATAATTACTAAAGGTGTTTTACCCGAAAGATCTAATTTACTTACTGTTCCACCCATTAGATTTGTTAATTCATCATTTACTATTTTTATTATTTGTTGCCCTGGAGTTAGACTTTCAAGAACATCCTGTCCAAGAGCTTTTTCATTTACATTCTTTACAAAATCTTTTACAACTTTGAAGTTAACATCCGCTTCAAGAAGAGCAATTCTTACTTCTCTGAGAACTTCTTTAAGTTCCGTTTCAGAGATTTTTCCTCTTCCTTTAAGTTTTTTTATAACTCCTTGAAGTTTATCACTTAAGCCATCAAAAGCCATTTAAACACCTACTTGTTTATAAATTATCGGAAATTTCTTCTATATAAGTTTTGATTGCATCTATTTGGTCAAAATCCTTAGTTTCTTGTATTTCAGAAAGAACATCCACCATTTTCTTTAAATCATCTTTCGTTGTTTGGATTCTTTTTATAAAACCTAGTTTTTCTTCTATTGAAAGAAGAATACTCTCTGTTCTTTTTAAATTATCATAAACAGCGTTTCTGGATATTTTTTCTTCTTCTGCTATTTCTGCAAGAGAATAATCCTCTTGATAATAGAGAATAAAGTGTGTTTTTTGTTTTTCTGTAAGCATAGCTCCGTAAATGTCATATAGTTCATTTAGAAGCTCTCTTTTTTCAATAATATCTGTCATATAATCACCACTTGTTAAGTACTTTTGCTTAACAGATAATAATATATTATATTTTGAGCTTCAAGTCAACATTTTTTTGTCATTATTGTCTATATTCTATTCCTGTTTTAACTTTATTCGAAAGATCTTCATCAAAAAACTCTTTTATTATTTCAAGGGAGAGATCTATTCCAGAAGAAACACCTGCTGAAAGCCAGATCGTTTCATTTTTAACTATTTTCTCACTTAATATTTCAACACCATACTTTTCTTGAAGTTCTCCAATAGCATTTTTGTGGGTAATTCCTTTCTTACCTTCCAGTAAGCCTGCTTCACCAAGAAAGAATGCTCCAGTACATATACTGGCAATTAGTTTCAGGTTTGGATAAACTCGTTTTATGAAATTTATAACTACTGAAGATTCTGCCTCCTCAGCTCTACCTTTGCCACCTGGAATCAGTAAAATATCTAGATCGTCATCTTTTATTTCTGTTATTAGTTTGTCCGCATGAAATTTTAACCCATTATAAGCTTTAATTTCTTTCTGATCTCGACTTATTAACATTACCCCAACTTCATTCTTTCTGATTTTGTTAATATAGTTGAACACTTCAAATGGTCCAATAAAATCTAATTCTTCAACATTGTCATAAACATAAATACCAATTTTCATTTTCTCAACCTCCTAGCATCATTAAACTTAATACCCTAAGACGGCTTAATAAAAACAAAAGCACTACTGAAAACCAGTAGTGCTTACATTAATCCATGAAATATTACAATATCTCTTAAACCTTCCGGAAAACCAAGTCCTTCAGTTTTAAATTTCCATTCATCATTTTTTTTAAAAATCGATCCAATGATTATACCTGTTTCCATAGAAAACTCATTTTTTAAATCAAATCTTATTAACTCATCATTTTTTTCATCATCAATTATCTTTAAATATGAGCTTTCTACCTGACCAAAATTTTGTTTCTTTTTTTCTCCTTCATGAATGCTTACAGCGAAAACAATTTTATGGACCTCCGAAGGCAACTTATCAAGATAAACTATTATCTCTTCTTCCCCTTCTTCCCCCGTTTTATTATCACCTAAATGTAAAATTGAACCGGATGGATCTTGTTTGTTGTTATAAAAAACAAAATGCTTGCTGCTTAATGCCAATCCTTCCAAATTACATAAAAATACAGAAGAATCAAAATCAAACTTGTTGTTATCCTCTTTTTTGATATCCCATCCTAGAGCAATTTTTATCTTTCTTAAACCAGGATTGTTTTTTGTAATATCAATTTCCTGACCCTTCAGTACTCTTACTGCCAAATTTATACCCTCCCACAAAGGTCCTAATTCATATGATCTGTATTCATTATAAATTATAGTAATTAAATATTATTCCCTAAATTAAGAAAATTTTGTAAATTTTAGCTTTTATCAGCTTACTACCATAGAACCTTCCCAATACTGTCTTTACAATAAAAAATTGCTCCTAATATTAATAGTAAAAAGAAATAACTTATATCATTAATGTTCTCTGCAGTTTCTTTAAAAAAAGGACTATTTAAAGCCAATAAATTTAGAATAACCAAAAACAAATGATTAATAATAAAATAAATTAAAAAGAAAACTCCAAAAGCTATCGCTACCATTAAAAGATCTCTTGGATTATTAAGTAGATCTTTAACAAGAAAATGAGATAATACTTTCCCTCTCAAATTTGATTCAGGAACAAAGGGGTTTGCCCATTTAGTTGAATCGTAACTATAATTCCGATTATCTCCCATAAAAAACAAATGATCTTCTGGAACAGTTATCGGACCATAATCTAAAGAGGATTTTTCATATATATAAGGCTCTTCTTTAAGTTCTCCATTTAAGAAAAGTTCTCCTCCTCTAAGTTCTATTGTGTCTCCACCAATACCGATTATTCTTTTTGTTAGATAGGCATTTTTTATTTTTTCATCTGCATTAAGCACAGGATCATCTGGGGGAAGGAAGGCTACGATATCCCCCCGGTTTACATCATTAAATAAATAGTAACTTTTAAATACTACAAGATGACTTCCAACGCTAACAGTTGGAACCATTGAAGATGTCGGAACATACATATGTGAAAATAAAAAGCTGTTTGTAAATACAAATGCTATTAGCATTGGTAAAATAAATATTAATGTTGCCACAATCTTTTTCAAAGTCCATCTCTTCCTTTATTCTTAGATTAATAAGTAATGACTTCTTTGTCGATTTCAGTAGATAATAATTCTCTACTAGATTCCGGAAAAGATACAATATCAACAAAACCATCACTTACATATTTTTGTTCTGGATTATCTTCAAAATATTTTATCCACTTATCTAGATTATCTTCAAAAACCTGTACTCTTTCCAAAGCATCTTGGGGAAAATTTTTATTGAAGGGTGATGGTGCAGGTGTTGAACCAACCAATAGGACTCCAATATTTTCATAGGTTTGTCCTTGATACTCACCTCTTACAGACCATTCAGTTTCTTTGGTCCCAATTCCAAAGGGTAAAGCAAAAGTTTCAACTTCATATTCCGGAACTATATCTTTTACCATTTTTACAATTAAAGCAAGTTCCTTTGCTACCTCTTCTTGAGATAATGTGTTCATCTTTAAATGATTTACAGAATGATTTCCTATATCCATCCCTGATTCAATCACATGAGCAATTTTCTTTTTTGAAAGTTCCCCACCCTGGCCAAAGGGAGTGTAATAATTAAGAAAAAATGTTGCTTCCAAGCCAAAATCGGGATAATCTTTATAAAAATTTTCTAAAACCCCTACTCCAGACTTTGGATCAACAACCATTTCTCCAACTTCATTTTCTATATATCTGAACTGACCTGGAGTTCCGTCATCAAATGTGATTACTACAGGTGTTTTTCCTTCAGGGATATCAATATTTCCTCTAATCATGTCATTAAGGCTAACTGAAACATACCCTGCTTCATAAAGCTTTTCTAAATCTTTTCTAAAGCTAGAATAGCTTCTTGCCCAACGGCCATCTTCTTCTCCTATAACATGATATTCTATTATCATAATACGTCCTAATTCATTAGAACCAATTTCTTCTAATTTTAAAGGCGTTGGATTTTTTTCATTTTCTTGTACTACTTGAGGTGAATTATTGGTAACCTGAGATTCATCCTTTAGGTTTTCGCTCTGATTGTTACATCCAGTTAAAATAATTGAAATAATTACTAATAACATTATATACTTTCTCATTTATCCATTCCTCCATAAAATTGTAAATTTTTTAAAATTAAATCTTTGGACTTTAATAAAAAAGCAGCCTTTAAGGCTGCTCTTATTAATATGTATGAAATATGTATTATAACTCTATGAGGCCTAAGCTAATTTCTATTGCCTTATCTACTTTAGCCATTTGCCCTTTTTGTACCTGGCTAATCTTTTCTTTAAGTCTTCCCTTGTCTATTGTTCTCAACTGTTCCAAAAGGATTACTGAGTCTTTCAGTAATCCATTCTGTTTAGCTGAGATTTCAACATGGGTTGGAAGTTTAGCCTTTGATATTTTACTAGTTATCGCCGCTATGATAGTTGTTGGACTGTACTGATTTCCAATATCATTTTGAATAACTAGAACTGGGCGTGTACCCCCTTGCTCAGAGCCGACCACTGGACTAAGGTCGGCCATATATATTTCTCCACGTTTTACGTTCATCTTTTCTATTCTCCAAACACCTTGTCTAAGAGTTCTTGAACCTCATCCTCTAAACATAAGCCTTCACAGGCAATTGATAGATTGATACTGGCCATCTCTTGATAGCCTGAGATCATTACATTCTTAATTTGATATCTTTCCTTTTCGTCAATGTAACTTCTCATGGCTGAGCCGACAATTTCTTTTTGAAAACTTGATACTACTTGTCTTCTCACCTCTGGACTTGTTACAGCATTTCCATAATAAAATGTCATACTACTTTTACCTTTATCCATTAGTGCACCTCCGGCTTGTCTTCATGTTCATTATCAATGACATTATATAAATAAAGATAGTTTTGTGCAAGGGTAAATAAATTATTTAAGGTATTTCCTGGGAACTCTTTCAGAAATCATACAAACTACTTCATAATTTATAGTACCCAATTTTTCGGCAATGTCATCTGCACTCTCACCATTCTTGCCCCCGCCAATAAGTATTACCTCATCACCTTTTTTTACTTCTTCTAATCCATTCAAATCTACCATACATTGATCCATGCAGATTTTTCCTAGGATATCCTTTTTTTCTCCTTTAATTAAAACCTGGCCTTTCCCAGTAAGAAGCCTTGTATAACCATCAGCATATCCTATAGGAATTGTCCCAATAATTGTTTCCTTGGTTGTTTTAAATACCCCTCCATAACTAACAAGTGTTTCTTTAGGTACTCTTTCAACTCTTGAAAGCCTAGCCTTTAAAGTCATAGCTGGTATAAATTTATCATCTTCAAAATTTACCTCAGCAGAAGGTTTTAATCCATAAATAATTATTCCTGCTCTAACCATATTAAAATGAGCTTCTGGAATATCTAAAATAGCAGCACTGTTAGAAATATGCTTCCACGGAATCTCTTTTCCTGATTCTTCTTCTATTTTATTTACAAAATCCGAAAATATTTTTAACTGTTTTTTTGCATAAGATTTATCTTTTTCATCTGCTTTTGAAAGATGAGAAAATATTCCTTCTACAAATATATTCTCAAGATTCATAATCATAATTATTTCAGCTAAGTTCCTTATATTTGGAATATAACCTATTCTTGTCATTCCCGTATCAACTTTTATGTGTATTTTCCCTTGCACACCAATTTTTTTAGCAACATTATTTAATATTAAAGCTTCTTCATAGTCATATAGACAAATTGTTATATTATTTTCTAGACATTGAAGAAAATCTTCAGGAGGAGTCCAACCAAGAATTAAGATGTCTTCTTTAAAGCCCGCTCTTCTGAGTTCTAAAGCTTCTTCTAAAATAGCTACTGCAAATATATCAATGTTCTCTTCTTGAAGAGCTCTTGCAGTTTCTATAGCCCCATGACCATATGCATTAGCTTTGATTACCGCAACTATTCGTTTTTTTCCAACTTTCTTTTTAATTTCTTTAATATTATTCTTTATAGCTTTTAAATCAATTTCCGCCCAAACAGGTCTGCTAAACAAAGTCCTCATCTCCTTGTAAACTTATTATTGCCCGTGGCAGGTAGGTAATTAGATCAGAAGCCATAACTGAATATTCAGTAAGATCCTTTGAGGCTAACTCACCACATTTTCCATGAAGATATGCAGAAATTAGCATGCTCTGTAAAGCCCCTGTGCCCTGAGCTGCAAAGCCAGCTATAAAGCCTGACAATACATCTCCAGTTCCTCCCTTGCTGAGAGCTGAATTACCTTGAACATCAAGGTAAACATCCCCTTTAGGACTCGTAATTATAGTGTTTTTGCCTTTTAATAATAAAAAGACTCTATGTTCTACTGAAAATTCTGCTGCTAATTTTTCTTTATTTTCTACTATTTCTTCTATTGATAATCCTGTTAACCTTGAAAATTCTTTAGGATGAGGGGTCAATATAATGTCTCCTTGATTTTTTGCAAATACCTTTTTATTGTCTTTTAAAAGGTTAATACCATCACCATCAATAATTAATATTTTCTTATTATTTGCTACTAAATCTACAACAGTATTTTCTAAATCTATATTTTTACCAACTCCACACCCAAAAACTGTAACATCGTGGTCTTCTATTTCCTTGCCAATTTCTTTATAAAGATCTTCAGGAAATGTGTTAAATAAACTTTCATGAATTGTTTTAACAATTACTTCTGGTATATCATTTTTTAAATAAGGAGCAAAACTTTTACCCGCATAGGACCTTACTAATCCAGCTCCAGCAATATATGCTCCTCTAGAAACAAGACGGGAAGCTCCTGGCATTTCCTCAGAGCCGCAAATTACTGCAACCTTGCCATAACTTCCCTTGTGACTATTTTCTATACGTTGGGGTAAAATCTTATTTATTAATTTTCTCTCAACTAAAATCATCAAAAGCTCACCCCTGAATGACTACAAAGGCAATTGATACATCTTTGCCATGACTTAGACTTAAATGAATTTCCTTTGCACCTAGTTTTTCAAATTCTATTAAGGCATTATTTTTTAATGAAACAACAGGCTTTCCTTGTTCATCATTTAATATTTCTATATCTTGAAAAGAACAATTAGTAAAGCCAGTACCCAAAGCCTTAACTAAAGCTTCCTTTCCAGCAAATCTTGCTGAAGCAGATTGATATTTACTACCGCTAGAAAAACAATATTCATTTTCTTTTTTTGTAAGAATTCTTTCTAGAAACCTAGGGTTTTTTTCTGCAATCTTTTTAATTCGTTCTATTTCTATAACATCTGTACCAATTCCAAGAATTTTCAACTTAACTCTCCAAGAATTATATTTTTTAAATCTAACGCAATTTTATTTATTTCACTCTGATCGCTTCCCTCAACCATAACTCTTATTAGATTTTCTGTTCCAGAAGCTCTTACTAAAATTCTGCCATCACTACCAAGTACCTTTTCATATTTCTTAATTTGTTCTTGGATAATGTTGTTTTCTTCCCAACCATCTTTATTAGCGACTTTGGCATTTTCAAGAACTTGTGGATATTTAATAAAATCCTTAAAAAGTTCTTCTGTACTCTTCCCTGTTTCTTGTAGTAAACGAAGAAAAACAAGAGCTGTTAAAATTCCATCTCCCGTTGTATTGTAATCTAAGAAAATTAAATGTCCTGATTGTTCTCCACCAAATGAACCATTATTTTTTTTCATTTCTTCAAGAACATAACGGTCTCCAACTTTAGCCTCAATAAAATCTATTCCCAATTTTCCTAAATATTTTTTTAACCCAAGGTTGCTCATAACTGTTCCAACAACAAGATTGTTTTTTAACAATCCTTTAGTTTTCAAATCCTTTGAAACAATTGCCATTATCATATCTCCGTCAATTTCACTTCCATTATGATCAACAAATAAGACTCTGTCAGAATCTCCATCATGGGCTATACCAACATCAGCTTTTCTATTAAGTACTTCTTCTTTTAAGTTTTCAAGATGAGTAGATCCACAATTTAAATTTATATTTTTCCCATCTGGTTTATTATTTATAGCTATATAATTACATCCATTTGCCTTTAAGATTTCTGGCATAATTTCTGAAGCAGAACCGTTAGCACAATCAACAATTATTTTTAAATCTCCTGTATTTAAAGGAAACTCTTCTAATAAAAAGTTTTTATAATGGTCTAACAATTCTTTGCCTGAATATATCCTACCAGTATTATCCCCTGAAACACCGGAGATTGATTCTGTTTTCCCTTCCAGAATAAAGTTTTCGATAATTTCCTCTGTTTGATCTGGAAGTTTAAAACCATTACTATCAAAAAATTTAATACCATTATCAATTGCCGGGTTATGAGATGCTGAAATCATTACACCAGAGATATAATCTAAATTTTTGGTTAAGTAGGCTACTGCTGGAGTTGGACAAACACCTAGTAAGTATACGTCAACTCCCATGGAGCAGATGCCTGCTGCAATAGATGCTTCTAGCATATCCCCTGAAATGCGTGTATCTTTACCAATAATTATTCCTTTGTTTTTATGTTCCGTACCCTTTAAGACATAAGCTGCCGCTTTACCTAATTTAAAAGCCAAGTCTGATGTAAGATAAGTATTTGCTTCTCCTCTAACACCATCTGTACCAAATAATTTTCCCATTTTATTTTAATTCTCCTCTGTATTCTTATTTCCTTCTTTAAGTGTTACTTTTTCAGGTATTATATCAACTACTTCAATATTTGCTGGTTTCTCTACAATTACTTCAAACTCTTGAGTACTGTTTGTGTAATTCGATGCATCTACGTAAACAACTAAATCTTCTAATAAGAAATCTCTAAATTCCAATTCCTCACCTTTTAATACGATAGCAACTATTTCATTACTTGGAACCAATACTTTTCCATTTGGAGCATATTTTACTTCTATTGATTTCTGAACTCTTTTCTCAACTATATTTTTTTCAAAAAGCACTACAACCTTAAGGTTTCCCTGATGTAGAGACTTAATATTTCCCGGAATATTAAGATTAACTTCTCTTAACATTTCACTATTATGATTAGTAACATCAACTGGGGTAGTACGGATTTCTCTTATATTATCAAGAACTTCAACTGCTCCACTAATTCTAACTATTTCTGGTTCCACTACAACTCTGGATATTTTATATCCATAAGCGGGAAGTCCAGTTATAGGAACTACCACTGGAACAGATTTACTTGGATTATCTTCTATAACTGGTATAAAAACATCAACAAGTTCAGGTTTAATTTCAAGAATATCAACATCAAAATCTTCACTTATACCTTTGATTCTGGGGATCACCTTTAATGATAGATTTGATTCAGCATTATCAATATTTACATCAATTTCAGCGAAAGTAATCTCTTCTAAGACTTGTTCCGGGCCGCTTACTGAAATATGTGTGCTTTGCAAACTTGGCTCAAAAGCAGTAAAGCCTTCAATAGGTGTTCCGGAAAGATTAACTTTTAATGGAACTTGTTTCTCCCCTTTGTCGTCTATATCAACAAAGATGTTTTCAGGAGAAACTGATACAAGTCTTACCCCTGGTGGAACTTCAACTTTTACTGGATATTCATTTTCTCCTTTTTCCGCTATGCTAAGGTCTGCAACAACAGAAAAATCAGAAACTTTAAGGTTATTAACTGCTGTTTGATCTCCTCGAACACTTATATTCACTGTTGGAGTTTTAGATGAAGGAATTAATGTTTCTTCAAGATTTACAAATTGAACATCCACAGTAATCGTTCTTTCTTGAAAAATATTTTCTTCAGCAACCACATATACCCAAAGAGATATCGCTATTAATAAAGACATCACTTGATATATTTTTTTTGAGGATTTCACTTTTTAAACCTCCAGGGAAAATAATCTTTGACACCTTGATTGGTTTCAGTCTGGATTTTTTCAAGAAGATATTTTTTTAATTCATTTTCATTATAGTTTCTTTTTAATACGCCATCTTCCGCTGTTGATATTGTGCCTGTTTCTTCTGAAACGGCTATCACAATTGCATCAGAGTTTTCGGAAAGACCAATTGCTGCTCTGTGTCTTGTTCCTAAGTCTTTACTAATACTTGCATTAGTTGAAAGAGGAAGAAAGCATCCAGCAGCTTGAATTCTACTTTGTCTTATAATCACAGCACCATCGTGTAAAGGAGTGTTTGGATAAAATATGTTTTTTAATAATTCCTTCGTAAGTTTTGCTTCCAGTACTGTTCCTGTTTCAATAATATCGGCCAAGCCTATTTTTCTTTCAATAACCATCAAAGCACCAGTCTTTTTTGCTGAAAGGTCAGTTGCTGCTCCAACTATGTTATCAATTGTTTCTTCGGCACTTTTATCTTCCCAAAAATTTACAGAACTAATAAAGCCACCACGGCCAATTTTTTCAAGCATTCTTCTTAATTCTGGTTGAAAGACAATTGGAAGTGCAACTAACAATATGGTTTGTGCTCTTTGCAAAATCCAGTTAATCATACTTAAACCTAAATATTTACTTATACCAGTTGCAAAAAGTAATACTATCAGCCCTTTTAATAATTGTTCCGCACGGGTATCTTTAATAAGCATGAATATTTTATAAATAAAAAATGCTACAATAATTATATCTATTAAACTAATAAAGGACACTATGCCTAATAATCTTTCAACCAAAATCTCCACCGTCCAAATTAAAATATATTATTAATCACTGTATTATATCAAAATTACCACAAATTTGATAGAATATAACAATAGCTTAAAATAAATTTACAAACAGGAGGATATTATGAAAAAAAGTATATTTAAATTAACAATTATTACAATTTTATCTGGTTTTTTCTTTGTTTCTGTATATAATTATCAATTAATTTCAAATATAAAAAGTAATCCTCAAAAAAACAGCTCTCTTGTTAGAATCATAGAAAATCTTGAAGAGGAAATAGTTCAAGACCAAGAACGCCTCAATGAAACAAGAGCAAGAATAGAAAACATTGAAATATTAATCTCTGATGATCAAAAAAAGATTCAGAATTTACAAAATGAACTAAACTCACAAAAGAAAGCTGCTGGCTTAGTACCTTTAAAGGGAATTGGAATTAAAGTAGTTCTAGATGATAATAAGGCAGGTCTAACAGATAATCCTGAAGATAATCCTAACGATTATATCGTTCATTATGAAAGCTTACTAGCTCTTGTTGAAGAGCTAAAACGGGGAGGCGCTGAAGCAATCTCAATTAATGAACAAAGATTAATAACAACTTCAGATATACGTTGTGTAGGTAATGTTATTCTTGTTAATACAGCCCGAATTGCTCCACCCTTTGAAATTTCAGCAATAGGAAATCCATTGCTTTTAGAAAAATATATACTAAACTCTGGTGAATATGAATTTTTACAAACTTCAGAAATTCCTGTTACCTATGAGGTTTTTGCTGAGGGCAACACAATAACCATTCCAAGTTACAAAAGCAACATAACCTTCAGACATACTCAATTAGCGAACTAAACAAGGAGTGTTAACTATGTGGTTCTTACCATTTCTAGGTCTTTTTGCCGGAGCGGCTCTTGGCTATTTATTAAATATTGAAATTCCGGCTCATCTAGTAAAATATTTTTCGGTTGCCTTTCTGGCAGCTCTTGATACAATTTTTGGAAGTATAAAAAGCATACAAAATGGAACCTTTCAAGGAATCTTTTTAATAACTGGCTTTTTCACCAATATGCTAGTTGCTGGTTTTTTTGCATATATAGGGGACAGTATTGGCGTGGATCTTTATCTTGCTGCTGTTTTTGCCTTTGGTGTAAGAATATTTAGTAATATCTCCAAAATAAGACACAATTTAATTTCAAAATATTTTAAAATAAATCAGGATGATAATAATGAATAAAAAACAAATTATATTGACAATAATTTTATTCTTTTTTGGTATTCTAACCACAACACAATACCGCTCCCATGTTAATTCTTATAACTCTCTTGAGAATCAGGAACAAGAGTACCTAGCAGCTATGGCTAGAGAGCTTACAACAAAAAAGAGACTTATAGATAGTGAAATTACAGATTTAGAAAGAAGAATGTACGAACTGGAAAATTCTAATAATTCCAGCAGGGTAATTATTGACAACCTTACTCTTGAAATTAATAATTTACAAAAAATAAATGGAACTATTCCTGTCAAAGGTCCTGGAATAATAATTAATATTGATGGAAATTCACCTATTATTTATACCGATTTGGTAAAAATCATTAATGAACTATGGAATTCTGGAGCAGAAGCTATTAGTGTAAATAATTTTAGACTAAATTCTAGATCATATTTTTACCAATCTGAAGAAACCTATCAAATGACAATTGATAATAATCTTCTTGAACCACCCTATATTATTCATGCTATTGGTGATTCAGTAGTTCTTAAAACAGGAATTGAACTTCCAGGAGGAATTATAGATAATTTGGGAATATATGGAATCTACCCAGATATTCAATTAGCAGAGGAACTCACACTCCCCGGAACTCAGGATGTACCAACATATTCATATGCTTATGTTGCAAATTAAAAAGAGTGAAAATACAAAAATTGTATTTTCACTCTTTTTTTATATCTCTTCACATACTAATCTGGTAAATTCTTTTGTTCCTACTCTTTTACTATCTTTTCTTGCAATATCCCCAGTCGCATAACCTTTAGATAGAACTTTTTCAATAGCATTCTCAATAGCTTTAGCAGCATCATCTTCATCAAAAGAATTTCTTAACATCATTGCCGCAGATAAGATTGTTGCAATTGGATTAGCCTTATCCTGCCCAGCAATATCTGGAGCTGAACCATGAGCAGGCTCATAAAGATTAATTTTACCTCCAAGACTTGCAGATGGAAGCATTCCCAAAGAACCAGCTATACTTGCTGCTTCATCAGACAAAATATCACCAAACATGTTCTCAGTTACTATGACATCAAATTGTTTTGGGTTGATTATAAGTTGAATTGAAGCATTATCCACATAAAGATGCTCCACTTTTACTTCAGGATAATCCTTCCATACTTCTTCAACTACTTCTCTCCAAAGTCTTGAAGTTTCTAACACATTTGCTTTATCAATTGAATGAATCAATTTTTTTCTTTTCATTGCTGCTTCGAAGGCTTCAACTACTATTCTTCTAATCTCATCCTTTGAGTAAGAAATTGTATCATAAGCTTCATCACCATTTCTGCCTTTTTCACCAAAATAGGCTCCTCCAGTGAGCTCTCTTAAAATCACAAGATCTACACCCTCAAGATATTCCGGTTTCCAAGCAACCATGTCCGCAAGAACTGAATAATATTTTACTGGTCTTACATTACAATAAAGTCCCAATTTTTTTCTTATCTCAAGAAGGGCCGTTTCTGGTCTCATATTTCTCTCAACATTATCCCATTTAGGACCTCCAACTGATCCTAAAAGAATTGCATCTGATCTTTGAACTATTTCCCAAGTTTCCTCAGGAAATGGTTTTCCATATTTATCATATCCACTTCCACCGAAAAATGCTTCCTCATATGAAATTTCAAATTCAAATTTATCTGCTACTTTATTTAGAACCTCAATTGCTGAATTTACAATTTCAGTCCCTATTCCATCCCCAGGTAACACTGCTATTTTATACAACTACTTCACCTGGCCTTTCACATAATTTAAAAGATTACCTTTTGCAATTATTTCTTTAATAAACTCTGGGAAAACTTCTGTTTTGTAGGTTTTACCCTTCGTCACGTTAACAAGTTCTCCTTTATTAACATCTATTTTTAGCTCATCACCATGTTCAATCTCATCAACAGCATCTGGTGCTGTAACAATAGGCAATCCTATATTTATAGCATTTCTATAAAAAATACGAGCGAAACTTTTTGCTACCACTACACTTACCCCGGCAGCCTTTATTGCTATTGGAGCATGTTCCCTTGAACTTCCACACCCAAAATTTTTACCAGCAACCAAAATGTCTCCTGGATTTATAACATTGGCAAAATCTTCAATAACATTTTCTAAACAATGCTTTCTCATATTTTCATCACTAGAATCATTTAAATATTTAGCTGCAATTATTAAATCAGTATCAACATCATTTCCAACTTTCCATGCCTTACCCTGATAATTAGTCATTTATTTTACCTCCTCAGGTGAACTGATCTTTCCTGTGATAGCAGAAGCTGCAGCTATAGCAGGACTAGCAAGATATACTTCACTTTCAACATGTCCCATTCTTCCAACAAAGTTTCTATTTGTTGTTGAAATAGCTCTTTCACCCTTTGCAAGTATACCCATGTAACCACCTAAGCAAGGTCCGCAAGTAGGGGTGCTGAAAACACCACCTGCATCAATAATTATGTCAACAATACCTTTTTTTATACATTCCTTATATATTTCTTGAGTTCCTGGAATAACTATTAGTCTAACGTGTGGAGCAGCTTTTTTACCCTTTAAAATATTTGCTGCAATCTCCATATCTTCCATTCTTCCATTTGTACATGAACCAATTACAGACTGGTCAATTCTGATATCTTCTTTAATATCATATATTGATTTTGTGTTAGATGGAAGGTGGGGAAAAGCTACCTGTGGAGTAAGTTCTGCAAGGTCAATTTCTACTTCCATTGAATAAACAGCATCAGAATCACTTTCATATCTTGTATATTCTTCTTTAAATCTGTCCTTAATATATTCCTTTGTTAGTTCATCGACAGGAAAGATACCATTTTTTGCACCAGCTTCAATTGCCATATTTGCAATAGTCTGACGTCCGTCCATAGTAATATATTGAAGTCCATCTCCGGTAAATTCAAGAGCCTGGTAACGAGCTCCATCAACACCAATTTTACCAATAAGATAAAGAATAACGTCTTTACCTGAAACCCATGGATCTTTTGGTTTATTTTTTACAATAACTTTAATGGATTCTGGAACTCTAAGCCAAATCTCACCTGTAGCCATTGCTGCAGCGACATCTGTGCTGCCAACTCCTGTTGAAAAGGCTCCTAGTGCACCATAAGTACAGGTATGGGAATCCGCACCAATAATAAGCTGTCCAGGTCCAACGATTCCTTGTTCAGGAAGCAAACAGTGTTCCACTCCCATTCTACCAACTTCAAAATAATGGGTCAGATCTTGTTCATTAGCAAATTCTCTTAATTCTTTACATTGTTGAGCTGATTGAATGTCTTTGTTTGGAGCAAAATGATCTGGAACCATTACCACTTTATTCTTATCAAAAACTTTCTCAGTTTCTAATTTTCTGAACTCTCTTATTGCTACGGGACCAGTAATATCATTGCTTAAAACAATGTCCGTTTTTGCAACTATTAAATCCCCTGGCTTTACTGATTCAAGACCTGCATGAGCAGCAAGAATCTTTTCAGTCATAGTCATTCCCATATTGTCACATCCTTATTAACTATATTTTTTTTCATAATTTAAGGCTTTGTTAATCCCATTTACATAAGAACGAGCACTAGCTTCAATTATGTCAACACTTACACCTTTTCCAATAAATACTCTTCCTTTATAACGAACTTTTGTTAATACCTCACCTTGAGCGTCTTTTCCTGATGTTACTGAATTAATTTTATAATCTTCAAGAACAAATTCTCCACTAACAATTGCATTAATAGCTTTGTATATAGCTTCTATTGGACCTTTACCTGGTTCAGCTTTTTCAATTAACACGTCATTAATTTTCAAGCCTACAGTTGCGGTTGCAGAAATATTTGTCCCCGAAGAAACATGCAAATATTTAAATTTATAAATTTCATCTTCTTTTAGTATTTCTTCATCAACAAGGGCTATAAGATCCTCATCTAAAATTTCTTTTTTCTTATCACATAAATCTTTAAACTTTGCAAAGAGATCATTCAATCTGTCTCCCTCTATTTCATAGCCTAGCTCTTGTAGTTTTGATTTAAAACCATTTCTACCAGAATGTTTTCCTAGAACCAGAGTATTAATTGGAACACCAATCATATCTGGATTCATAATTTCATAGGTTTCCCTGTTTTTCAACATTCCATCTTGATGTATTCCAGATTCATGAGCAAAAGCATTCTTACCAACAATAGCTTTATTAGGAGGAATAGCAATACCAGTAAGTCTACTTACTAAATTACTGGATCTGTATATTTCTTCTTTAATGATATTAGTATCTTTTTTATAGTAATCCTGTCTTGTGTATAAGGCCATTACCAATTCTTCCATAGAAGCATTTCCGGCTCTTTCTCCAAGACCATTAACCGTTGACTCCACCTGAGTAGCGCCATTTTCAATTGCTGCAAGGGAATTTGCTACCGCAAGCCCTAAATCATTATGACAGTGTACACTTATTCTCACCTTATTAATATTAGAAGTACCTTCTTTTATACTTCTTATGAATGAACCATATTCTTTTGGTGTCGCATAACCAACAGTATCCGGAATATTTATTGTTGTTGCTCCAGCCTCGATAACCTTTTCAAACAATTCACAGAGAAAAGGAACTTCGCTTCTAAAAGCATCTTCTGCTGAAAACTCTACATTATCTAAATATTTTTTAGCATGAGAAACAGCTTTAACTGCTTGTTCTATAACTTCTTCTGGCTCCATCTTTAACTTGTATTTCATGTGAATTGGACTTGTTGCTATAAAAGTATGGATTCTTGGCTTTTTTGCATACTTTATTGCTTCCCAACATCTATCAATATCTGCAAAATTTGCTCTGCTTAGGCCCGCAACTTCTGCATTTTTTACAACTTCCGCAACTGCTTTAACAGACTCAAAATCTCCTGGGGATGCCATAGGGAAGCCTGCTTCTATACAGTCTACTCCCAACTTATCAAGCTGCTTTGCAATAATTATCTTTTCTTTAATATTTAAACTTACTCCCGGAGTCTGTTCTCCATCTCGTAAAGTCGTATCAAAAATATATATTTTATTATCCACCAAAACCAACCTCCTGTTTGAAAAATAACGGGACAATATTGTCCCGTTATTTTGTCATATTATTTAAGTACTTATTTTTTTAACCAGGACATTTGATTTCTGAGGTTTCTACCTACTTCTTCAATTAAATGATTATCATCAATTCTTTTTAATGCATTATATTTTGGTCTTTTTGCAATATTGTCAAGAAGCCATTCTTTTGCAAATACTCCTGTTTGAATATCTTTTAAAACTGCTTTCATTTCTTTTCTTACATCTTCATTTATTAATCTCTTTCCTACAATTAAGTCTCCGAATTCTGCAGTATCACTGATTGAATAACGCATGTTAGCAATTCCACCTTCATACATTAAATCAACAATAAGCTTCATTTCATGAAGACATTCGAAATAAGCGATTTCTGGCTGGTAACCAGCTTCAACTAAAGTATCAAATCCAGCTCTTACCAACTCTGTCATACCACCACAAAGAACTGCTTGTTCACCAAACAAATCAGTTTCAGTTTCTTCTGCAAATGTTGTTTCTATTAAACCAGAACGAGTACATCCAACGCCTTTACCGAAAGCTAAAGCTCTCTTTTGACAATTTCCAGTTGCATCTTGCTCAATTGCAATTAGTCCTGGAACAGCTTGACCTTCAACATAAAGTCTTCTTACCATATGACCAGGTCCTTTAGGAGCAATCATAAATACATCTACATCTTCTGGAGGATTAATTTGTTTAAAATGAATATTAAATCCATGAGAGAATGATAAAGCATCCCCCGCCTTTAAATTAGGCTTGATATCTTTTTCATAAACATCACCTTGGTACTCATCTGGAAGAAGGACATGAATAATATCCGCTTTAGCACAAGCTTCAGCTATTGAGTATACTTCTAAACCATCTTCTTTAGCCTGAGCAACAAATTTAGAACTAGGTCTTAAACCAACAATTACATTAAGTCCACTGTCCTTCATATTTTGTGCTTGAGCGTGGCCCTGACTACCATATCCTAAAACAGCGATAGTTTGACCTTTTAAATCTTCCATATTTGCATCATTGTCATAATAAATTTTTAACATTGAATTGCCTCCTTATAATATATAAATAAAAATTTTTAAATTTTATCTTTCTTTTTGACCTCTAACCATAGAAATAGATCCAGTTCTTGAAAACTCAATTATTCCAAATGGTTTAAAAGTATCAATCATTGCTTTAATTTTTGTCTCATCACCTGTTGCTTCAATGATCAATGACTTACGACCTATGTCCAGAATTCTTGCTCTGAAAATATTTGCAAGTTCAACTATCTCAACTCTGGTTCCAGTTTCAACAGATACTTTTATTAAAAGAAGTTGACGGGCAACTGTTTCTTTTCCAGTAATATCTGTTACTTTTAGAACATCTACCATCTTATTGAGCTGTTTGGCAACCTGTTCTATCACCTTATCATCCCCGGCTACTACTATAGTTAGTCTGGAAATTACAGGATCTTCTGTTTCACTAGCAATCAAGCTAATGATATTGTATCCTCTCCTTGAAAAGAGGCTTGTAACTTTTGTAAGTACACCTGGACTGTTTTCTACCATTACAACAAGAGTGTGTATTCTACTATTTTCCGTCATTATTTGCACCCCCAGATTTCATCTAAAGCGCATCCTGCAGGAACCATTGGGAATACATTAGCTCTACAATCAATGCGGTAGTCGAGAAATGCAGGTTCTCTGCCTTCATAATTTTCTGTGAATATTTTATCTGTATCTTCTTTAACCTCAATCTTTGAAGATTTAATTCCATAAGCTTTTGCTAATAGCTCCCAATCTGGAGAAAATTCAAACAAAGTTTGTGAATAGTTTGATTCATGAAATAACTCTTGCCACTGACGAACCATACCAAGGCACCTATTATTCATTAGAACAATGGTAATTGGGAGACTGTATTGACGAACTATAGCTAATTCCTGAAGATTCATTTGGAAGCTTCCATCCCCAGTTATCAATACAACTCTTTTATCAGGGTTTGCAACCTGTGCTCCTATAGCAGCAGGAAGACCATAGCCCATTGTGCCTAATCCACCAGAGGTTAAAAAAGATTTTTTCCCTTTCGGGTGAATATAGAGTGCGCTCCACATTTGATGCTGACCAACATCTGTAACAACAATTGTTTTATCATCTATATATCCATTAATAAAATCTAATAAATTTTCTGGCTGAATTCCCTCTTTAGATATTTCTTTCTTTTTACTAACATTTTGAATTTCTTTAATCCAATTATTTGTATTTAATGGTCCTTCGATATTTTTATCAACCTGGATTAGGAAATCTTTACAATCTGCTACAATTGGGATATCTGAAATTACGTTTTTATCAATTTCAGCTGCTTCTATATCAACATGAATAATTTTAGCATTTGGTGCAAAACCGTCAGCACGCCCAACGACTCTATCACTAAATCTCATTCCGATAGCAATGATAAGGTCACTTTCTTGAACGGAATAATTGCCTTTAACAGTTCCGTGCATTCCTACCATTCCTAGAAAAAGCTCATCTCCTGCTGGATATGCTCCTTTACCCATTAATGTAACTGCAACTGGAATTCTAAGTTTTTGTGCTAATTTTTTCAACTCTTCTTCCGCATTACCAATTACTACACCACCACCTGCAATAACAAGAGGCTTCTTACTTTTTTTAATAGCTTCATATGCTTTATTTATCTGATTTATATTCATTTTAGGTTTTGCAAGTTTCTTGATTACATGTTTTCTAACTACCGGTCTTTTAGTTTTAGTTACTATCTGCATCAATACATCCTTAGGCACATCTATCAGGACTGGTCCTGGTCTGCCACTTTGAGCGATATAAAATGCTTCCTCAACAATGGCTGGTATATCCTCTGCATCTTTTACAAGATAATTATATTTTGTAGAAGATAAACTGAAACCAATTGTGTCTGCTTCTTGAAAACTATCCTTACCAATTAAATGCTGGGCAACCTGTCCTGTAATAGCGACCACAGGAACTGAGTCCATCATTGCAGTCCCCAATCCTGTAAGTAAGTTTGTAGCCCCAGGACCGGAAGTTGCAAAACAAACACCAACTTTTCCGGTAGATCTTGCATAACCATCTGCAGCATGAGCAGCACCCTGTTCATGTCTCATTAAGATATGCTGGATATTACTTTTAGGTAACACATCATATAAAGGTAAGAGGACGCCGCCCGGGATCCCAAAAACTTTGTCTACATTTTTTTCTTCCAGGCATTTAAGCAGTAATTCTGCACCTATCATAAAACAACATCCCCCTTATATATAATTTGTGTTATATAACAAATTGTTATTCTAAATACTATATTATAATATTCAAATTAATACAATATGCAATTTGCTTTATTTAGCTAATTTTTATAATTTTTTTAAATAGCTTTTTGTTATCTTCCAGCTTCTCTTCGCTTCCAATAACACAGTGAATATTTTCCGTAGTTGTTGCTTCTATTACTTCTGCAAATCTATTTAGATCAGACAACTTTGTATCAAGTATTTCTTCCCTAATCTTTTGAAGATCTTCTTGTTTAACTTCCTGGAAATAGTATAAATTTGAAACTTTTCCTTTATTACTTACACTCATCGGAGCATCATAATCACCTATTGTTCCGATAATAAACCTTTTCAAGTCTCTTTCAGCAAGTTTCAAGTTCCGGAAAAACTCTCCAGCCTGATCATATACATTAAGAGTTTCTTCAAGGTTAGGATCTCTGTAAGAACTGAAAATAAGATTGCCAATAATGGATATTGAAGCAAAACCACCATATGCTCCCCCTGTAACTCTCAACTTATTCCATAAATAGTCAGTGTTTAGTATCTTTCCTGCAACTCTCATGCTGCCTTTATATGAAAATCCTTTGTCATAAAAACTTCCACCTTTAATTACATATTGAACTTTTGCCGGGATTCCAATCCCTTCCTGAAGATTTTCAGGATTGAAATCATATTCTACTATTGGAATTTCGCTATAAGGAAGCTGTTTAATATATTTTTCTGTTTTATCTGACACTTCATTAATGTTTTCCTGATCATTTGTAATACTTACTGTGAGGTTATTTAATGCAAAAATGTTATTAAATACCCATTTTAGATTCGCTGTAACCTCTTCAAATTTTTCTTCAAAATTTTCTAAAATTTCTTTAAGAAAGAAATAATAATTAATATTACCTTCTTCTTGATACATACCAGATTTTGTAAAATAGGATGATAACCTTACTTGGGCAATTCCCATGGAATCTTCTAAGAATTCATTTTCCTTAATTGCTTTCAGTTCTATTAATTCCTCTTTTAATCTTTTTTTATCAGTGAATATTGTTTCTTTAATTACTTCTATTACAAGAGACAATGTTTTATCCAGATTTTCATTGAAAGTTTTTGTACTGACTCTCATCATCGGAATAATCCCTCTTGTACGATATTGGTTTATACACATTACAGAGAAGTCAATTCCACCTGTATAAATATTTAAAAGTCTAGAAAGTTTTTGATAATCATAATTCTTTGTTGGAAGACTGGTTAAAATATCATTTAACAGAAAAATATACTTAATTTTTTCCATTGGAATTCTTTGTGTATTAAAGTATAAATCTAGATAAGCTATTTTATTAGTAAACATTGGATGAAATAAATACTTAGTATTTTCAATTGTTTTAGTTTCCAGGGGGATTTCTTCCTGTTTTTTATTAATATCATTAATGTCTATCATTGGGATGCAGTTTAACTTTTCTTGTGTATCTTCTTCGGACTGATATTTTACTAATTTTTTATTCTTATTTAAAATATCATCCATGTCCCTTTTTGACATATCATTTTTAATTTTTTCAAGTTTTTCTTTTATCATTACCGTTTTTTTCTCTTCTAATCCCGATTCTGGCAATAAGAAAATATTCGAAGCATGTTTATTATCTATAAAATATTTTTTAATTAAGTTTTCAAACCAACCAGTCTTCATATCCCTTCTCATTTCAGCAATTTCTTTTGAAAAGCTTAGGAACATCTCAGGGCTATTTCCATAAAGCCAACTATTCATAACTGATTGAGAATAATTAATACCTTTTCCAGAAGAAAGTGCATTTTCTCTTAGTTTAAACTCAATAGTGTTTAGTGCACCAATTAATAGTTCTTCATTAATCCCCTCAGAAATTAGTTCGTTTAGATATTCATAAATAATTTTTTCAAAAACATCAAAATGTTTTTTTTCTGAATTTCTTGCAAGAAAAGTAAAGAAAGGCTGTTGGCCAAGGGTATAATAGAATCCATCAATTTCTTCAGCTATTTCTGCATTCATGAGTCTCTTTTTTAATTCAGAACCGGTTACATCAAAAAATATTTTTTCAAGAACCATTAAAGCTATTACTTCTTTTTTCTCAGTAATTTTTCCAGTTACATAATTTTTTGCTAAGTACGTTTTATTATCTGTTTTTTGATCTTTGCTTATCCCATAAATTCCCGTAATATTTTTTACTTCAGTAATATTTTCCTGAAGAGGAATATCATAATTTTCTTTTCTATAAACAAAGTTTTTTAGGTAGTCATTATTTAAGTATTCCAAGTATTCTAAAATGTTTAATTTCCCATATAAAAAAAAGTATGAATTTGAAGGATGGTAGTATTTTTTATGATATTCAACAAATTCACTATACTTTAGATCTGTGATAAAGTCTGGATTTCCACCAGAATCAAGGCCATATGCATTATCTGAATACAGAGATTTTTTTATCTCGTTAATTAATATTCTGTCTGGAGATGAATAAGCACCCTTCATTTCATTGAATACTATTCCATTATATTTAAGACTTTCATCTTCTGGAGAAAATTCATATCTCCAACCTTCCTGAAGAAATATTTCTTCTTTCTCTAATACCAAAGGATTAAATACTGCATCTAAATAGGTGTCTACAAGATTCCTGAAGTCTTTATCATTGATGCTAGCTACAGGATACATTGTTTTATCAGAGAAAGTCATTGCGTTTAAGAAAGTACTTAGTGAGCTTTTCCTTAATTCAAGGAAAGGTGATTTAACTGGATATTTCTTTGAACCTGACAAAACACAATGTTCAAGAATATGTGTTAATCCTGATTCGTCTGTTGGAGGAGTTTTAAATGAAACAGCAAAAGTTTTATTATCATCCTCATTTTCTATATAAAACAAACCAGCCTTAGTTTTTTCGTGTTTAAAGTAATACGTTTGACTATTTATATCTTCAATATGCTTTTTTTCTATTAACTTAAATCCGTGGTAAACATTATTTTCAATCATTATTTTCCTCCATCATGTTCTTCTAGTTTTTCTTGCAATTCTGCCCATTCTTCCATAAATTTTTCTAATGAATCTTCATTAATCTTTAATTCTTTAGTAAAGTTTTCTGATTTTTGAAAATCCTTATAAACCTCTGGATCTGAAAGCTTTTCATTTAAATCAATAATTTTATTTTCTGCAGTTTCAATTAAAAGTTCAAGTTCTTCAAGTCTTTTCCTAAGTTTATAAATATTAATGCCCTTTGGTTTATTAACTTTATTAGTTTCTTGCCTTTTCTCGGTTTCATTTTTGCTTTTTTCTGCAGAATCTTTTTGTTTTTCTTCCAAATATTCTGAGTAGGATCCCTCAAAAAAATCTATTTTTCCACTATTTACAAGCATCAACCTGGAAGAAAGAATATCAAGTAATAAGCGATCATGGGAAACAAATAAAATTGTTCCATCAAATTCCACAAGAGCTTTAATAATTATATTTTTTGACTCAATATCCAGATGATTTGTTGGCTCATCAAGAATTAAAAAATTAGGTTCTTCAAGTATCAATTTTACAAAGGCAACTCTAGATTTTTCACCACCACTTAAACTTTTTATTTTTTTATCAAGATCATCTTGGAAAAATAATACTGATGCAAGTAACTCCCTAGCTTTTTCAAAAGTGATATTAAAATTTTCTGTAATTTCTTGAAAAATTGTTTTTTCCGGATCAAGAGAATTGTGATGTTGATCAAAATACCCAGGTTTTACCCCTGAACCAAAAATCACATTTCCTTTATCTTGAGTCCCATTAATCAATGTATTTATTAATGTTGTTTTACCTGCTCCATTTGGACCTATAATTCCTGTTGCCTCACCTTTGGTTATTAAAAAACTAATATCCTTAAAAATAAGCTCTGGATGGATATATTTATATAAGTTATTAACTTTTAATACTTCTTTGCCGGTATGACTCGTTTTAGAAAATCTAAGATTAATACTTTTGTCTTGAAATACGTTTTCTAGTAACTCTCGTCTTTGAAGTTGTTTTTCTCTACCTCTAGCTTGTTTTGATTTAATTCCTGCTTTATATTTTGTTATATATTCTTGAATACTTTTAACTTCTTTTTGTTGTTTTTCAAAAGCTTTTTTATCTGCTGATTCTTTTTCACCTTTTAACATTTGATATTTTGTATAATTTCCTGGAAAAGAGGTAATTTTGTGATTACTTACTTCTAGAACTCTTGTTACAACTTTATCTAGAAAATATGGGTCATGGGAGATAACCAGAATAGTTCCGGAATATGATGATAAATAATCTTCAAGCCACTGGATTCCATCAAGATCTAAATGATTTGTTGGTTCGTCCAAAAGGAGAATATCAGGCTGACTAACAAGTAGCTTTGCAAGACTCAGTCTTCTCTTCTCCCCACCACTTAGGTTTAAACAGTTTTTAGAGAAATCTTCATTTTTAAACCCAAGGCCAGTTAATACTTTTCTTGTCTGAGCTTCAATACTATAACCGTTTTTCTTTTCATACTCATCTCTTAAAATCCCGTAATCATTAAGCCTATTCTCTAAATCTACTCCCTCTATTTTAGAAATATTCTTTTCTAACTCAACAAGCCTTTCTCTCATCCTCAACACATCTGTGAAGCTTGAGATTACATAATCAAAAATTAAAACATCACTTTCAATTAAAGTATATTGATCAGAGTAGCCCATCCTCTTATCTGCTGAAATAAAGATCTCCCCAGAATCTGGATCTATTTCTCCTGTTATTAATTTCAATATTGTTGTTTTCCCAGATCCATTAACACCAGTCAAAGCTACTTTTTCTCCTTGTAGGAGAGAAAAAGATGCTTCTTTCAAGATAGGAATATCCGAAAAATATTTTGTTATTTTATTAAACTGCAATACTGACATTTTCTTACCACCTGTTTTATATGTATTCTTATATTTTATACTAACGGCTATAAATACTGTATACTTTTTTTATTATTTAAAATATCATTTTTTTTTTTAAATATATGATAAAATAAACTTCATAGGACTTTTTTAATATTATAATAAGGAGGAATTAAAAAGTTATGAAAGAATTAGGTTTGATTGATGGGAAAATTGTTGATCTAGGGGAACGTCTTATTTCGATGGAAGACAGAGGCTATCAATTTGGTGATGGCATCTATGAGGTAACAAGTGTCTTTGATGGCAAACTTTTTATGTTCGAGGAACATCTTGATAGACTTTATTCAAGTGCGGAAAAAATAAAACTTGAAATCCCTTATACAAGAGATGAAATTAGAGGTTTCCATGAGCTATTACTTGAAGAGTCAGGCATCAAAAATACCGGCATTTACTTACAAATAACAAGAGGTGTTGCACCAAGAAAACATAATTTCCCTAAAGATTCAAAGCCAGTTTTAACAATGGCTATTCGCCCTGGAGACCCTCTGGGAGCTGAAAAAAGAGCAAAAGGAATTGAAACTATATTAGTTGATGATATTCGTTGGTTAAGATGCGATATTAAGACTCTTAATCTTCTTGGTAATGTTCTTGCTAAACAAGCTGCTTATGAAGCTGGAAAAGGTGAAGCCATTCAACATAGAGATGGAATTGTAACAGAAGGCTCAAGTACAAATTTTTATGTTATTAAAGATAATGTACTTCACACTCACCCTGCAAATAACCTTATCTTACCTGGAATTACTAGAATTGCTGTGCTTAAACTTTGCAGAGAAAACGGAATTGAAGTTGTCGAAGAACCTTTTACTATAGATTTTATGAATCAGGCAGATGAAGCATTTATTACTGGAACTACTACAGAAATAATGCCAGTAACTAAAGTTAGTGATGTAGTTATTGGAAATGGAACTAGAGGACCTATAACAGAAAAGCTCCAGGTCCTTTATACAGAAATGATAAAAAATGCATAATTAGATATAAAGAAAAGAGTCCTCTTCTTATGAAGAAGGACTCTTTATTTTTATATTGACCATTCTGGTTTTTTTAACTTTTCATCATTTGTTCCAATTACCTTAGCAGGAAAACCTTCAAGGATTTTGTTATCTTCGAAAATACTTCTTTGTTTAACAAGAGTTCCTGACTTCACAAGAGTATTTTTTCCAAGTTTACTGTAATCACATACTATAGCACCTGATTCAATAATACTTCCAGCACCAATAGTTGTACCATGAATGATACATCCCGGACCAATTATAACATTGTCTTCAATAATTAATTCATTATCTGGAAGTAAATGTAATACTGAATTTTCGAGAATCTGAACATTCTTACCAATTCTTACCGGTCCATGAGAGTTCCCAATAATCCTTACACCTGAAGCAATAGTTGAACCCTCCTTAACTATCACATCTCCAGTTATTTCTGCAGAATCAAAAACATAAGCTGATTCAGATACTTCTGGATACTTGGAGCCAAATTCATAAAGCTTACCCATTTTATCACCATCCAAAGTAATATCATTATTTCTCATTCTTAAAATCATATTTTTATCATTCTTTGTTAGTTTTCGAATAACTTTACCTGGTCTTCCAACCACAACGGACTCATCAGGAATAACTACATCTTCTGGAATTATTGTCCCTTCTCCAAAAATACACATGTTTCCTATTTTCGCCCCAGGCAAAATAATTACACCATTTCCTATTTCACAAAGATTTCCTATGTCAGCTCCAATAGCAATACATTTATGGCCAAAAACCGTTTTACTTCCAATTTTCAAGGGTTTTTTAGGCATCCCAATAAGGACTGAATTTTCAAGAACCATTGTTGAATATCCAATTTGGAGGGAGTTTGAAATAGAACGAAGAATTGAACCCTGAGCAACATATGATCCTTCTCCAAATTTCACTTTACCAATTATTATGGAAGATTCATCAGTTTTTATCATCATCTTTACCTTTCTTTTCCTTTAAAACATCTGTAAATTTTGTATACATCAAAATCACTGAAACAAAAATTACTAAGTAGGATAAAACAGCTCCCGTATAATAAGAGATTATACCTGTAATAACAAAGAGATAAATAATTATTTTTAAAATATTAGATAATATATCGTATTTTTCACTTTTTATGCCTAGTTTTTTAAAAAAAGTTCTTGCAGCTTTCCC
The DNA here is from genome assembly GCA_964574445.1 of uncultured Eubacteriales bacterium. Taxonomy (GTDB): domain Bacteria; phylum Bacillota; class Peptococcia; order Peptococcales; family SKKY01; genus SKKY01. The sequence goes on from CAZNNQ010000001.1 coordinate 46,893, forward strand.
TGATTTTGAGTCTTCAGCGTGTACTGAAAATATAGTTATCAAGAAAAGAAAACCAAAGGCCCAAACTAAAGACCAAGTATTGTTAATTATGCTATTGTAAATTATTACAAGTTCTAAGCCTGCTGTGAAAACAAATGAAATAAGTAACATTTTCTCTCCTTCTAACCTTGAAATAAACCCCCATACAGTATATAATTATTATTACATATAAAAAAGGAGGTTCCTTTATGAAAATAACTAAAGATATGGGAATTACTGAAACAGTACAAAAATATCCTGAAACAATTGAAGTATTTATGAGCTTTGGTATGGGTTGCATTGGTTGTGCTGCTGCAAGTTTTGAAAACATCGAGGAAGGTGCTTTAGTACATGGCATCGACCCAGATGAAATAGTTGCAAAATTAAATGAAGCTGTTCAATAAGTATTACGATTTATAACTATAATTAAAATCCTCTTTTGAGGATTTTTTTATTGCAAAAATTTCTTCATTACTCTTCCTAATCTGCTTAGACCCTCGTCCAACTTTTCCATTGTCATGTTTGAGAAATTCAGTCTTATAGTATTTTCCATCTTCTTATTTGGGAAAAAAGATCCCCCTGGAACAAAAGCCACGCTTTCTTCTAGGGCTAATTTAAGAAGTTCTTTCGCACTTTTATCCTCTGGTAAAATTAACCAAAAGAACAACCCACCTTTAGGTATATTATATCTTACTTCCTTTGGAAATTCTTCTCTCATCTTTTTTATAACAAAATCTCTTTTTTCTTTATAACTTCCTAAAATTCTCTTTATATGAACATCTATATCGAAATCTTCAAGATATTGATCTATATATCGTTGACTTACTGAAGAAGAGCTTAAATCAACACCAGGTTTTAGTGCTAAATATTTTGAAATTATTTCTTGTGACCCTGCAAGCCACGCAACTCTGAAACCAGGGCAGAAAATTTTTGAGAAAGATCCAAGATAAATAACCTTTTTACTATCATCTAAAGAAAAGAGAGATGGTTCTGGTTCTCCTTCAAATCTTACCTCTGAATATGCTCCGTCTTCAATTATTGGGATGCTGTAATCTTTTAATGCTTCTAAGAATTTAATTCTTCTTTCTTTACTCCAGCACCTGCTTGTGGGGTTTTGAAAATCAGGAATTACATAAATCATTCTTACTCTGTCCTTATATTTAAGTAATTTTTCTGAAAGATCAGAAATAACCATACCTTCATCATCAGTATCAATTTCTACATACTCTGGATAATATGAATTAAAGGCATTCATTGCTCCTAAATAAGAAGGTCTTTCACAAAAAATTACATCTTTTTCATCAAGAAAAACCATGCCAGACATATCTAACGCTTGTTGAGATCCACTTGTTATAAGAATATCTTCAGAATTAAGTTTTGTGTTCATCCTTTTATTCATTCTCAAAGCAATCTTTTCTCTCAACGGTTTATAACCACTTGTCGAAGAATATTGTAGAGCACCTCTGTTAGCTTCGCAAAGAACTTTCACTGAGACTTTTTTCAACTCATCTAAAGGAAAAAGCTCCGGAGCTGGGAACCCCCCAGCAAAAGATATAACATCTGGTCTTTCAGCAAGCTGCATTAAATCAAGAAGCTCATTACTTTCAAATTTTTCCATTCTTTTTGCAAACTTCATCTTTCCACCTAATTTCTAATTTTTTTATATTTTAACCGATATGGTTTTATTCAAAGTTATATTTTCTGGTAGTACCACAGTATCGTAAGCAAAAATTTTTACACCTTTTTGTTTTGCTTCCTCAATTCCTTCTGCAAAGGCAGGATCAGTCTCCCAATGTGGCCTAAAACTTTCTGTATTTTCCATCTGTATAATAAAAACAAGGTAATTTTCATATCCCTCATTTACTCCATGAATTAATTCTTTTAAATGTTTTTGACCTCTTAAAGTTGGTGCATCAGGAAACATTGTTTTATTATCTTTTTCTAAAGTAACACCTTTTATTTCAATAAATCCCTTTTTATCATTTTGTTCATAATAAAAATCGAATCTTGAGTTATTATAAGTCTTTTCTCTAAGAAAAACATCTGGATTCTTTAAAAAAGGGACTTTATTATTTAATACTCCTTCTTCAAAAACATAATTTACAATTTGGGAGTCTACATTTATTAATCTATCTTCTTTGTAAACTGCTACTAAAGAATATTTGGTTTTTCGTTTTTCTCCATTTCCTTCTTCCAAAAATATTTGTGCACCTGGTAAAAAAATTTCTCTGCATCTTCCTGTGTTTCTTACATGAACAAGTTCTTTTTTGCCATAAATTTCCACTTCAGCTATAAACCTGTTTATTCTTTTTAAAAAAATACCTGGTACAATAGAATTTTTATATTTCATTATTACCCCTTAATTATTTTTCAGAAATTCACCCAATCTAGTGTTTCTTTTGGTTATTTCATTATTTTTTACTGCTAAAAAAATTGCTTTTTTTGTTCCAACTAAAATCATAATCTTTTTAGCCCTTGTTACACAGGTATACAAAAGATTACGCTGAAGCATCATATAGTGTTGTGTAGTTAAAGGTGCTATAACCACCTTGTATTCACTTCCCTGACTCTTGTGAACTGTAACAGCATATGCCAAGATTAATTCATCTAGATCAGCACTTTCATACACAGCTTCAGTATGGTCAAATCGAACATTTATAATTCTATCCTCAAAGTTTATGTTTGAAATTATTCCAATGTCTCCGTTAAAGACACCTTTATCATAATTGTTTTTTATCTGCATAACTTTATCGCCGATATAATATGAATTTCCCCCTTGTTCTAAACCCTGAGTATTTTTATTTAAACTTTTCTGAAGAACACGATTTAAATTTTGAGCTCCAGTCTCTCCTCTTTGCATTGGAGCAAGCACCTGTATATCATTTATAGGATCGACCTTGTAATAACGGGGTAATCTTTTAGTACAAAGATCATTAATAACTTGAACAACTTTCTCTGGTTCCTCTTCTTGAATAAAGAAAAAATCGCTATCTCTTCCTGTCTTCAGATCCGGGAAAAGTCCTTTATTTATTCTATGTGCATTTGTAATTATTGCACTATCTTGAGCCTGTCTAAAAATACGTTCAAGTTCTATAACTTTAATACGTTTGGAGTTAATAATGTCCTTCAAGACATTTCCAGCCCCAACGGAAGGTAATTGATCAACATCTCCAACAAGTAAAACATTCATACTAACAGGAATTGCTTTTAATAAATTATGCATCAATAATAAATCAATCATAGAAGACTCATCAATAATAAGAATATCTCCCTTTAGAGGGTTCTCGGGATTTTTCTTATATCCCTCACCCGGCTTAAACTCCAAAAGTCTATGAATGGTTTTCGCTTCCATTCTAGTAGTTTCCGATAATCTTTTTGCTGCTCTACCTGTGGGTGCAGCCAGAATTACCTCTGCTCCCATTTGTTGAAACACCTTTATTATTCCTAAAGTTGTGGTTGTTTTCCCTGTACCCGGCCCTCCAGTAAGAACCATAAATTTAGAAAATATCGCTTCTTCGATAGCTTTTTTTTGAATAATATCGTAAGAAATATTTTCTTCTTCCTCAATTCTATTTATAATTCCAGTTATATCTATAGAAGAATAAATCCCTTGGGCATTACTAATTTCTTTAATTTTTTTTGACACAGCAATTTCGCTATACAGCATGGGTGGCAGATAAACACATCCATTATCCATTATCAAAGATTCATCTCTTATTGAAGTAAGCAGGTGATCATTTATTACTTCTTCTTCAATATCAAGTAATTTTTCTGCTTCCTCTATCAGGTTCTCTTTGTTTAAAAAACAATGACCCGAGGTTGTTGCTTCATTGAGGATATAAAGAAATCCAGAACGACACCGTGAATATGAAAATGGTTCAAATCCCATGTTTTCAGCTATTTTATCAGCTGATTTGAACCCTATTCCCCATATATCATCAGCTAGCCTATATGGATTTTCCTTAAGTATTTCGATACTTTTTTTCCCGTATCTTTTAAAGATTTTTACAGCAAAAGTAGTGGAAATTCCATGGGATTGAAGAAAGATCATAACATTTTTAATCTCTCTCTGCTCCTCCCAGCCACTTTTAATCATTTCTATCCTTTTTTCACCGATTCCTTCAATTTCATTAAGTCGGTCTGGATTTTTTTCAATTACATCTATAGTAGATAATCCAAATTTATTAATTATTTTCTTTGCATATACAGGCCCGATGCCTTTAATCAGTCCACTACCTAAATACTTTTCTATCCCAGTTAAAGTCGATGGCATAAGTTCTTTGTATGACTTTACAGAAAATTGTTTTCCAAATTTACTGTCTGTCTTCCATTCTCCCTTAAGCATTAATTGAGTCCCCGGATTTAAAGGAGTAAGTGTACCAACAACAGTTACAAGATCATCTTTATTTTCTGTTTTTAAACGAATTACAGTAAATCCGTTTTCTGGATTACTATAAGTAATTCTCTCAACAATTCCTTTTAAATACTCCATAAGAATCTTCCCCGATACTGTAAATATCCTATTATTATATCATAATAAATTTATTTTAAAAAAAACCGGACTAAAAAGTCCGGTTTAATTTTATTTACTTATATTTCTCTATTTATTGTGTCATTTTTAAATATTTTTCATACTTATCTTTTGCTGTTTCTTCAGCAACTTTAAACAGATCCTGTGCTAAATGAGGGAAGGTTTTAAATAAGGATGAATATCTTACTTCTCCCATTAAGAACTCGTTAAAGGATGCTGTTGGTTCTTTTGAATCAAGTACAAATGGATTTTTACCTTCTTCTTTAAGAAGTGGGTTAAATCTCCATAGATGCCAATATCCAGATTCAACAGCTTGTTTCATTCTTTCCATACCTTTATCCATACCCGCTGAAATGCCATGATTTATACAAGTGGAGTATGCAATAATTAATGATGGTCCTGGATAACTTTCAGCCTCTTTAATTGCTTTTATTGTTTGATTCATGTTTGCTCCCATAGCTATTTGAGCTACATAAACATTTCCATAAGTTGTTGCCATTAGTCCTAGATCTTTTTTGGCAGATTTTTTACCAGAAGCTGCAAATTTTGCGACTGCAGCTGCAGGAGTAGATTTAGAAGCCTGGCCACCCGTATTGGAATAAACCTCGGTATCATAAACGAAAATATTAATATCTTCGCCACTGGCAATCACGTGATCAAGACCACCATAACCAATATCATATGCCCAACCATCTCCACCAAATACCCAGTGAGATTTTTTAGTTAAGAAATCTGATCTTTCTAATACTTCTTTAGCTAAAAGGCTGTCTTCTTTATTTAAAAGTTCAATTATTTTTGGAGTAAGTTCAGAAGTTTTATCTCCATTATCATAATTATCCAACCACTCTTTTGCTAAAGTTTTTAATTCTTCGGATATATCTTGCTTCAAAAGATCTTTGATTTTTATTTGGATACCTTCTCTGATTTTCTTATTCGCAAGAAGAATCCCTAAACCAAACTCTGCGTTATCTTCAAATAATGAGTTAGACCATGCTGGCCCTTGACCAGAACTATTTGTGGTATATGGAGAACTTGGGTATGCTGCACCCCAAATTGAACTACAGCCTGTTGCATTGGCAATAAACATTCTTTCTCCATATAATTGAGTGATCAATTTAACATAAGGAGTTTCACCACAACCTGCACATGCTCCGGAGAACTCAACAAGAGGTTTACTTAATTGTGAACCTTTAATTGAATCTTTTTTCATTAAAGCATCTTTTATTGATACATTTTTAGTTGCATACTCCCAATTTGGAACTTCTTGTTCTGTTTGTGTATCAATTGGTTTCATTTGAAGAGCCTTGGTTGGAGCAGGACAAACTCTTACACAACTCATACAACCAGTACAATCTAAAGTACTAACTTGTATCTTAAATTCAAGTCCTTCAAGCTGCTTTCCATTTGCTTTAATTGTTTTAAAGTTTTCTGGAGCGTTTTTCTTTTCCTCTTCATTTAACAAGAATGGTCTGATTGAGGCATGAGGACATACGAAAGAACATTGTCCACATTGAATACAATTTTCAGGAATCCATTCAGGAACGAATAGTGCGATGCTTCTCTTTTCATAAGCTGCTGTTCCTGGAGGAATTGTTCCATCTTCTCTTCCAGCGAAAGCACTTACTGGTAATTTGTCACCTTCAAGAGCATTTACTTTATCTGCAATATTCGTAACAAATTCTGGTCTTGTTGTTTTATCTTGTTCTTCATCTTCTCCAAGATTTGACCATTCTGCCGGCACATCTATTTTAATTAAATTTTCAATAGATTTATCTACAGCATTATGGTTCATTTCTACAACTTTTTCACCTTTATTACCATAACTCTTAACTATTGCATCTTTAAGGTAAGCTATTGATTCTTCAAGGGGAAGAACTTCAGCAAGATTGAAAAATACAGTTTGCATAATCATGTTGATACGATTACCTAATCCAACTTTTTGAGCTATTTCTGCAGCATTAATTATATAAAACTGTGCTTTTTTATCAGCAAGAGCTTTTTTTACTTTATTTGGTACTTTTTCTTCTATTTGTTCTTTTGACCATGTTGTATTAAGAACAAATACACCATTTTCAACTAGACCATCTAAAACATCATATTTAGCTAAATAAGAATGGTTATGACATCCAATATAATCAGCATTATTAATTAGATAAGATGACTTAATTGGTTCTTTACCAAATCTTAAGTGAGATACAGTAACACCACCTGATTTTTTAGAATCATAAGAGAAATAACCTTGTGCATATAAGTTTGTATTGTCTCCAATAATCTTAATCGCGTCTTTATTGGCCCCTACTGTTCCATCAGAACCAAGACCCCAGAACTTGCATCTTTTTGTTCCTTTTGGTTCTGTATTAATATTATCTTTTACATCTAGGCTGGTATGTGTTACATCATCAATAATACCAACTGTAAAAGAATTTTTTGGGTTTTCAGAAGCCAGGTTATCATAAACTGCCTTAACATCATCGGAGGTAAAGTCTTTAGATCCAAGACCATAGCGTCCACCAATAATTAGTGGGTTTTCTTCTCTATCATAAAACATAGATTTAATATCTTTGTATAGACCTTCACCTAAGGATACAGGATCTTTAGATCTGTCTAATACAGAAATTCTCTTAACAGTTTTTGGAAGAGCTTGGAAAAAATATTTTTCAGAAAATGGTCTGTATAAGTGAACTTTCAATAAGCCAACTTTATAACCATTTCCATTTAAATAGTCAATAGTTTCTTCAATTACACTTGTTGAAGATCCCATTGAAATAATAATATTTTCCGCATCTGGTGCACCATAATATACAAAAGGAGCATATTTTCTGCCTGTTTTTTCAGATATTTTTTCCATATAATCATTTACTATGTCTGGTACATTTTCATAATATTTATTTGCAGCTTCTCTGCCTTGGAAAAATACATCTGGATTTTGGTTTGTTCCTCTTGTAACTGGATGTTCGGGATTTAAGGCTCTATCTCTAAATTCTTTAATAGCTTGATAGTCTACTAGTTCTTTAAAAGTATCATATTCAATTTGTTCAATTTTTTGAATCTCATGGCTTGTTCGGAAACCGTCAAAGAAATTTAAGAATGGAACCCTTGATTTTATGGCAGCCAAATGAGCTACACCAGAAAGGTCCATAACTTCTTGAACACTTCCTGAACCAAGCATTGCAAATCCTGTTTGATCAACAGCCATAATATCAGAATGATCACCAAAAATTGAAAGAGCGTGAGTCGCAAGGGCCCTTGCGCTTACATGAAAAACTCCAGGTAACAATTCTCCTGCGATTTTATACATATTTGGAATCATTAATAGTAAACCCTGTGATGCCGTGTAGGTTGATGTAAGTGCACCTGCAGATAAAGAACCATGAACAGCTCCTGCCGCACCTGCTTCTGATTGCATTTCAACAACACTTACTGTTTGTCCAAAAATGTTTTTTTTCCCGTTAGCACTCCATTGATCGACATGTTCCGCCATATCTGAAGAAGGTGTAATAGGATAAATAGCAGCCACCTCTGTAAAAGCATAGGATACATAGGCCGCTGCGGTATTTCCATCCATAGTTTTAAATTTTGAACTCATTTAATCACTCCCTGATTTTATATTTTTAAACCAGCAAGATAAATTCATCAGACTTTCTATACTTAATGTGCCCCATATAAAGAGCTCTTCCAATTACTACAGCTTCAAATTCTTCATTTGAGGCTGAACTAAGAAATTCAACATCCAGTAGAGAAGAGATGCCGCCAGCAACTATAATTTTATAGCCGATCCGGTCTGCTAGTTTTATTGCTCCCTTTAACAATGATTTGTCTTTAGGTTCTTTTTTTGTTATATCAGTTACTATTGCCATTCTTAAACCTAAATCATATAATTCCTGAAGTTTTTCTTCAGAATTTATATGTATTGGATTATTAAATCCCTCAACTGCGAATTCTCCATTTTTCAAATCAATACCAATAATTATTTTATTGAGATTAGCATGAAAAAGTGGATCATTTATAAGGCTTTTTCGGAAATTAGAAATATTAATAACAACATAGTTTGCTCCAGCTTCCAGGGCTCTGTTCAAGTCGTATGGAGTTGAAACTCCTCCTGAATAATAGATGGAACATTTAACTTCTTCTTTTATTTCTTTAAGTACTTCTAGATTTTGAGGAGAGCTTTTAAACAAACCATCATAGTCGGTAAAATAAATTTCTTCAGCACCTTTGTTGATCCAGTATTTTGTAACTTCAACGGGATCGTGATCTCTGAATTTTTCTTTAATGTCTTGGTTAGGAACAAAAACAACAAATTCACCACAGCGTACATCTACAGCTGGGATAATTTTCATTTTATCTCTCCTCTGATAATTTATTAATTACTAATTTATAACCATCTGCGCCATAATTTAAACATTTCTTAACTCTGCTGATAGTTGCTGTACTTGCTCCGCTCTCATCAGCAATTGAATTATAACTAAGGTTTTTATCCAACATTTCAGCAACCTGCAATCGTTGAGCAAGAGATTTAAGCTCTGCAATTGTACATAAATCTTCAAAAAAACGATAACATTCTTCTTCACTTTCAAGTTTTAAAATAGCCTCAAATAAACGGTCAATTTTGTGATCTTTTAACTTGCTTTCATATTTCTTTTTCCCTTTTACACTCATATTATATCAATCCTTAAAAAAAATAGTCTATCCTTAGTATCAATGATAGACTATTCTACACTTTAGTACAATACTATATTAAAGCTTTTTTACCTATATCTTTTCTATAATGAGCTCCTTTAAAAGTTACCGATTCCACTCTTTTGTAGGCATTCATTATAGCTTCCTCTATTGTTGAACCTAGGGCTGTTACTCCCAGAACCCTTCCACCGCTGGTAAGGATTTTGTCCCCATCCTTCTTTGTACCCGCATGAAAAATAAAGGAAATATTTTTAATATCAGAAGCTGGCTCAGTAAAAAATATCTCTCTGTCTTTTGCATATTTACCTGGATATCCCTCTGCAGACATTACGATACATACTGAGGCTGAATTTTTCCACTCGATCCTTTGATTTTCTAGGGTCTCATCTACTACAGAAATCATAATATCAACAAGGTCACTTTCAAGTCTTGTAAGAACAACTTGGGTTTCTGGATCTCCAAAACGAGCATTAAATTCTAATACTTTAACTCCTTGAGGAGTAAGCATAAGTCCTGCATAAAGCACTCCTTTGTAAAGTCTTCCCTCATTTTTCATCCCATCTACTACAGCTTTAAATACCTTCTCATTTACAAAAGATGCAATTTCTTCTGTATACATAGGAGCTGGTGAATATGCTCCCATTCCTCCAGTATTTAGCCCCTCATCGTTATCAAAAATTCTTTTATGATCCTGAGCTGAAACCATAGGAATAATAGTTGTACCATCTGTAAAGGCTAAAACACTCACTTCTTGCCCTTCAAGATACTCTTCGATTAAAACTCTGTTTCCCGCTTCTCCAAAACTTTTCTCACCCATAATTTCATCTAAAGCATTTTCAGCCATTTTTTTGTCATACAAACAAAAACACCTTTACCTTGAGCAAGGCCATCTGCCTTGATAACGCATGGAATACCAACCTCATCAAGGTACTTTTTTGCTTCCTCATATTCAGTAAATACTTGATACTTTGCCGTTGGCACGTCGTATTTTTCCATTATCATCTTTGAAAAAGCTTTGCTGCCTTCTATCTCTGCTGCTGAAGCTTTCGGTCCAAATGCCTTTATGCCATTTTTTTCAAGAATATCTACAAGACCAAGAGTAAGAGGCAATTCTGGGCCAATTACTGCAAGATCTATATTTTTTTCATTACAAAAATCAACAATTTTATCTATTTCATCTACTTCAATAGAAATATTTTCAGCTACAAGCCCTGTTCCTGCATTTCCTGGGGCACAATATACTTTTGTAACTTTTTTACTTTGAGCAATTTTCCAACATAAGGTATGTTCTCTTCCGCCACTTCCAACTACTAAAATCTTCAAAGAATTATCCTCCTCTTAATGTTTAAAATGTCTTCTCTGTGTAAAAATCATGATAATCCCACGTTCATTACAGGCTTCAATAGATTCTTTGTCCCTTATGGAGCCCCCTGGTTGTATAATTGCTTTAACACCAACTGCAGCAGCTGAATCAACTGTATCTCTAAATGGGAAAAATGCATCTGAGGCTAGATAAGCATCTTTAGTATCTTTTCCAGCTTGTTCGTAAGCTATCTTAGCAGAACCGACTCTGTTCATCTGACCTGCTCCAACGCCAACGGTGCGATAATCCTTCGCTAGGACAATTGCATTTGATTTTACATTTTTAGCTATTTTCCAGGCAAAAATTAGTTGTTCTAAATCTTCTTTACTAGGTTTAGCTTCTGTAACAACCTCAAATAGATCTGTATTAAGTTCCTCAGTATCTGATTCTTGCAATAAAAAACCACCACTAACTTTTTCAATCCATAGTTCTTCATTTGGCTGTTCATAGCCCATTTCAATTAATCTAACATTTTCTTTTTTAGCAAAAATAGTTAATGCAGCATCAGAAAATTCTGGAGCTACTACAGCTTCTACAAAAATTTTGCAAATTTCTTCTGCTGTGTCTTCCTCAACTTTTGTATTTAGTCCTATAATTCCTCCGAAGGCAGAAACAGGGTCTCCTTCATAAGCTCTAATATATGCTTCTAATTGAGTTTTACCTAAGGCGGAGCCACATGGATTTGTATGTTTTATCACCGTAACAGCGAACTCATCTTTAAAATCTTTAGCTATATTCCAAGCTGCTTCTATATCTACTATGTTATTATATGAAAGTTCCTTACCTTGAAGCTGTTTTCCACCAGCAATAGTCCCCTCTGTATTAAAAGGAAACTTATAAAAGGCTGCTTTTTGATGGGGGTTCTCCCCATATCTTAAATCTTGAACTTTTACACCTGTAAAATTAATGGTTTCTGGAAAAAGGTTCCCTGTAAACTCTTTATTTAAATAGCTACTTATAGCTGTGTCATATTCTGCAGTATGTGTAAAAGCTTCTAAAGCAAGGATTCTTCTTGTTGATAATGAAACAGATCCATTATTTTTAATTTCGTCTATAACTTGAGTATATCTCTCAGGTTTAACAATAATTGTAACTCTGTCATGATTTTTTGCTGAAGCTCTAACCATTGCAGGTCCACCGATATCGATATTCTCAATTGCATCCTCAAGGGTTACATCTTTTTTAAGTATTGTATTCACAAATGGATAAAGGTTTACGCAAACTATATCAATAGGAGTAATTTTATTTTCTGCCAAAACATTCATATGTTCTTCTGTCCCTTTGGCTAAAAGTCCTCCATGAATATTTGGATGAAGAGTTTTTACCCTGCCTTCTAAAATTTCAGGAAATCCTGTAACATCCTGAACTCCTTTAACAGGAATATTGTTCTCACTTAAGTGTTTTTTTGTTCCTCCAGTTGAGATAATTTCATACCCCAATTCTATAAGTTCTCTGGCAAATTCAACAAGATTTGTCTTATCAGAAACGCTAAGCAATGCTCTTTTCATCTTTACTCCCCTATCTTTTATTTTTAATCTTCCCTTGTGCATATTTATTTACTACTTCTGTATATAATATATGTTCTTCTTTCAATATCCTTTTGGATAATGTTTCTTCATCATCTGTTTCAAGGACCGGAACAACCTTTTGTCCAATAATTAATCCTGTATCCATTCCCTCATCAACAAAATGAACAGTACACCCAGAAAATTTTACACCATATTCCAGAGCTTGTTTTTGTGCATCAAGTCCTGGGAAAGCGGGAAGAAGAGATGGGTGTATATTTATTACATCTTTTTTCCAAGCTTTCAAAAAAGAAGGACTTAATATTCTCATATATCCCGCAAGACATACAAGGCCACAATCATATCTATTTACTATCTCCACCATTTTATTCTCAAAGGCTTCTTTATTTTCAAAATCCTTTGGGTTTACAAAAAAGTGGGGTATACCTTCTTCTTTTGCAGTCTCCAGTGCACCAGCATTTTCTTTATCGGAAATAAGAAGAGCAATCTGAAAGAAAGAGTCTTCTTTTCTGCTGTTTTTCAGAAGAGCGGAAAAGTTTGATCCTCTTCCAGATGCAAGAACCGCAATCTTTAATTTCATAATTCCACCTGCTATTTTATTATTGTTTTTTCACCTTTTACTATTTTTCCGATAGTATAAATTTTTTCTTCCATTTGGTTACATTGAGCAATGATTTTTTCTGCTTCTTTTTCATTGGCAATAATAACCATACCTATCCCCATATTAAAAACTCTATACATCTCTTCATCTTCGATTTCACCAATGTTTTGAATAAATTCAAATACTGGTGGTTTAGAGAATGAGTTTCCTTCTATTTCTGCACACAATCCTTCTGGCAGTACTCTAGGTACATTTTCGACTAATCCTCCACCGGTAATGTGAGCAAGCCCTTTAATTTCTGCTGACTCAATTAATTTAAGAATAGTCTTAACATAGATTTTCGTTGGCTCAATTAATAGTGTTCCTAAAGAAGTTCCCATACCTTCCAAGTATGAATCAGTCTGTAAAAAACCTTTTTCAAACAAAACTTTTCTAGCTAAAGAAAAACCATTGCTGTGTAATCCGCTTGAAGGTAATCCTAATACCAGATCACCTTCTTCGATATTTTTTCCGTTAATAATTTTTTTCTTGTCAACTATTCCAACGGCAAAGCCTGCAACATCGTATTCTCCCTCAGGATAAAACCCAGGCATCTCCGCTGTTTCTCCTCCAATTAAAGAACATCCTGCTTGTATACAACCCTCTGAAACACCTTTTACAATTTGAGTTACCTGCTCTGGATCAAGTTTCCCTACTGCTAAATAATCAAGGAAAAACAATGGTTCTGCTCCTGTGACTATAATGTCATTTACACACATTGCTACAGCATCAATCCCAATAGTATCGTGCTTGTCCATCGCAAAAGCAACCTTAAGCTTTGTTCCTACACCATCCGTTCCAGATACTAATACGGGTTCTTCATATTTATCCTTATCTAGAGCAAAGAGACCTCCAAAACCTCCTAAATCCGCAAGAACTTCTTTGCGAAAAGTTTTTTTAACGAAGGGCTTCATTTTTTCTACGCTTTCATTTCCTTTATCAATACTTACTCCTGCTTCTTCATAGGTAAGTTTCTTGTTTTCCATATTTTCACCTAGTTTCTAATTTTCTAAATTATATTTTTGCATTTTCTCAATCTCACTAATATCAATTGGGTAGTCTCCCGTAAAGCAGGCTGTACAAAATCCCGCTTTTATTCCAAGGGCATTATATAATCCCTCAATAGACAAATAGTTTAGTGAATCTGCTTTAATAATTTTTTGAATTTCTTTTATACTTTTCTTTGCTGCAACCAACTGTTCCTCATCCCCAGTATCAATACCATAGTAGCAGGACTTAGTTACAGGTGGGGAAGTAATAAGCATGTGAACTTCTTTTGCTCCCGCTTCTCTTACCATTTCTATTATTTTCTTACTTGTTGTACCTCTCACGATAGAGTCATCAACTAAAGCAACTCTTTTACCCTTTATAATTTCTTTTATAGGATTTAATTTAAGTTTTACTCCAATTTCTCTAATCTTCTGCGTTGGCTGGATAAAGGTTCTGCCAGCATATCTGTTTTTTAATAGTCCAAAGGCAAACGGTTTTCCCACTGTTTCTGCATAACCAATACCTGCTACTGTACCTGAATCAGGAACAGGAATAATTACATCCACGTCTAGAGGATGCTCTTTTGCTAATTCTTCACCCATTCTTTTTCTTGCAATATTTACATTGATACCATCGATTGTACTGTCAGGACGAGCAAAATAAATATATTCAAAAATACATAATGCCTTTTTATCTGCCGTAAAGATTCTTTTCGAGCTTACGCCATTTTCATCGATAATAATAATTTCACCAGGTTCTACATCTCTGTAGAAAGTTGCACCTATTGTATCTAAGGCACATGATTCAGAGGCAAGAACAAAACCCTTTTCCCCAATTTTCCCTATACACAAAGGTCTGTTACCATAAGGATCTCTTACTCCAACCAATTTGTCTTTATTCATTATAACCATTGAATAAGATCCTTTAAGATCTATCATTACTTTCATAAGTGACTCTTCTATGTCTGTTTGACCATATTTTGCAATTAGATTTACAATCAATTCTGTATCAATTGAGGATTGGAAAACGGAACCACTATTAGCTAAGTTTTCTCTAAGCTGGTTGGCATTAGTAATATTTCCATTATGAGCCAAGGCAATCTGACCAGCCAAATAGGTAGCAAGAATTGGTTGAGCATTTTGAACAATACTTGAACCTGTAGTTGAATATCTAACATGGCCAATCCCAATGCAACCTTTAAGACTATCAATATCATTCTGATTAAAAGCTTCGGTCACTAATCCCATGGATTTGTGAAGACGGATTTTTTTGCCATCAGAAACTGCCATTCCAGCACTTTCTTGTCCTCTGTGTTGAAGAGCAAACAAACCATAATATAATGCCTGGGAAACCTCTTCTCCAGGAGTATAAATCCCTATTACACCACATTCTTCTTCCATTTTATCTTCTTTTTCCCAATTCAATTTATTATGCCTCCAAACGATTTAATACTTCGATATATGAATCAACAACGTTACCTAAATCTCTTCTAAAACGATCTTTATCCATTTTTTCTCTTGTCTCAAGATCCCAGAATCTACATGTATCTGGAGAAATTTCATCTCCCAAAATAATTTTTCCATTATGGCGTCCAAACTCTAATTTAAAATCTACAAGCTCAATTTTCTTTTCTTTTAGATAAGGAACAAGAATTTCATTGATTTTTAAGCCAAGCTCTTCCATTTCTTTAAGCTCTTCGGGAGAACAAAGTCCCATAGCTGCAATATGGTAACTGTTTATCATCGGATCTCCTAGTTCATCATCCTTGTAATATAACTCAACTACAGTTTTCTTTAGAGGGATACCCTCTTCCATTCCCAACTTCTTCGCTAATGAACCTGCTGTGATGTTTCTAACGACTACTTCAATAGGAACAATTTCTAATGACTTAACAAGCATGTTTCTGTCATCCATTTTTTTAACAAAATGTGTTGGAATACCTTCTTTTTCAAGTAATTCAAAAAATATTGAGGCAATAGCATTATTCAAAATTCCTTTTGATTCTATAACGTCTTTCTTTAAACCATTAAATGCGGTAGCATCATCTTTGTATTCAACAACGTAAAGATCTTTATCTTCAGTCTTGTATATTTTCTTTGCCTTACCTTCGTATAACATTTCTAATTTTTCCATTAAAATATCCCCCTTTATTATTCTAATCCACATCTTTTGAATATTGTATCTACGTGTTTTGTGTGATAATCAAAATCAAATATTTTTTCAATCTCTTCTTCACTTAAGTGTTCTCTTATTTCAGGGTTGCCTTTAACAATGTCTTTAAATTGAATTTTTTCATCCCAGGCCTTCATTGCACCTTCTTGCACCCATTTATATACAGTATCTCTTGGAACTCCTTTTTCAACAATGCTAAGCATTACTCTTTGAGAGAATACCAGGCCAAGATTTGCATCAAGATTTTCTAACATTCTATCTTTATTTACCACAAGGCCATCTACAACTTTTATAAATAGATCTAGAATATAGTCAAGTAGAATTGTACTGTCCGGTAAGATTATTCTTTCAACGGATGACTGAGTAAGATCTCTTTCATGCCACAAGGCAACATTCTCAAGAGCTGGAATAGTATTTCCTCTAATTACTCTTGCCAACCCTGCAACTCTTTCTGATTGCATAGGATTTCTTTTGTGAGGCATTGCAGAAGATCCTTTTTGTCCTTTAGAAAACTCTTCCATTACCTCAAAGGTTTCACTTTTTTGTAATCCTCTGATTTCTGTTGCAAACTTATCAAGGGAACTGGCAATTACTGCTAAAGTAAGCATATACTCTGCATGTCTGTCTCTTTGAATAATTTGAGTTGATACTTTTGCCGGGTTAAGAGATAGCTTCTCACATACATACTCTTCTATTCTTGGATCAATATTAGCAAAAGTACCAACTGCTCCAGAGATAGCACCAACACTTATAGTTTCAATTGCTTGTTCCATTCTTATTATGGATCTTTCTGTTTCTGTATACCATACAGCCATCTTCAATCCAAAAGTAACTGGCTCAGCATGAATTCCATGAGTTCTACCCATCATTAATGTATATTTATTTTCTAAAGCTTTTCTTTTAATTACCTCTTTAAGTTTATATAATTTTTCTAAAATGATTTCTCCAGCTTGTTTCATTTGAACAGAAAGAGCAGTATCAAGGACATCAGATGAAGTCATTCCCATATGAATATATTGAGATTCTTTCCCCACATATTCTGATACGTTAGTCAAGAAAGCGATAACATCATGTTTAGTTTCTCTTTCAATTTCTTTTATACGATCAATATCAAAGTCAGCTTTTTCTCGAATAATTTTTGCTGCCTCTTTTGGGATTTGACCAATTTCTGCCATTCCTTCGCAAGCTAATACTTCAACTTCAAGCATTACTTTTAATCGATTTTCCTCTGACCATACTTTTCCTATTTCAGGCAATGTGTATCTATTAATCATTTTTATTCCTCCTAATTAAGACAAAAACCGGGCTTTTATAAAAAAGATTATAAAGATGCCCGGGAATTTATTTTATTTTTTTATTTACTTTCTCTGATTTTTCAATAACTTCCTTAGACATTTTTTCTTTAAACTCAACTAATTTAGCTTCAATATTTTTATCACTTAAAGCCAAAATTTGTAAAGCAAGTATACCGGCATTTTTTGCTCCGTTAATTGCTACAGAAGCAACTGGAACACCTGATGGCATTTGCACTATTGAATAAAGAGAATCCACCCCTTTTAGAGGTGTTGCATCTATGGGAACTCCAATTACAGGAAGTGTTGTAACTGCTGCAAGAACCCCACCAAGATGAGCTGCTGCACCTGCTCCAGCAATAATTACCTTTATTCCTTTTTCCTTTGCCTCTTCAGCATACTTCAATGCTCTATAAGGTGTTCTATGGGCCGATGCAACAATAACTTCACTTTCAACACCAAAATCCCTAAGTACATCATAAGCCTTTTCCATAATATCAAAATCACTGTCACTGCCCATTACAATAGCAACTTTTGCTGACAAAATAATTCCCTCCAGTCAATATATTGTACAAAAAAATATTACCATAACAAGATTTGTTTAGTCAACGAAAAAGCGAACTTTTATCATGTAAATAAAAAATATTTTTCATATATTTCTTTCATTTACGAACTATGTAGTTGTTCGTCGCTTAATTGTTCGTTTTTTTTGAACAAAAAAAAGGATATATCTTTTTACGGATATACCCTAGGTTGCTTTTTTATAAACTTTATCGTTCTTCCCTGAAATAGGGAACGCTGAGTCCTGCTGGTGGAGAATTTTTCTTTGATTTTCTAAAGGATATTGTAACAAGAACTATAATAGTAACAAGATAAGGAAGCATATTAATAAAATATTGGTTAATTACAAGGGCAGAGCCCTGGATTCTAAAGCCAATAATATCAAGTCCTCCAAACAAATATGATCCAAATAGTGCTTTATATGGATTCCATGTTGCAAAAATAACCAAGGCTACTGCAATCCATCCTCTTCCAGCTGTAATATTTTCTTGCCATGCAGGAACATAAACCAGTGATAAATATGCTCCTCCTAATCCACAAAGAGCACCTCCTAGAAGAATATGAACATATTTATATAGAGAAACACTAATACTTGCAACATCGGCTGCTGCCGGGTTTTCACCAACTGCAGTTAGATTTAGACCCCAGGTTGTCTTATACAAATATATTCCAAGTATTATTGCAAGAATATAACCTAGATATACAAACATGTCCTGATGAAAAAACACCTGTCCAATAACAGGAATTTTACTTAAAATAGGAACTTCAACAGGAGCAAAAAAGTTTCTAATATCTACCGTCATGATTTCTCCAACTAGACTTTTGCCTATAAACCCAGAAAAACCAGTACCAAAAATTGTAAGCGTTAAACCTGAAACAACTTGATTTGCTCTTAAGGTTACAGTAAGAAAAGCATAGATAAAAGCTCCAAAGCCCCCAGCAATTGCCGCTGCCAGAAGAGCAAGTAATGGACTATTTGTTTTTAGCCCCACCATAAACCCCATAACAGCTCCCATTAGCATCATACCTTCAACGCCAAGGTTTAAATTTCCTGCCTTTTCAGTTATTATTTCTCCTAATGTGGCAAAAAGCAAAGGTGTTCCTGCCACAATAGCTGCAGAAAAAAACGCAGCGGTTAATATCATAAGTTAACCCTCATTTAATTAATTTTTTTTAAAGCTGATGTTGTATCTAATAAAAAATTCACTGCCAAGAACAAAAAACAGAATTAAAGATTGTAAAATTGTACTTGCCGCGTCAGGAATTCCAAAAGCGATCTGAATATAAGAAGCTCCTTGAACAAGGGCTGCGAATAAAAATGAAACAACTAAAATTACTGGAACCTTAAGGTTAGATAACCAACTTGTAATTATTGCAGTAAATCCAACACCCGCCGTTAGCTGAACACTTAGGTTACCACTAACACCAGTTGCCTGAACAAATCCCGTTATTCCACATAATGCTCCACTAATAAATACCGCTGTTATTATTGTCTTGGGAACGTTAATACCAGCATAATTAGCTGTATTTTCACTTTCACCAAGAACGGCTATCTCATAACCCATTTTACTGTAATTCATAAAGAAATACATAATTAATATTAATACCAAAGTTATTACCCAACCAATATGAATACCAAAAAGTTTTGGCAAAAGAGCATTCTCTGTATAAGGAGCTATCTTAGCAAAACCCATAGCATTTGGATCTTTCCAAGCACTATATTGAAGATAGGTTATCCATTTTAAAGCAACATAATTCATCATCAAAGTAATGATAGTTTCATTTGTTCTCCATTTTGCCCTGAAAAATGCAGGGATAAGAGCCCATAATCCTCCACCTATCATAGCCGCGATTATCATTAATAAAAGCATAATTGGTCTGCTTAATTCTGGGAAAGTTCTAAATACTACCGTAGCAAGATAAGCGCCCATAATAATCTGGCCTTCTCCGCCTATATTCCAGAACTTCATTTTAAAAGCTACTGAAATTCCTAGAGAAGTAATTACTAATGGTATAGCTTTAATAATCGTTGACTTTAAACGGTGAGTATTACCCAAAGCTCCATCTGCCATTCCTGCAAATACTTCAAATGGATTGTGGCTTAGGATTAAAATAAACAGTCCTGACGTAATCAACGCAAAAAGTATAGATAATGATCTTATTTTTATTTCTTCTTTTCTGCTAACTTCCGGCTTCTTGGTTATCCTCATTTTTTCTCTCCAAGCATCATAAGACCTAATTCTTCTTTTGTTGTTTCTGAGGCATTTACTATTCCCATTATTTCTCCGTTATTAATAACCATTATTCTGTCACTTAGTTCAATGAGTGCATCTAAATCTTCGCCAATATAGAGAATAGCAACACCTTTTTTCTTTTCCTGATTAAGAAGGTCATAAATTTTATAACACGTATTAATATCAAGACCTCTAACAGGATAAGCTGTAATAAGCAATTCAGGATTTGAATCCAATTCTCTTCCTAAAAGTACTTTTTGTATATTCCCACCAGAAAGGTTTTTTATTGGGTGATTAATTCCAGGGGTTTTAATTTCTAATTTTTCTACTATTTCTTTAGCTTTAACCTTAGATGGTTTTCTATCAATAAAAAAACCTGATTTTTTTTGATATTGTTTTAATAAAATGTTATCAACAATATCCATACTTGCAACAAGACCCATCCCAAGGCGGTCCTCTGGTATAAAGCTCATGCTTATTCCTTTTTTAATTATTTCTTTTGGGGTTTTCCCAACCATTTCTTCCCCTTTAAACTTGATTGATCCAGAAGAAACTTTATATAAACCTGCTATTGCTTCACATAATTCTTTTTGACCACTGCCAGCTATACCAGCAATACTTAATATTTCTCCTGAATATAAAGAGAAGGAAACATCCTTTAATACTTGAACCCCATCATTTGTATATGAGTTAAGATTATCCATGCGAAATACTTCTTCTTTATAATCATAAGTTTCTCTATTAATTTCTAATTTTATAGGGTATCCAACCATTATTTCTGTCAATTCTTGTGGGTTAGTCTCCTTAGTTAAAAGGGTTTTAATACTTCTTCCCTTTAATAAAACAGTAGTTTTATCAGAAATAGTCATAACTTCATTCATTTTATGACTGATAAAAATCACTGCACAGCCTTCTTCTTTTAACTTCAACATTATTTTAAATAATTTTTCTGTTTCTTGAGGAGTTAATACTGCTGTTGGTTCGTCAAGTACAAGGATTTTTGCACCTCTGTATAAAACCTTCAGAATTTCTAAATTCTGTTTTTCTCCTACAGACATTTCATAAACATTTTTATTTAAATCAATATCAAGAGAAAATTTTTCTGATAGTTCCTTGATCTCAATATATTTCTTTTTCTTATTTAAAAAAAGCGTTTTTTCATTCCCCAAAAGAACATTCTCAAGTGCGGACTGAACCTCCACTAGCTTAAAATGCTGGTGGATCATTCCAACTCCTCTGGACATGCTGTCTCTTGGTGAAGAAAAAAACACTTCTTCCCCATTTATATATATTGAACCGCTATCTGGAGTATATACTCCAGATAGCATGTTCATTAATGTACTTTTCCCTGCTCCGTTTTCACCTAGAAGGGCATGAATTTCTCCTGCACCAACGCTAAAATTAACTTTATCATTAGCTAATATAGTGCCAAATCTTTTGCTAATATTTTTCATTGAAACTAACGCAGGAGTCTGATTCATAAATACCACCTTTTATTTTTGTACACCTTCAACAAACCAATCCATTGAAAGCATTTCTTCGTCTGTTAATTTTTGTCCTTCAGCAACCTTTAAATTACCTTGGTTATCATTGATTGGACCAACAAATACATCTGTTTCTCCTGAAACAAATTTTGCTTTTGCTGCATCAATTAATTCAGCAGCTTCTGCTGGAGCTAATTCTGTAAGTGGAGCAAGGTCAACTATATTGTCTGCCATTCCACCCCAGTAACTTTCTGGCGCCCAGTTACCATCAATAACTGCTTGAACTTGAGCCACATAATATGGTCCCCAATTCCAAATTGGAGCTGTCATGTATGCTCCTGGTGCTGCTGCTTTCATGTCTGTGTTATATCCAATTGAGAAAGCACCCGCTTCTTCAGCAGCTTGTTGTGGACCTGCTGTATCTTGGTGCTGTGCAATTACATCAGCGCCTGCATCAAGAAGAGCTTTTGCAGCTTCTTTTTCAGTTGCAGGGTCATACCAAGTTTGAGTTGTTTTAAAGTTAACAACAGCTTCTGGGTTAACTGATTTTACACCTAGTGTAAAAGCATTAAGCCCTCTTACTACCTCAGGGATTTCAAAAGCACCTACATAACCAATGTTATTTGTTTCTGTCTTAAGACCAGCCACAATACCTGAAAGATATCTTGCTTGGTACATTCTTCCAAAATAGTTACCCATGTTTTCTGTCATTTTAAATCCAGAACAATGCATGAATGCAACTTCAGGATAATCCTTTGAAGATTTTTCCATTCCATCCATAAAACCAAAACTTGTTCCAAAAATCACTGTTGCTCCTTGATCAACCATGTCTGCTACTGCATTCATAACTTCCTGATCATCTTCTGCAACGTTCTCTTTGTATAAAGTTTTTACGCCAAGTTGCTCTTCAAGATATAATCTTCCTTCGTTGTGAGCATAAGTATAACCGCCATCACCAATTGGTCCTACATAAATAAAACCAACAATTAGATCTTTTTCCTCTGGAGTTGGAGCTGGTGTCTTTCCACCACAGCCAGCAAGAACAAGAGATAAAACTAGTGCTGCAACCAACAAGAAACTTAACTGCTTTTTCATTTAAAAATTTACCCCCTTTTTAATATATGTTTAGATCAGTTTTTACTGATCAAAAACAACTTTGTTGTCACAAAACTCTTTAACTATTACTAGTGACTCAACTTGAATGTTGTTTTCTTGAAGCATTTTTCTACCGTTTTGAAATCCTTTTTCAATAACAGCACCAACTCCAACTAGTAATGCATCACCAGATTTTACAATATTTGCAAGACCCATAGCTGCATTTCCGTTTGCCAGGAAATCATCTATTATCAAAATGTTTTCTCCTGGTTTTATGTATCTTTTATCAACCATAATTTCATATTCTTTTCCCTTTGTATAAGAAAAAACCTTGCTTGAAAAAGCGTTAGGATTATTAAAACACCCATCTTTTTTCTTTGCAAAAACAACAGGAATATTATCAAAAGCTAAAGAAACTGCAAAGGCAACTCCAATACCTGAAGATTCAATAGTAAGTATTTTATCTATTTTTTTATCAAAAAATCTTTTTTTAAATTCTTTTCCCATTTCTAAAAACAAAGAAACATCTATTTGATGATTAAGAAAATTATCAACCTTTAAGATGCAATTTTCTTCTACTCTTCCTTCGCACTTAATTCGCTCTTTCAATAATTCCATCTTTTACCATCCCATTATATAAAATAAAAATACCTAGAACAAGGTTGTCCTAGGTATAAGTCAAAGCTAATACCCTTTGATTGTCAATTCCCGAATATAATTTGGCTTTTACCAAAAATCGTTCACTTATCAAAGATTATATTAGTCTATTCATATTCAAAAATCAAGTTAAAAATTTAAAAACATCATCTAATATCGCCATGGATTTCTACATCTGAAATATCCACAACTTTATTATCTTTGGACACAAAAACAACTTTAGGTTCATGTTTTCCATGATCTTTTTCTTCAATCCAGGTATATGAGATTATAATAACTTCATCTCCTGGTTGAGTTAGTCTTGCAGCTGCACCATTAATACAAATAACCCCAGAACCTCTTTCTCCTTTGATGATATAGGTTTCTAGTCTTGCTCCGTTATTGTTGTTAACAATTGCTACCTTTTCATTCTCATACATTCCTGCTGCATCAAGTAAGTCCTCATCAATAGTTACTGAACCTACATACTGTAAATTTGCCTCGGTAACATAACATTTGTGGATCTTGCTTTTCATAAGATTTATTAACATTATTTAACCTCCAAAATTTTATTATCAATTAATCTGGTTTGACCCAGTTTTACCGCTATCCCAATCAAGATGGTGCCTTCAATTTTTTCTATTTCTTCCAAATTTTCAAAATCAAGAATTTCTATATAGTCCACTTCACAAAGAGGATGAGATTCTATGAATTCCTTCATTTTTGAAATAACTTTTCCAACTTTTTTTTCTCCTTGTGATATTAGTTTTTCTGCTAATTGAAGAGATTTGCTTAATGCAAGTGCTTCTTTTCTTTCCTCTGGGTTAAGGTATACATTTCTGGAACTCATAGCTAAACCATCTTCTTCTCTTATTATGGGGCAAACCTTTATTTCAAGATCAAAATTTAAATCTTCTACCATTCTTTTTATTACTGCTACTTGCTGAGCATCTTTCTGACCAAAATATGCTCTATCTGGAGCTACAATATTAAATAATTTAGATACAATTGTTGTTACTCCTTTAAAGTGCCCCGGCCTTTTTTTACCACACAATCTTTCTGTGAGTCCGTCAACCTGCACACCTGTTTTAAGAGGCTTAGGGAACATCTCTGATACCTCAGGATTGAATATAAGATCACAACCTGCTTCCACTGCAAGTTTTGTATCCCTTTCAATATCTCTTGGATATTTTTCTAAGTCTTCATTTGGCCCAAATTGAATAGGATTTACAAATATACTAACTATTACAAAGTCATTCTCTTCTTTTGCCTTTTTAATTAGAGATAAATGACCTTGGTGAAGGTAGCCCATTGTTGGAACAAAACCAACATTTCCTCCCTTTGCTTTTATAACTTTGACTGCTTCTCTTATTTCATTAATTTTTTTTAAAATCATTTATCATATCTCCATTAATATAATTTTTCTATAACTTCATCATCTATAGTAAAAACATGCTCTTTTGCAGGAAATTCAGTAGTTTTTACTTGTTTAATATATTCCTTAATCGCATCCTTGGTATTTGCTCCGATATTTCCAAAGGTTTTAACAAACTTTGGTTTAAAATCCGTAAAAGTTCCAAGCATATCTTGGGCAACCAGAACTTGACCATCACAAACATTTCCTGCGCCAATTCCTATAGTAGGAATTCTTAATTTTTTCGTAATTAATTCCGATAACCTTTCTGGTACACATTCAAGAACAACTGCAAAAACTCCCGCTTCTTGTAAAAGTAATGCATCCTCCATGATTTTCTGAGCATTCTCAAATTCTTTTCCCTGAACTTTAAAACCTCCAAACACATTTACAGATTGTGGAGTTAGTCCAAGATGAGCTACAACAGGGATTTGGGCTTTAATAATGCCTTCAATAGCCGGAATCATTTCTCTTCCACCCTCTAATTTTACTGCTTGAGCTCCACCTTCTTGAATTAATCTTCCAGCATTTCTAACTGCTTCTTCTACTGAAATGTGATAGCTTAGAAAAGGAAGATCCGCAATAACCATCGCCTCAGACGCACCCCTAACTACAGCTTTGGTATGATGAATCATATCCTCCATGGTAACTTTCAATGTACTGTCATAACCGAGCATAACCATACCCAGGGAATCCCCAACAAGGATAGAATCAATTCCTACTTGATCCATTAATTTTGCTGTTGAATAATCATAGGCGGTGAGCATTGTAATTTTTTCCCCTTCATGCTTAGCTTTTGCAAACCAACTTGTTGTTTTTTTCAATTTCATCATTCCTTTAATAAAATTTTTATCTTATTAATTTTTTCATCATCTCTTAATAATTTTTTTGTAGCAAGATTTAAAGTTTCTTTCCCAAGAACTTTATACAGGTTTTCAATATCAGCATCATACTTTTTCAAATTATTTATATGGGTAGATATAGTCTGTATATCCCCTCTGGCGATTGGTCCAGTCAAGGAATTTTCAGGACCCTTTTTAAAGGTATTTTCAACTGTCCCTTTAACCAAGGGCTCTAGCATAACTCTTGCTTCATTTTCGTTAATACCAATATCTTTAAATATTTTTATACTCTTTTCTAAAATTGTTGTTAAATAATTTGATGCAAAAACGCATGCACCATGATAAGGGGCTTTACTATCTGGTTCTATTCTTAATATTTTATTCCCTACTGGTTCTAAAATTTCTCTAATTTTAAAAACTGCTTCATTATCTCCCTCTATTGTAAATACAACATCTTTTAAAGAACTATTGTCCTTTTGCTCTCCAGAAAAAGAGTACATGGGATGTAAGGAGAAACAGGGACATTCAGGAAAAATATTTTTTAAAACTTTGGAATTATGCAACCCACTTAAATGACCAACTATTTTTTTCTTATTTTTTAAAACTTCCTTAAGCTCATTTCCAGCATTTGCTATATAATCATCGCCGGTACTGATAAAAATAACTTCTGACGAGTCTACTAATTCATTTAAATTTAAAAAGCTCTTTGTATTTGTGAGGTCTGATGCATCTCTGCTACATTCTATATTTATGTCATAATATCCGGATAGTTTTATTCCGGCTTCAGTAAAATATAAGCCTAAACCTTTTCCAGCTCTTCCAGCTCCAATAAACGCAATCAAGAAATCACCTACTTTAATAAAATAAAAAACCCTTTTTCTGCAAATAGACAGAAAAAGGGCATAGTATCCTTATAAAAAAATAAAATTTTCCTTTCCCGTCTCGGTCCCTTACAGGCTCAGAGCAGAAGTAAAAACATTCAAATATTCATTTTTTAATTTTTAAGATAAAGTATGACTCCAAAGGATGCCATCTAGGCAATATTAAAATACACAAATATATTTGTCAACAATTTTATTTTGTAATATAATAAAACATATAATTTTACTATGTAAAGGAGATCTCATGCGTATATCAACTAAAGGCAAATATGGACTTGCTGCTATGGTGTTCTTAGGAGAAAAAGAAAATTCCCCAGAGCCAGTAACAATAGCTACTATAGCTGGGGAACTTAAAATATCAAAAATCTATTTAGAACAAATATTTTCTCTTCTTAAAAAACAAAATCTTGTTCAGTCTGTAAAAGGTTCACAGGGTGGATATTTCTTAGGAAAAAAATCCGATGAAATAACCGTGTTAATGATTTTGAAAGGAATTGAAATTGGTCTTTTTGAAAAGGTTCAACCCTTTCTTTCTAATAATTATGACCATATCACTTCTACACTTGATCAACTAGTTTGGGAGAAACTTGATGAAAAGATAATAGATACTTTAAGCAAAACAACTTTAAAAGACCTTATAAATAAGGGTAATACTCTTTCAAAGGGTAGTGCTTCAATGTTTTATATTTAGTATTTTATTCATAATCAAATAAACCCGTTGATAAATACCTTTCTCCTGTATCAGGCAATAATACTACAATTTTTTTGTCTTTATTTTCTTCTCTTTTGCTTATTTCCACGGCAGCATATAACGCTGCACCGGAAGAAACCCCGGCAAGAATACCTTCTGTTTTAGCAAGGACTCTTGCAGTATTAATTGCCTCTTCTCCAGGAACTGGAATTATCTCATCGATTATCTCTCTGTTGAAATTTCCTGGAACAAACCCTGCTCCAATCCCTTGAATTTTATGAGGACCTTTTTCTCCCCCTGATAAAACAGATGATTCTTTAGGTTCAACCGCAATAATCTTTATTTTTGGATTTTTTTCTTTTAAATATTTTCCTATCCCAGAAATTGTTCCACCTGTACCAACACCCGCAATAAAGAAATCTATTTTCCCCTCTGTATCTCTCCAAATTTCAGGACCAGTAGTTAAATAATGTGTTTTTGGATTTGATGGATTATTGAATTGTTGAGGCATAAAGGAACCAGGAATTTCTTTTAGTAAGGCTTCTGCTTTATTAATAGCACCTGTCATTCCCTCACTCCCTGGAGTTAATACTAATTCAGCCCCAAAAGCCTTTAATAAACTTCTTCTTTCTAAACTCATCGTATCCGGCATAGTAAGAATTAAACGATATTTTCTTGCCGCCGAAATGTAAGCTAATGCTATCCCAGTATTTCCACTTGTTGGTTCCACAATAACAGCACCTTCTTTAAGTAATCCCTTTTTTTCAGCATCCTCAATCATTGCAAGACCGATTCTGTCTTTTACACTTGATGCAGGGTTAAAGGATTCGATCTTTGCTATTATCGAATTTTCTATATTTTTATTTTTACTGAAATTACCAATTTCAAGAAGAGGTGTATTTCCTATCAACTCAGTTATACTTTTTGCTATTTTATTCATAATAAAACTTCCTTTCTTTTATACATAGTATACCTATATGTTTAATTATACATGTTTAGCGATTTTTGTCAATAAAAAAAGCAGAGAGGCATAATCCTCTCTGCTAATAATATCTTCAAGTTTATTATTCCAAGGTTCTTTTTAAGAATTCCCTTGTACGTTCCGTTTTTGGATTATTGAAAATTTGTTCCGGCGGTCCTTCTTCTTCAATAACACCTTTATCCATGAAAACAACTCGATCAGCAACTTCTTTAGCAAAACCCATTTCATGGGTTACAACTAACATAGTGAGCCCGCTTTCTACCAAGGTTTTCATTACTTTTAATACTTCCCCAACCATTTCCGGGTCTAATGCTGATGTTGGTTCATCAAAAAGCATAACATCAGGTTCCATAGACAAAGCACGGGCGATAGCAACACGTTGTTTTTGCCCTCCAGACAATTGTTTTGGTTTTGCAGTTACATATTGATCCATACCTACAACTTTTAAATATTTCAAGGCAACTTTTTCAGCCTCTTCTTTGGAGCGTTTTAGAATTTTTGTCTGACCAACAACACAATTTCCTAAAACATCTAAATTATTAAAAAGATTAAATTGTTGAAAAACCATTCCTAATTTTGTACGATATTGAAAAATATCATGTTTATCATCAAGGATGTTTTCTCCTTTATAAATAATTTGCCCTCCGCTTGGCTTCTCCAGTAAATTTATACAACGAAGAAGTGTAGATTTTCCAGATCCTGAAGATCCGATAATACAAACTACCTCACCCTCATTTACTGCGAAATCAATATCTTTCAACACTTCATTAGTTCCGAAGGACTTACTTAAGTGTTGAACCTCTATTATCTTTTCCATAATTCACCTCCCGGGCAGGATTTACTTAAAGTTGCATTTGATTCCCACCTAAAGTAAAGGAATCCGGTCCATCGATTTTTCTTTCAATTGAGCGTAATATCCATGTAACTGTTAGTGTCATTATTAAATAAATAACACAAGCTACAAAGAAAGATTCAAAGTATCTAAAATTATTTCCGGCAATTGATTTTGTCTGGAAGAATAATTCTGATACGGCAATAACATTCAGAACCGAAGTATCTTTAATGTTAATAATAAATTCATTACCCGTAGCCGGTAAGATGTTTCTAATTACCTGAGGTAATACAATATTTATCATTGTCTGTAAATGATTCATACCTATTGCTTGAGCTGCCTCAAACTGTCCTTTGTCAATGGAAATAATACCACCACGAACAATTTCAGACATGTAAGCACCTGTATTGATTGAAACAATAAATAATGCCGCTACTAAACGGTCAACATTTATATCAAAAGCTAAAGCCGAACCATAATATATAACCATGGCCTGAACAATCATTGGTGTTCCTCTGAAAAATTCAATATATGCGGTAAGAAACATATTTACTATTTTTAGGATTATTTTTTTTATTCCTTTGTCGGCCTTTGGAATTGTACGAACTACCCCTATTAACAATCCAATAAAAGAACCAATTAAGGTTCCTGTTAAGGCAATATAAAGAGTAATCCCCGCTCCGCGCAAATACATTGGCCAGTTATCTACGAAGATCTTTACCAACCATTCTAAGGTCATAGTTTTCCTCCTTATGCGTAATTAAACCGGTTGTATTTGAAATACAACCGGTTAATTTATACTAATTTGATGATGGTTGATTTAATATTGCATCTTCCATAATTGCTATTTGTTCTTCTAAAGAAATACCAGCAAGAACTTCATTGATTTTTTCTGTAAGATCACTATCTTTCTGAAGACCAACAGCAATTGCTGTGTCGTCATCTGAAGTAGCAAATCCATCAGTAAATTCAACTACTGCAAACTTCTCATTAGCTGCTGCTGCACTGATTCCTTCTGGACGTTCAGAAACGTAACCATCAATCATGCCAGACTCTAAAGCAACTCTCATTGCCGGGAAGTTATCCATTGCAGTTTCTTTTTCAACACCTTCAATTTGATCAATTACTGAATAATGGAAAGTGTTTAACTGAGCTGTAACTTTTGCTCCAGAAAAATCATTTATTGAAGTAGCCTCTGCATATTCTCCATCTTTTAAAACAACCATGATTAAATCTGATTTGTAATAGTTGTCTGAAAAATCGATTGTTTCTTTGCGTTCAGCTGTTGGTGACATACCAGCAATTATTGCATCTATCTTCCCTGATAAAAGAGCTGGAACAAGACCGTCCCATTCCGTTTTTACAATTACTAATTCTTTTCCTAAACCATCAGCAATTTGTTTTGCGATTTCCACATCATAACCACCAGCAAACTCAGGACTGCCATCAATCTTAACAGCACCGTTAGCATCTCCAGTTTGTGTCCAGTTGAATGGAGGATATCCAGCTTCCATTCCTACCTTAAATGTTTCAACTTCTGTTTCTACTTTTTTACCGGCACAACCTGTAAACAGCATTACTACTGCAAGGGTAACTACCAATGCCAAAACTAAACTCTTCTTCATAAAATAACCCTCTTTTCTTTAATTTTTAATGTTTTTTTTGCAAAAAAAGACCTGAGGTAATCTCAGGCCTTAAAAATACATTATCTCCCAAAACCCCTACTTCCCAAACGAGATAGCTCAACCCTGTAAACCGGGATGTTTACGGGACAGTGTTACAGATATTTTCTGCAACCCCAGCAAGTAACTTTGAGTTCGTTATCTGCTTCGGCGATCTTTCCTTCCCTTTAGTTTCTAAGTTTCTCAGACTCCACTAAAGGCTGTTAAAAACCGCTCCTCTACCTCACTAAGTTTTAAAGTGAGGTTATACTTATCAGATAAAATTATACATCAATACAACTTATAAAACAACATTAAAAGAATTAATCATTAGGTAATTTTTATAGGCTTCTTTCTATTGTCTCTTTTAATACTCTTGCCTTAAACTCTTCCAAAGCTACGGCCCCAAGGTCACCCTCGCCTCTTTTTCTTAAACCAACCGCATTATTTTCAACTTCCTTATCTCCAATAATTAACATATAAGGAACTTTTTGCAGCTGAGCTTCTCTGATTTTAAAGCCAATCTTTTCATTTCTATTGTCAATCTCTGTTCTGATTCCAGCACTTCTTAATTCATTATATACTTTTTGGGCATATTCATTATGTTTATCTGTTAATGTTAAAATTTTTGCCTGAACTGGAGCAAGCCATACAGGGAAAGCTCCTGCAAAGTGTTCAATTAATATCCCAATAAATCTTTCTATACTACCAAAGGCTACAGTATGAATTGTAATTGGACGATGTTTTTCATTATCCTTACCAATATAAGTAAGATCAAAACGTTGAGGCATTTGGAAATCCAATTGAATTGTGCCACACTGCCATGTTCTGCCAAGACAATCTTCTAGTTTAAAGTCAATCTTAGGACCATAAAAAGCTCCATCACCTTCATTAATTGTAAAGGGTTTACCTAGCTCTTCAAGAGCTTTTTTCAATGATTCTTCAGCATTTTCCCAATCTTCATCAGCACCCATTGAATCCTCTGGTCTCGTAGAAAGCTCAATTTTATATTTAAATCCAAATTTTTCATAAATTTCATCAATTTTATTAACTACATTTTTAATTTCATCTTTAATTTGCTCTGGAAGCATAAAGATGTGGGCATCATCTTGAGTAAATGCTCTTACTCTCATTAAACCATGAAGTGCCCCTGAAAGCTCATGACGATGAACTCTACCAATTTCACCAAGTCTTATTGGGAATTCTCTATAAGAATGAAGATCACTTCTATAAACCATAAATGCTCCTGGGCAGTTCATTGGCTTTATTGCATAATCTTCATCATCAATTTTCAAAGTATACATGTTATCTCTATAATGATCCCAATGTCCAGAAGTTTCCCAAAGTTTTTTATTTAAAATTATTGGTGTCTCAATTTCAACATAGTTTTCTCTTTCATGAACCTCTCTCCAATATTGAAGAAGAAGATTTTTTACTTTTGTACCTTTTGGAAGAAAGAAGGGAAATCCGGGACCCTCTTCCATAAGAGTGAACAATCCTAATTCTTGTCCGAGTTTTCTATGGTCTCTCTTTTTTGCTTCTTCAATAAGGTTTAAATAGTTTTCTAAATCACTTTTCTTTGGAAAAGATGTACCATATATCCTTTGAAGCATTTTATTATCTGAATTCCCTCTCCAATATGCCCCAGCAACATTTAAAAGTTTAACAGCCTTAACATGGCCAGTTGAAGGAAGGTGTGGACCTGCACAAAGGTCGATAAATCCTCCATCAGTATAAACACTAATCTGAGTATCTTCTGGAAGATCTTTAATTAACTCAACCTTATAGTCTTCCCCAATTTCTTTAAATAATTTTATTGCTTCATCTCTAGGGAGTTCTTTCCTTACAAACTCATGGTTTTCTTTTACGATTCTTTCCATTTCTTTTTCAATTTTTTCTAAATCTTCTGGTGTAAAAATATGTTCAGAATCAAAATCATAATAAAAGCCGTCTTTTATCGCAGGACCAATAGCAATCTTAGTTCCTGGAAAAAGTTTTTTTACTGCCTGAGCCAATATGTGGGAAGAACTATGACGAAAAGTATCTTCACCTTCTTCATCTTCAAAGGTTAAAAGACTTAATTCTGAATCTTTATCTATTGGAAAATCCAGATCAACGACTTTCCCATCTACTTTTGCTGCAAGAGCTTTTTTCTGCAATCCCCTGCTGATATCTCCCGCTACTTCAAAAGGAGTAACAAAATCTTTTTCAAACTCTCTAACTGAACCATCTGGTAATTTAATTTTTAACATAGTTCTCTCACCTTTCCTATAAAATAAAAAATACCCCTCAATCCCAATGGGACGAGAAGTATCGCGGTTCCACCCAAATTGCACTATATGAATATATAGTACCACTCAATACTCTTTAACGCAGAAATACGGTTGTCATTAAACAACAGCTCCAAGGTGGTATGCTCCAAATATTTCCTAAGAAAACTTCCAGCCTCGGTTTTCTCTCTCTGTAAGGTTTATTTAAAACACTTGTCCTCTTCAATGCTTAATATTTTATTTAGCTATAAATAGATTATATTTTTATTTTAAAAAATGTCAAATCTTCAATGTTTTTATTTTTTCCGCATAAATTTCTTTCAACTTATTTTTTTTCGAAAATTCTTCAAGGTGTCCAGACTTATTTAAATATTCAGCAAAATAAATAAAGGTTTCCTCACTTAAAGCATGTTCAATTAGGCAAGCATCATTTTCAGCCGTATCTTTATTAACTCCAAGAATATTCTCAAAAAAATATTTTAACAAATAATGTTTTATTTTTACTCGCTCAGCTTCTTCAAGCCCCTTCGAAGTTAGATAAACAGGACCATATCTTTCCCTTAAAACAAGTCCTTCCTCAGAAAGAATATTAATAGCTTGGGTAACACTTGCTTTTTTTATATTAAGTTTGTTAGCAATATCAGTAACCCTAACACCACTATTTTCCGTAGAGAGCTCAAGAATAGCTTCTAGATAGTCCTGACTTGAAGAAGACAATATTTTTTCCATTTGTACACCCCTGTTAAGTTCTGTGTTTTAATAGTAGAGCAGATATAATTGCTGTAATAGGTATGGTGGCAACTAAAGCTATTGTTCCTATTAGAGCTCTAATAATTTCATCTGCTAGCATCTCAAAATTTATCAAATGTAAAAAAGGTAAATCATAAGCCATAAGTAAAAGGAGTAAGGGAAGCGAAGCCCCTGTGTAGGCCAATACTAAAGTATTTGTCATTGTACCCATGATATCGTTACCCACATTCATTCCGGCTTTAAACAAACGAGGGAAAGTCATTTTTTCCCCTGCAGTAGCTATCTCTTCGATACTTGATGCTATGGACATACAAACATCCATTACAGCTCCAAGTGCTCCAAGAATAATTCCAGCTAACAAAATTCCTTTCATATTATATTCGGCAAACTCTGGTACATAAAAAAGCATCTTGGATTCTTCAGAGCTTAGTCCAGTCAAGTTTGCAGCATTACTTACAATAATAGCAAGAATTGCTGCAAAAACTAAACCAAATGCTGTTCCTAAAAATGCTGCTAAGGACTTTCTAGTAAGTCCACTAACTATTGCAAAGGTTATAAAAGCTATTATAATTGCAGAAAAAATTGTTACTAAGACCGGACTTCTTCCGGCAAATATTTGAGGTATCATGATTTTATAAATAACTAAAAATGTTATCCCCAGAGAAATAATCCCTTTAAGTCCTTTGCTTCTTCCTATAGCAAGCATAAGGAACATAAAAACACCAATTAGCAAATAAATATAAGTATCTCTTACAAAATCAACAACATATGCTTTTTGATATCCGGATTCATCATATAAAACAGAAAGTAGAACTCGGTCCCCTTCTTGAACATATATTTCATAACCAGGTGAATTTATATAACTGTTTTCTATTTGTACTTTATTTCCCTTAAAATCTCCAGAGGTTATTTCTACCAATATTCTCTGATAATTTTCTAGTATTCCTTCGGATATTTCTTTTTCAAGTTCTTCTTCATATATTTCTAAAACTTTCCCTTTTGCATATTCTTCAGACAAATTGAATTCATCAATTTCTTCTACTCCAAAACTAATCCCAATAATTGGACTAATTATAAAAAACAATAAAAATAAAATGATTATCTTTTTATTCATAGAAAACTCCTTTTCAATACTATCAAGATTATAGTCTCTTAAAATCCCTTATTTTTATTGCTATATATCATACTTTTCTGTTATAATTTAATCAAATAGCTGAAGGAATTTTGTGGTGAAATGGTATCATCTAGGTTCGTGGCACCTAGGTTAAAGGTTCGAGTCCTTTCTAACTTCCTTGTAGCAGCGCATCCAAGGGGTGCGTTTTTTTTTGCAAAAATTACCCCGGATAATTATAGCTACTCCGGGGTCAAAATTATCCAATATTAAAGAAATTTAATAAAAGCCTTATTGAAACAACGCCAACTATAATTCCAATTATAAGAAACAGCCAGTCTTTTTTTATCTGATCCATAAAACCTCTCCTTTAATCAAATATCATCAATTTTTATTTTAGTATTAAGCTTTCTTACATAGTCAACACCTGACCATAAGGTAAAAAACAAAGCAATATAAAGAAATGCTTCTCCTATTGGAAAATTAATAAATTGACTGTAAAAATCTTCTAATAGTATCAGCGAAATCGCTATAATTTGTGTTACAGTTTTTATCTTTCCAAGATGACTTGCCGAAACGACAACACCTTCAGCAGCAGCAACACTTCTTAGACCAGTTATTGCGAATTCTCTGCCTAATATTATGAAGGCAGGCCAAGCGCTGATTTCACCTAATTGTACTAATGATATCAGTGCAGCTGTAACAAGCAATTTGTCAGCAAGAGGATCCATAATCTTGCCAAAATTTGTAATTTGTTTTCTTTTTCTTGCAATATAACCATCGAGTCCATCTGTACTAGCAGCAAGAATAAATATAAAGGCAGCTAAATATTTACCATAGGTTATTTTTACAAGTAAGAAGAACATAAAAACAGGAATTAAAAAAATCCTGCCAAGAGTAAGTTTATTTGGCAAATTCACTTTCCATCTCTCCTACTAAATCATAATCATTTACATGAATAATTCTGCAATTTATCATATCGCCTATTTTTATAGAATCTTCAAATTTAACTAGTATAACTGGATCAATCTCAACAGCTTCCCCACAAGTTCTTCCTTCAAAAAAAATTCCATCAAAACTATCGATAATTACTTGTTCTGTTTTTCCTAACCTGTTTGTATTATATTCCAAAACATTACCAAATTGAGCTTCCATAATTTCATTTCTTCGAGCTATTTTGATCTTTTCTGGAATTTGTTTTTGTAAATTATAGGCTGGTGTATCTTCTTCTCTTGAATAAGGAAATACTCCAAGTCTCTCTATTTTATATTCTTTAACAAATTCAAGCAACTCTAAATGATTTTCTTGGGTTTCTCCAGGAAATCCCGAAATAAGACTTGTTCTAAAAACAATATTTGGCATTAATTCCCTTGCTCTTAAAATAATTTTTCTTATTTGATCTCCTGTAATATTTCTTCCCATTAATTTTAATATAGAATCTGAAATATGTTGTATTGGCATATCAAGATATTTACATATTTTTTCTTCCTTTGCGATTAACAAAAGAAGTTCTTCTGTAATATTATTTGGATAAGCATATAAAAGTCTGATTCTTGATAAATCTTCAATCTTTACTAATTCTTTAAGAAGTTCTGCCAGCATTAGTTCCCCATATAAGTCTTGCCCATAACAAGTTATATCTTCAGCAATTATCATAAGCTCTTTTACTCCAGAGGATACCAGGCCTTCTGCTTCTTTTTTTATATCTTCAATTTTTCTGCTTCTGTATTTACCTCTTATTCCAGGAATTATACAATAAGTACAAAAATTGTCGCAGCCCTCGGCTATTCTTAAATAAGCATAGTGCTTAGGAGTTATTTTTTCTCTTTTTAATTCTTTATATTCAGTATATTTTTTTATATCATCAACTAGATTTATTTTTTCATTATTCTTGTTTAGCTCATCAATAAGATTGTTGATGTCTTCATAACGGCCAGTACCTATAATTCCATCGATCTCTGGTACTTCCTTCATTAATTCATCAGAATATCTTTGACTCAAACAACCTGTTACAATAAGTTTTTGTAATTTATTCTCTTTCATTTCAGCTAGTTCCAAAATGCAATCAACTGATTCTTCTTTTGCATCACCAATAAAAGCACAAGTATTTACAACAGCAATATCTGCTTCTTCAGGTATATCTGTAACCTGAAAGTTATTATCCTTAATAACATGAAGCATATTTTCTGAGTCGATTAAATTTTTTGGGCACCCAAGTGACAATAGATATACTTTTTGCAAATAATTTTCTCCTTTAACCATAACATTCCAAATTATTATAGCAAATAAAACAGACCTGATAAACAGGTCTGTAAAATTTCTAAGTTACAAGTCTTCTACTCTAAATCTTTTTGTTCCAACTTCTCCTTGAGCTCCTAAAACTCCTTGGTCAACTCCATTTACTTTTATTCTAACTGCAGCTGCATTTCCATAAGTAAAATCTATAGTTTTAGAACCCATAAAAACCATCGGATCTCTTCCAGCAAGGATTGTTTGTTCAAACTCAAGTTTTCCATCAACAATAACTTGCACCCAGCAAGAATCTAAACCCGGACCACCTTCCGACATTGTTACTTCCAATACAACTTTTTCACCTGAAGGGTCTACTGGCTGATTATTTTCAGGATTAGTCGGTTCTGGAGTTGGCTCTGGTTGTGGTTC
>CAZNNQ010000001.1:84309-91477 GCA_964574445.1 uncultured Eubacteriales bacterium
CTGGCTGATTATTTTCAGGATTAGTCGGTTCTGGAGTTGGCTCTGGTTGTGGTTCTGGCGTAGGTTCAGGAACAGGAGTTGGCTCTGGTTGTGGTTCCGGTACCGGCTCAGGAGTTGGCTCTGGTTGCGGTTCCGGTGTTACCTCTGGTTGTGGATTTGGATCAGTTGCACCTTCCGGAGTTGTCTCTGACACCTGAGGGTTCGAATCCTTAGGTGACATAAAAAATTGAAAGCCTTTTAAAGCCCCAAAACCTAACATTGCAAAAATTAACAATAAAGCAATTCCTTTTACTATTCGGTCAGTTAATCTTCTGTCTCTGACTGGTTTAACAAGTTGCGGCTTACTGTTTGCTAATATGTCTTCCGGAGCATCATCTTGGAAATGTTTGTTTATTTCTTCAAGATACAGATTATGGTCAAGTCCAAGAAATTTTGCATAATTCCTAATAAATCCCTTAACGTATACACGGCCAGGGAGTTTATCAAAATTTTCATTTTCCATGGCTTCTATGTAAGTCGCTTTTATTTTGATCTTATTTTCAATATCATTTATTGAAAGACCCATTTCTTCTCTTTTTCTTTTTAGCTCTTCACCGATTCCCAACAAATAACCACCCACTTGAGTATAATATTCATACTAACATAATAAACTATATAATTAAATATATGATAAACGATTCTTTAATTTTTTTCTTCTTTGTTAAATAATTGGTCATAATCATCAAGATTTATTAGAATCTGTCTCGGCTTACTGCCTTCATATCCTCCAATAATTCCTTTTTGTTCCATTTGGTCAATTATCCTTGCTGCTCTGTTATAGCCAACTCGAAAGCGTCTTTGAAGTAAGGAAATTGAAGCTTGGCCATTTTCAATAAAGAGCTTGGCTGCATCTGGAATTAATTCATCTTCATCTACTTCTTCTTTTCCTTCTTCTTCCTCAGTCTCAACTTCTAGATTAATAACTGCCTCATCATATTTGGGAACACCTTTACTTTTTATTTCCATTACCAATTCTTCAATTTCATCATCGGAAATGAATACACCCTGAACTCTAAAAGGTTTAGGGACACCTGTAGGATAATATAGCATATCACCTTTCCCTAATAATTTTTCAGCACCATTCATATCAAGTATTGTTCTTGAGTCAACTTGTGAAGAAACTGCAAAAGCAATTCTAGATGGAACGTTAGCTTTAATAATTCCAGTTATAACATTTACAGATGGTCTTTGTGTTGCAATTACCAAATGAATTCCCGCTGCTCTGGCCATTTGTGCAATTCTGCAAATAGCATCTTCTACATCAGCAGGGGCAACCATCATTAAGTCAGATAGTTCATCTATCAACACTACAATGTAGGGTAATTTTTTTTCAAGTTCCCCAGTTTTTTCGGCATTTTCATTATATACTTCTATACTTTTTACCCCCGCTGCTGAGAATAAGGTATACCTATTTTCCATTTCTTTCACTGCCCATCTAAGAGCAGAAGCAGCCTTTTTAGGATCTGTAACAACAGGAGTAATTAAATGAGGAATTCCATTATATACAGTCAATTCTACCATTTTCGGATCTATCATTATCAATTTAACTTCATCAGGACTTGCATTAAACAAAATACTTGCAATTATTGAGTTCATACAAACACTTTTACCTGATCCAGTTGCACCAGCAACTAAGAGGTGAGGCATCTTTTTAAGATCAGCGATAATTGGTTTCCCGGCAATGTCTTTTCCTAAAGCAACAGAAAGTTTAGAATTATTTTTTCTAAATTCATTAGTATCTAGGACACTTTTAATCCCAACAGTAATATTATATTTATTGGGCACCTCAACTCCGATAGCATTTTTCCCTGGAATTGGGGCAATTCTTACCCCGGCAGTTGCCAAACTTAAAGCTATGTCATCTGCAAGGTTTACAATTTTACTAACCTTAACCCCTGGTGCTGGTTGAAATTCATATCTTGTAATTGCAGGACCACAATTAACACCACTGATTTTTCCCTTTACACCAAAATTTTCTAAGGTTTCCTCAAGTACCTTTACCCTTCCATTAATAATACCTTGATCTAATTTTGAGTTAGAATCTGTATTAGCTAGAATATCAAGGCTAGGGTATTCATAAATTTTCTTTTTTCCTGAAGAAGGTGGCTGTGATATTTCAATTTCTTTTTCAGATTCTTTTTCTTTTTTCTTTTCTTCAAGAGATATAACTTTCCCAGAATTTGATAAATTAGACTCTGGCACCTCTGTTTCAATTTTAATATCAGTTGTTGGTATTTCCTGATCTTTTTTCACAGCTGGAAAATTCATATTGTTGATAATTGGAATAATATTTTTTTCTCTTTCATTTTCAGACTCATTTTCTATTGGTTTTATTGTCTCTTCTTTTACCTTTTCTTTAGTTTGTACATTCTTCTTAGAAGAACTCGCAAATAAACTTTTTATGTAATTGCTGATATGAGAGAAAGGGAAGTCCGTTAAATACAGAACAAGCATTACAACTGTTAAAAAACCCATCAGATATGAAGCAACTGTTCCAAAGAGCTTTATGTAAATAAAAGCAAAAAGGAAACCCACCATCCCTGCACCATCACCAGAAAGAGAATCAGTAAATCCTTCATTAAAATTCGTAAATACACCCATAGAACTAATATGAAGAATACCCATAATTACTGGTAACAATAAAATATATGCAACAATTTTTGAATTTTTAATAGGCTCCTGACTTATGAGAACATAGCATGAATACAATACTAGAAAGGCTATAACTAATAAATCATATTCTCCAAAGAACTGTTCAAAGGTCCTTAAAAAAAATCCTCCAATAATTCCAAAACTATCCAAGGGATTTGAATGATTGACTAAATCATCACTTCTAAGAGATATGAAAAAATAGTAAATCGAAAAAACTATTAGAACTGCACTTATAATCTTTCCTTTTCTTATTTTGTTTTCTTTTTCTGCTTTTTTTGATATTCTTGCCATCTTCTACCTTCCTTACTGATCATTAAAAAGCTAAGCACAAACAAAATGTTTGTGCTTAGACTACAGATTAAACCTCTACGATAATTGGCAAAATCATAGGTCTTCTCTTGGTTTTTTCATATAAAAATCTTCCAAGTGAATCCCTTATATTATTCTTAAGCGTAGCCCAGTCTTTAACTCCATTGTCCAAAGATACTTCAAGACCTTGCTGAACAAACTTCTTCGCTTCAAGCATTAGATCTTCTGACTCTCTAACATAAACAAAACCTCTGGATACAATATCTGGTCCGGCCAGTAATTTAGTGGCTTGTCTATTTAAAGTTGCTACAACTATTAATATTCCATCTTGTGATAACTGTCTGCGGTCTCTTAATACTATATTTCCTATGTCTCCAACCCCGAGTCCATCTACTAGAACTCTTCCAGCTGGGACTTTTCCAGAAATACAGCCTTTTTCTTTTGTAAATTCGATAACATTTCCATTTTCAGCAACAAAAATATTTTCTTTTTTAACTCCTAGTTCTTCTGCAAGTTCACCATGTTTTAGCAACATTCTGTACTCACCATGAACTGGAATAAAATATTCCGGTTTAACTAAATTAAGAATTAGTTTTAACTCATCTCTACTAGCATGTCCAGAAACATGTGTGCCTGAAGACTTTTCGTAAACGACCTTTGCACCTAATCTGAATAACAAATCAATAGTTCTGTATACTGATTTTTCATTCCCTGGAATTGGTGTTGCAGAAATAATAACTGTGTCCCCAGAATCAATCTTGATTTGTCTATGGTCACCTTTAGCCATCCTTGATAAGGCAGCCATTGGCTCACCCTGACTTCCAGTTGTTATAATGACCATTTCCTCTTTTGGATAATTATTAATTTCATTCAAAGTAATTAACATACCATCCGGAATATCTAGATAACCAATCTCTTGAGCAATAGCAGTCACATTTTCCATGCTTCTGCCAACTATGCATACTTTTTTTTCAAATTTTATTGCAGCATCAATTGCCTGCTTTATTCTATGAACATTGGATGCAAAAGTTGCAATTATTATTCTTCCATTAGCTACTCGGAACTGTTCATTAAAGGCCTCACCGACTACTTTTTCAGACTGAGTGAATCCTGCTTTTTCAACATTTGTACTGTCAGATAACATTACCATTATTCCTTCTTCACTTATCTGAGCAATTCTATTAATATCAAGCAATTTACCGTCTACAGGAGTTTGATCTAGTTTAAAATCACCTGTATGAAATACATTTCCTACGGGAGTTTTAATAAATAGTGCCACAGAATCAGGAATAGAATGAGTGCTTTGAATTATTTCAACTTGAATTTTGCCAAACTTTAATACATCTTTTGGCTTAATTTCTCTAAAATCAGGTTCTTTAGTCATTGTTACTTCATTGAACTTAGATTTAATAATTGCAAGAGCCAATTTCATTCCATACACCGGGACATGAAACTCTTTGAGAATATAAGGTAAAGCACCGATATGATCCTCGTGACCGTGAGTAATAATTATCGCTTTTAACTTATCTTTATTTTCTTGAAGATAAGTTATATCTGGGATAACAACGTCAATACCAAGTAACTCGTCTTCTGGAAACATAAGTCCTGCATCAACAAGAACTATATCATCTCCATAACGAACTACTAACATGTTTTTTCCTACTTCACCTAGACCGCCTAGGGGAATTAGCAAAAGTTTTTCTTCTTTTTTTATATCTTACACCTCCATAAAATTTAGAAGACCGGACATTTGTATCTAATGTTAATTATAAACTCTTAGAGTAAAATCAACAAGTGAATTTTGAGTTAATAAAAAAACTGCTGTTAAAAACAGCAGTTTTTGGTGTTAAAGATATTTTCTTCTTAATTCTTCATTACTTTCAATTGAAAGATATGCAACTGGCACATCAAAGACAGTTTTACATCCTTTTTGATTTTCTTCTGACAGCCTATATGCTGCCCTCGCATAGGCCGTTAAAACAGATGCAGTAAATTCAGGGTTTGAGTCAAGATTTAAACTAAACTCAATAATCTGAGTATTTGTTTTTTCGATCCCTGTTTTACCACTCCTAATTACAAAGCCTCCGTGAGGAATTCCACTATGATCTCTTTTTAATTCTTCTTCTGTTATAAAATTTACTACTGTATCGTAATCTGCAAAATAATTTGGCATGTTTTTAATTTCTTGTTCAATTTGAAGTTTATCTGCTCCTTCTTCAGCAACAATAAAACACTCTCTTATATGCTTTTCTCTTGTTGTAAAGTTTGGCATCACACCTTCTCTTACAGAATTAAGAGCTGCTTCAACAGGAATTGTGTATTGTTTACCATCTTTTACACCTTTAACTCTTCTAATAGCATCAGAATGCCCTTGGCTCACACCTTTTCCCCAGAAAGTATAATCTTTACCTTCCGGAAGTATGGAATTTCCATACACTCTATTAAGTGAAAAAAGTCCCGGATCCCAGCCAACAGCTATTATACTAACTTTACCCGATTCTTTTGATGAAGCATCTACTAAGTCAAAATGCTTGGGAATATCAGCATGTGTATCAAAACTATCAACGACATTAAAATGTTTTGCAAACTCTGGTGTCTGCTCTGGCAAATCCGTTGCACTTCCACCACAAAGAATCATTACATCTATAGAATCTTTCATATTTAAAGCTTGATCAATATGATAAGCCTTTGCATCATCAGTTAATAATTTTAAATCTTCTGGGTTTCTTCTAGTAAAAACACCAACAAGTTCCATATCAGGGTTTTGTTTAATTGCACTTTCTACTCCCCTGCCCAAATTTCCATAACCTAAAATACCAATTTTAATAGTCAAAATGAATCCCCCCAAACTTAAATCTTGCATATACTATTATATATTCTTTAAAATACATATATCATTGATTAATTAAAAAAATATTGTATACAAGGTGATTAAATGTACTCTTTAACTTTAAAGGATTTTACAACTATGTCAGAAGGTCAGTTTTTTGACAGAAAAAGTGCCAGGAAAGAACCAAAGGAAATTGCTCACCACTTAATTGGTTTTGCAAATACTGGGGGAGGTTTTTTGGCTATTGGTATTGAGGATGAAGGAACCCTGACAGGATTTCAAATTGAGGGAGCCAATTCTCTTGAATCTTTCTTGAATGTTGTTAAGGATTATTGTAAAGGCACCATTAAATTAAAATTTGAAAAAATACCCTTCACTCACATTAATAATAGTGAGGACTTTGTTTTGCTCTTTAAAGTTGAACCCTCATATAGCACAATCGTATCCAACATTGAGGGAGATATCTTTATCCGGCTTAATGATTCCACAATGAAACTTCCTGAAAATAAATATGAATATTTGAAAACTGAAAAAAATAAAATTCGTTTTGAAGATCTTCCTGAAGAAAATGCTTCATTGGAGGACTTAGATTTAGAAATACTTAATGAATATAAATCTATTTTAAACTCTGAACTTTCATATGGGGAATTCTTGAAAGAAAATAATTTTATTATTGATGGTCATTTAACAAAAGGGGCAGTTATTCTTTTTGGTAAAAAGCCTTCGGATTTTGTTCCTTGTGCAAGACTCCGCTATTTGCATTACAAGGATGATGCTGAATCCGAGAAGCCTAAAACAGAAGAAAATATTTCCCTGAAAGATGGTTTAATTAAACTTCTTCGGAATGCAAAGGAAATTCTTGAGTCACGAATGGAAAATGTTGAAAACTCAAAATTCTGGTTCGAGGATACTTTAATAATGATGACTTACCGGGATTTTTCTCATCCCTGGGAATACCCAAGAATTATTCTTTACAATAATTCAAAGTTACTTTATAGTCCTTATTCAAAACCTTCATATATCACAATGGATAATGTTATTTTTGCACACTGGCCTCACAATGAAAAAATAACAAATACCCTGATTCATTTTGGCTGGGGCAAAGAATTGAATCAGGGTATTAAAAATATTTATACCTATTACAAAAGCCAAGGATCTGTTTCAGGATCGATATAGTCACTTGTGTTAGTGTCTATCTCTCTTCCTGAATCTACAGGTTCTGTTGGAATATTTAATTCCGGATGCATATTATTGGCTTTCCAAAGGTTTTCGTGGGAATCTTTCTTTGGTAAGTTTAAATCCACATCGTCTATTGAAATATTCATTGCTTTTGCTACG
>CAZNNQ010000002.1:0-52694 GCA_964574445.1 uncultured Eubacteriales bacterium
TTTTTAAATATTTATTCTTCTGTTTTTACAGCTGGAGCTGGTTCAGCGACTTCTTCTGCCGGCTCTTCCTCTTGTACTGCTGAAGAATGAGCTATACAAACTATTGTTTCAGGATCGTCTAATACCTCAACTTCTTTAGGTAAATCGATTTCTGATAAGAGAATTCTATCTCCTACCTCTAATTTACTTACATCTGCTTCAATAACGTGTGGCATTTTATCTACAGTCCCTCTAAGATTAACTTCATTATGGTCAATCTGAATATAGATATCTTTACCTTTTAATTCTTCTTCACCAATAATTTTCACTGGAATTGCAAAAGTCATTACTTCATCTTTACTTATTGCTTGGAAATCAAAATGTTGCGGTAATCCAGTCATACTATCAGATTGAATCTCTTT
Source organism: uncultured Eubacteriales bacterium (assembly GCA_964574445.1). Classification (GTDB taxonomy): domain Bacteria; phylum Bacillota; class Peptococcia; order Peptococcales; family SKKY01; genus SKKY01. The sequence goes on from CAZNNQ010000002.1 coordinate 402, forward strand.
GATAATTACGTTCACTTTTCCATCTAAACCCTCTAAAGGAATTGATGATGAATAGGAATTCTCTCTCATTAGTTTAATCAGTTCATTCTGGTCCATTTCAATCATTACTGATTCTGAATAGGCACCACCATAAAGAATTCCTGGAATAATTTTTTCTTTTCTTAGTTGCTTGGCTTTTACGTCACCTTTTCTTGGTCGTACTCGATACCCTGCATTACTCATAATATCACTCCTCATGCTATTTGTATCAATTACACTAGTACATTATAACACAAAACTGGATTTTTTGAAAATTCAGACAATTTCTCCGAAAAAAAGAGCCGCATTTTTCAATGCGACTCATAATTTTTTGGGATTACATCATTCCCATTCCGCCCATGCCACCTGGCATTCCGCCTGGCATTTCATCTTTTGAATCTGGATCATCTGCAACTAAGCTTTCTGTTGTTAATACCATTGATGCAATTGATGCTGCGTTTTGAAGAGCTGATCTTGTTACTTTCGCTGGGTCAACAATACCCGCTGCGATCATATCTTCATATTTATCTGTTAATGCATTGTATCCTATTCCTGGTGTGGAGTTTTTAACTTTTTCTACTACGATTGAACCTTCAATCCCTGCGTTGTAAGCAATTAGACGAACTGGCTCTTCCATGGCTCTTAATACTAAATTAACACCTGTTTGTGCATCTGCTTCTTCCATAACAATTTCAGCAACTTTTGGTACGATATTTGCAAGGCATGTTCCACCACCTGCTACTATACCCTCTTGAACTGCTGCTCTTGTTGCTGCCAATGCATCTTCAATTCTGTGCTTTTTCTCTTTAAGCTCTGTTTCTGTTGCTGCTCCAACTTGAATAACAGCAACTCCACCAGCTAATTTTGCTAATCTTTCTTGTAATTTTTCTTTATCAAACTCTGAAGTTGTTTCGTCAAGCTGCATTCTGATTTGTTTAATTCTTGATTCTAGTTCAGTCTTGTCACCTTTACCTTCAACTATTGTAGTTTCATCTTTAGATACGATAACTTGACGAGCTGTTCCAAGCATATCCATTGTTACATTGTCTAATTTTAAACCAAGATCTTCAGTAATATACTGAGCACCTGTTAAAGTCGCAATGTCTTGAAGCATAGCTTTTCTTCTGTCACCAAATCCTGGAGCTTTAACTGCAACAACATTAAATGTTCCTCTTAATTTGTTTACGATCATTGTTGCTAAAGCTTCTCCTTCAACATCCTCAGCAATAAGAAGAAGTGCTTTGCCAGTCTTTACTACTCCTTCAAGTACTGGAAGGATTTCTTGTACTACTGTTAACTTTTTGTCTGTTACTAGAATATATGGGTCATCAAGAACTGCTTCCATTTTTTCTGTGTTTGTTACCATGTATGGTGAAATATATCCTCTGTCAAACTGCATACCTTCAACAACTTCTAAGGAAGTTCCGAAAGTTTGTGAATCTTCAACAGTAATTACTCCGTCGTTTCCAACTCTTTCCATAGCGTCAGCAATAAGTCCACCAATTTCTGAATCTGCTGCTGAAATTGAAGCAACCTGTGCTACTGATTCTTTGCTTTCAATTGTTTTTGAGATTTTTCTAATTTCTTCAACTGCTACTTCTACAGCTTTGTGGATACCTTTTCTTAGTACCATTGGATTTGCACCTGCTGCTACGTTTTTAAGACCTTCTCTTATCATAGCTTGAGCTAATACTGTAGCTGTAGTTGTACCGTCACCGGCAACATCGTTTGTTTTTGTTGCAACTTCTTTAAGCAACTGAGCTCCCATATTTTCAAATGGATCGCTTAATTCGATTTCTCTTGCAATTGAAACACCATCATTCGTGATTGTTGGTGAGCCAAATTTTCTTTCAAGAACTACGTTTCTGCCCTTTGGTCCAAGTGTAACTTTAACTGCATCTGCAACTGCATTTACTCCAACTTCAAGAGCTTTTCTAGCTTGTTCTCCGAAGATTATTTTCTTTGCCATTTTTATTTCCCTCCAATTATTTTAAGTAATAAGTATATTTTGTGTTATTAATTAGTCTAAAATTGCTACAAGGTCTCTTTCAGATAAGATTAATACTTTTTCTCCATTTATGTTGTGCTCCATACCAGAATATTTTGAGAATAATACAGTATCTCCTACTTTAACTTCACTTGGCATTCTTGTGCCATTTTCCAATACTCTTCCTGAGCCAACTGCAATTACTTCACCTTTTTGTGGTTTTTCCTTTGCTGAGTCTGGTAATACGATTCCACTTGCTGTTTTTTCTTCTGTTGGTATAAGTTTTAGTGCTATTCTGTCTGCTAATGGTTTAATCATTTTTGTACCCTCCTAATATTTTTTATTTAAAATTATTTTTTTATAATTTTTTTATTAGCACTCACCCTCGATGAGTGCTAACTGCATTTACTATATTAATAAAAATAAGGCTTCTTTTCAAGTACTTTTTTAAAGAATTAATATATTTTTTACAAAAAGGTGTATAATCAATGGGAAGGAGTGATTTTTTTGAAAAAGACTATCCGCAAAGAAATTCTTGAAAAAAGGGATTTACTTAGCGAAGATGAGATAAAGGAAAAGAGCCTAATAATTAAAGAGAAAGTAATTAACTTAGAGGAATATATTAAATGCGACAGCATTTTCTGTTTTCTTTCTTTTGGTAGTGAAATTTATACAGATGAGATTATATTAGATGCTTTAAAAACAAAAAGGGTTTATGTTCCTTTTGTTGATAAAGAAGAAGGCTTAATGTACCCTGTTGAGATATTTAATCTAGATGATTTTATAGTAAATAAATATGGGATACGTGAACCGAAGCGTAAGGGACGCATACAGAAAGCTCAACTTATTCACAGGCCTGTCCTTGTGGATAAAGCGAGCCAGATGGAAACGTCCCCTCTGACTCTTGTTCCGGGGGTTGCTTTTGATCGTAAGGGTTACCGTATTGGTTATGGTAAGGGTTACTATGATAGATTTTTTCATACCTTCCCAGTTAAGCATAAAATTGCACTGGCTTTCGATCTGCAGATAATCGAAAGTGTTCCTTCTCAGGAATATGATGTCCCTGTCGATATGATTTTAACTGAAAAAGAGCTGATCAGGATTTCCTGATTGCTCTTTTTTTCTTTTTAGTAATTATATTTTCTTTGCTTGTAACATTGGCGACAAACAGGAACATAAGATTCGTTCCCACCCATTTGGATCTGAGCACCATCAAATTCGGGCTTGCCATTCATAATGCGCATATTCATTGTTGCTTTGCGATCACAATAAGTGCAAACTGTTTTGATTTCTTGAATTTTATCAGCAAAAATTAAAAGTGCTTCGCTTCCTTCAAAAAGCTGATTCCTAAAATCATTTTTCAATCCATAACAAATTACAGGCACTTTTAATTTATCTACTACTCCAACTAAAGCAAGGATCGCCTCTCTCGGTAAAAATTGAGCTTCATCTACTAAAATACAATCATAATTTCCCTCTTTAATATCTTCAAGATAGTTATAATTTTTTAAAAAACGTTCGAGTAAAAGTGCTTCTCTTTGAAGGCCAATTCTTGTTTTGATTATTCCCTTGAAATCATTATTATTTATATCTTTATACCTAGTATCTTTATCTGAAGTAAAAACTAATACTTTTTTACCCTGGCTTTCATAGTTATGAGCAGTTTTAAGAAGGTCTAATGATTTTCCACTATTCATTGTTGAATGTATAAAAAACAGTTTTGCCATTTAATCTTTCCACTCTCCTTCTTCCCATCTAGAAAACCCTTTAAATCCAAGTATCCTTATAGCTTCCTCTAAGGTTTTATAGTCTGTTCCAAGATGTTCAACTCTATGTGCATCTGATCCAAAAACTATTTTATTTCCTCCAAGAGTTCTATACCAGTTAATTATTTCATAGGTTGGCAAGGGTTCTCTAAGTTTTTGTCTTAGGCCAGAGCTGTTAACCTCAATTGCTATATCTCGAGAGATGGTTTCTTCTAAAATCTCAAATATGATGTCTTTAAAAGAATAGGGATTAAATTTCCCCACTCTGTCAGGAAGATATCTTTTTATAACATCTATATGTCCAAGAATATTAAAATTCCCTGTTTTTACAGTTTTTAACAGAGCATTGAAGTAATCAATATAAATTTTCTGAGGGTTCTCTGTATCTTCATAATTTCTATGAATAACATCTCCATTCACAAAATGTACAGATCCGATAAATAGATCAAATATCTTATCTTTTTTGTATTCTTCGTGCTCTTCTTTATATTCGTGAGGCTCACCGAGTTCTAGTCCTGCAGTAACTTTTAACTGGTTACCATATTTTTCTCTGCATAGTTTTATACCATCAATATACTTGTGATAACTGAAATAGCCTTTGCTTTCATCTTTAGGGTTCATATCATAATGTTCCATAAAGGCAATCTCTTTAAAACCAAGTTCTAATGCTTTCTTGCAATAATCCTCCATTTTTGCCAAACTGTCGAAGGAATTTTCTGTATGAATGTGATAGTCTCTCATTTTAATCCCTTCCCTTCTTTATATATTCTGCAAAATTAAAGTTTGCTATACCATTTAAGTCAAGACCTGAATATTCTTTTCTCAATGCTTTATAGTGAGCAGCAGCACCAATCATAGCTGCATTATCTGTACAAAACTCTATTGGAGGAAAAAATACTTTCATTTTTCTCTTTTGTGTTTCATAGGATAGAAGTTCTCTTAACTTACTGTTTGCTGAAACTCCACCTGCTGTGATAATGGTTTTTACATTTTCTTGCTCTGCAGCTGCAATTGTTTTTTCAACTAATATTTCAACTGCTGCCTTTTGAAACGAGGCACAAACATCCGCTATTGGGATTCCATTACCTAACATTTTTTCTTTATTTATCCAATTTAATACTGCCGATTTTAAACCACTGTAACTAAAGTCAAAGGACCCTTTTTCTAAAGTTGCCTTAGGAAAGACAATCTTTGAATCATCACCTTCTTTAGCAAGCTTGTCTATAATGGGTCCTCCAGGATATCCAATACCTAAGGTTCTGGCTACCTTATCAAAGGCTTCTCCAACAGCATCATCTCTGGTATTCCCCATTACTTCATATTCTCCATGGCCTATCATTTTTACAACCATTGTATGACCACCGGATACGATCAGACAAATTAAAGGAAACTCCAGTTCATTTTTATGTTTAAGAAAATTTGCATAAACATGTCCTTCTATGTGATTAACCGCTATCAATGGTTTTTTAGCTGCATAGGCAAGTGCCTTTGCAGTAGAAACTCCTACTAAAAGAGCTCCTATTAAACCCGGGGAATTAGCTACAGAAATATGGGTAAGATCATTAAATTCTAAGCCCGCAGTTTCCATGGTTTCTTTAATTAATATATTTATAGTTTCAAGATGCTTTCTTGAGGCAATTTCTGGGACAACTCCACCATATTTCTGATGAAGATCTATTTGGGAGGAAACGAGATTCGCTCTAATTACACTTCCATCTTCAATTATAGCAGCTGCAGTTTCATCACAGCTTGACTCAATTGCCAATATTAGGGTTTTATCCATTTCCTATCCCTCCTTATAATATTTCCACATAATTACTGCATCCTCGTTATTATCTTCGTAATATCTTTTTCTTATTCCCACTTCTGTAAATCCAATCTTCTTGTACATATTTATAGCTACATTATTAGAAATTCTAGCTTCTAAAGTCATTTTTATTGCACCGGCAACTATCGAATCTTTTACCTGGCGATTCATAAGTTTAATACCAAGGCCTTTGCCTCTATAATCAGGAAGCACTCCCACATTTGTAATATGTGCTTCATCAAGTACAATCCACATTCCTGCATATCCAACAATCTTATTGTTTTCTTCATCTATAGCTACTACATAACTTGCCATATGATTTTTAGTTATTTCATGTACAAAGGTTTCCATGGACCAGGGGTCAGTAAAACATTCTTTTTCCAAAAGAACAACACCTTCTAAATCATCAAAATCCATAGGACGTATAGAGAAATTATCTTCCACAGTGCTTTTCCTCCCAAGTAATTTCTGCTTCTGGTCTTCTTAAATATATGGGAGCTAACGTATAGTAGTCAGAAAACTCTTCTTTTTCAACTTTTTCTAAAGCAAGAAGAGCGACAGCAGATCCTCTAATACTAGAAAATTCCGATGGCATAATGACAGCCTGCTTGCCAAGGTGCTTTATTAAAATTTCTTGATACTTTTCTAATCCTTCTCCAAAGAAATATACTTTTTTATTTTCAAGCATCAACTCTTCAACAAGTTTATCTGGAGATACTGCATAGTCATTCTTTGTTTTTTCCATCTTTCCTTCTTTATACGTATACCAAGCTGTATAAAATTCATTTTTCCTAGCATCAAGAAGAGGAACAATTAAAGCATCTTCAATCTGGACATTATGAGCCAAAGCATCTAAAGAATTAATTTGTACTATTTTTTTATCCAAAGCTTGAGCTAAAGCTTTCCCAGTAGCTGCAGCTATTCTTACTCCAGTAAACGAACCTGGACCTGCACAGAGAGCTATCACATCTACTTGTGTTGCATCTTTCTTGGCAAGACTAAGAACATTATCAATGACAGGTAGTAGTTGCTCTGAGTGCTTGCTACCACGGTTTAAACTTATCTCACTTATTATCTTTTTACTATCGAGTAAAGCTGCACTACAAGCTACGGCTGTAGCATCAAAGCCCAGAATCAGCATATTCTTTCAGCTCCTTCAAAAAAGATTCCCATCTATCTCCACCAGCAGAAAAATTAAATCTGCGAAGATTTTCATCTTCCTTTGTTATATATATTTTTAAATAAGGTTCTGGAATCTCTTGTAAAAACTTATCTGCCCATTCAATAACTATTATTCCATTTTTGGTAAAGTATTCTTCAAAACCAATATCAAAAAGCTCTTCTTCCTCATCAATCCTATATAAATCAAAATGATAAAGAGCACCCTTGTTAAATTCATATTCATTTACAATACTAAAAGTTGGACTATTAACTACTTCCCCTATCCCTAAAGCCTTAGCTAAAGCTTGAGTAAAAGTAGTTTTCCCAGCACCTAAGTCACCATCAAGAAGAATCACATCTTCCTCTTTTAAATGATTTCCTAAAAATTTGGCTATTTTTTTTGTATCTTCCAACGAATTTACTAAATATTCCATACCACATTTCCCTCTATCATAACAAGTTCTGCCTTGTTCATTATATTTAACGGATCGCCACTCCAGATAACAATATCTGCATCTTTTCCGGGAGCTATAGACCCAGTTCTTTTTTCGATACCCATAATTTCCGCAGGGTTAATCGTCAGGGCCTTTAATGCTTCCATTGGTTCCATTCCCTCTTTTACTGCCAGAATAGCATTTAAAACTGCATAATCAATTGGAGTTTCAGGGTGGTCGGTTATTAAAGCAACTTTTACACCATTTTTTTGTAAAATTCCTGGGTTCTTAAATGATTTTTCCTTAAGTTCTACTTTTGCTCTGCTGATTAACAAAGGTCCCATACAAACAGGAACTTCGCTTTCTTTTAATTCATCCATAATTAAGTGAGCCTCTGTACCGTGTTCAATAGTCAACTTTAAATTAAATTCATTAGCAATTCTTATTGCTGTTAAAATATCATCTGCTCTATGAGCGTGGGCTCTTAAAGGCATTTTATGGTTTAGAACTCTTGCGATTTCATCTTTTCCCAAATCTTTTTCTGCTTCTTTATCTTTAATGTAGTTTTGCCCTTCAACCAAGGTTTCTCTTAATAGTGCTGCAATTCCCATGCGAGTATAGGGCATTTTTTTATCTGAACCATAAACTTCTTTTGGATTTTCACCAAAAGCAACTTTCATTCCTGCAGAATCCTTTACAAGTCTTGAATTGAAACTTTTCCCGGCTGTTTTCATGATACAAACTGTTCCCCCTACAACGTTTGCACTTCCTGGGGCAATCATCGCTGTAGTAACTCCACCTTTTAAGGCATCTTGGAAACCAATATCATGAATATTAATTCCGTCGATGGCTCTCAATTGAGGTGTCACTGGCTCTGACATTTCATTAACATCATCACCTTCATGGGAATATATCTCTTCATAGATCCCTAAGTGGGTATGGGCATCAATAAAACCTGGAAGGACATATTTACCTTTGGCATCAATAATCTGAGAACCTTCAGGAATTTCTATTCCAATTCCAACTTCCTCTATTTTTCCTTCATTATTTATGATAATAATTCCTGAGTCAAAATTCTCTTTTTCCATAGTTAAGATTTTCCCATTAATAATTGCTTTCAAATTAAATACTCCTTTTTAATTATCTATATTTTAAGAGTTAAAGATACTCTTCCTCTAACCTTGTCAGCTTCAAGAACCTTGGCTTTTACTATGTTTCCTACAGAAACTACTTCCATTGGATGTCTAATAAATTTATTTGCTAGTTGAGAAATATGAGCTAGACCATCATTTTTCAAACCAATATCAATAAATGCTCCAAAATCTACAACATTGGTAACAGTGCCTTCTAAAACCATTCCTTCGTGAAGATCTTCAAGTTTAAGTATATCATTTCTAAGAAGAGGTTTAATCAAATCTTCTCTTGGGTCTCTTCCCGGCTTCATTAAGTCATTGATTATATCTTTAACTGTTGCACCACCATAATTTAAATCAGCCGCAACTTTTTTATAATCTAAGCGAGACAATTCTTCTTTTAAAAGTTCATGTCTCTCTGGATTTCTTAGGTCTTCTTTAACGAAACCTAGCATTTTTAGAACCTCTTCTGCGATTTCATAAGATTCTGGATGGACCGAAGTGTTTTCTAGTGGGTTAATCCCATCTCTAATTCTTATAAATCCAGCCGCCTGAACAAAAGCTTTTTCTCCTAAACGGGGAACTTTTAAGAGTTCTTTTCTAGTTTTTATGCCCTTTTTTTCATCTCTATAAGTTATTATATTATTTGCAATTGTTTTGTTAAGTCCAGCTACATACTGCAAGAGGCTGGCACTGGCCGTATTAATTTCTACTCCTGTTCTATTAACACAGGATTCAACCACATTTGTCAAACTTTCGTCCAATGTTTTTCCTGCCAAATCATGTTGATACTGCCCCACTCCTATTGAACGTGGCTCAATTTTTACAAGTTCTGCTAAAGGATCAAGTATCCTTCTGGCAATTGAAACAGCACTTCTTTCTGAAACATCAAAGTTAGGAAATTCTTCTTTAGCCAATTTTGAAGCGGAATAAACTGATGCTCCGGCCTCTGATACTATTACAAAAGATAAATCCAGATTATTTTCTTTTATTAAATCAGCTACTAATGTTTCCGTTTCTCTTGAAGCTGTCCCATTACCAATTACTATCAAGTCAATGACCCATTTATTTATAATTTCCAGAAGCTTTTTTTTCCCTTCTGCAATTTTCATTTGTGGTTGGTGAGGATAGATTACTCCAATTTCCATAAGTTGTCCCAAATCATTTATTACTGCAAGTTTACATCCTGTTCGGAAACTTGGATCAATTCCCAAAATAGCATTCTTTTTTACAGGACTTTGCATTAAAAGACTATCTAGGTTTTCTGCAAAGACTTTAATCCCTTGCTCTTCAGCTTTTTCTGTAAGACTATTTCTTATTTCCCTTTCTAAAGAAGGGTGAAGTAAACGCTTAAAGCTATCTGCTACTATCTCATTATAATATGTTTCTTTCCCTTTAATTTCTTTTCCTTTAAAGAAATTTTTATAAATTAATGATTTTATCTTATCTTCATCAACTTCAACTTTCACTTGTAAAAAGTCTTCTTTTTCTCCTCGATTAACCGCCATTATTCTATGTGGTAGAATTTTACTTACTGGTTCCTGATAATCATAATACATATCATAAACAGAAGATTCAGTCTTGGTACTTTTTGTTCTGAGTATAGCTTGTTTATTGTAAAAGTCTCTTAATGTTCCTCTTATTTCTGCACTATCCTGAATATACTCACATATAATATCAGCCGCACCTTGCAGGGCTTCTTCTAAGGTATTAACCTCTTTTTCTGAGTCAATAAAGTTGGTCGCAAGTTCTTCTGTAGTAAATTCTTTATCTTCTAAAATCATTTCCGCTAAGGGCTCTAAACCCTTTTCTTTTGCAATAGTTGCTCTAGTTCTTCTTTTTTGACGATATGGAAGATAAAGGTCCTCTATTTCCTGAAGTACTTTTGCCCCAGATATTTTATCTGTTAATTCTTGAGTTAGCTTTCCTTGTTCCTCAATATTTCGAAGAACCTCTTCTTTACGTTTATCAAGACTTCTCATATATTTCAGCCTTGCTTCAACATCTCTTAACAAGGTTTCATCCATGCTACCCGTTGTTTCCTTTCTATAACGGGCAATAAAGGGAATTGTATTTCCTTCATCAAGAAGATTTACAACATTTTCAATATATTTGTTACCCCAGTTAAATTCTTTTGAAAGTTCTTTTATGTACTCCAAAAATATTTCCTCCCTCATTTGATTGACTTCTAATTATATCCTAAATATTTACCTTCATAAAGATAAAACTCAGGAGAGGTAACCTCTCCTGAGTTAATAAGTTTAATCTTTATTCTTCATCTTCAAATAGATCTTCGTCATAGTCATAATCATAATCTTTGTTTGAATAGGGTATTTCCAGACCTTCCCAAGTTTTAAGAGTTATTTTCCCATCTTCCTTGGAAGTTACATATTCTGGAACCATTGGAGTTTTGCCTTTTCCTCCTGGTGCATTTACAATAAATGTTGGAATTGCTAATCCAGAAGTATAACCTCTAAGATTTCTTATTATTTCTACACCTTTATCAACACTTGTACGGAAGTGTTCTGTTCCTGCTACTGCTTTCGCATGGAAAATATAGTATGGTCTAACTCTAATTTTTAAAAGTTCCTGGTTCATTTTTTTCATGATAAAAGGATCATCATTTATTTTTCTTAACAACACAGCCTGATTACCCAATGGTACTCCTGAGTTAGCCAACATTTCGCAAGCTTTTTTAGACTCTTCAGTAATCTCAGCCGGGTGATTAAAATGTGTGTTTATGAAAATAGGGTGATGCTTTTTTATAATATTACAAAAATCTTCTGTAACTCTTTGAGGAACAGTTACCAGCATCCTAGAACCAAGTCTAATTATCTCTACGTGAGGAATTTTTCTAAGTTCTGTAAGAATCCAATCTATTCTGTCATCACCTAAAGTTAAAGAATCTCCACCAGTAATAAGAACATCACGTATTTCAGGATTTTCCCTTACATAATTTATGGCATTCATTAATTCTTCTTTGCTTTTAGGTTTATCTATTTCCCCAATATTTCTTCTTCTCTGACAATGTCTACAATACATTCCACACTGATTTGTTGCATAAATTATCAAGCGATCAGGATACCTTCTTGTAACACAATCCGCAGGGTTGGTTTCCCTTTCCAACATAGGGTCAGATTCTCCTGATTCTACAACCATTTCATACTTTGTTGGTATAGATTGAAGGTAGATAGGATCATCTGTACCTAATTCTGGATCTATAAGGGAAAGATAGTATGGGCTAATTCCCCATCTGTATGTTTCACCTATTTCGTCAATAACTTCTTTTTCTTCTTTAGGAAGATTAATAAAGTGGCTTAAAGTTTCTGTATCACTAATACGATTCTTAATCTGCCAATGCCAGTTATTCCAATCATCATCAGTGGCATTAAAGAATGCCTTTATTTTTTTCTGACGCTCATCAATTAATTTTTTTTGTTCGATACCTGTTTTTATCTGATCTTTTACATCAAGATAATCCTGAATTCTTGATTTTAATTCTGCTGCTCTTTTTAAAGATTTCTCTCTTAATACTTTTTTTTCCAAATATATCCCCTTCTTTCTTAACAGTCCTATGAGATATATTATAAACCAACAACTTGTCATTAGTAAATAAGTTTTTAGTGTTTCCCCTCAATCATAGCTAGTAAACGCTCTTCTTTTTGGGTAAAGTATATACCTTTTTTTCTTCAGGTTTAAATTCTTTGAATGCCTTTGAAAGCATAAGTTTTATCCTGTTAATTTGGTTAACTTCACTTAAACCCGGATCATAATCAATTGTTACTATATTAGAATTTAATTTTTCCGATAACTCTTTAACCATGCCTTTTCCAGTAATATGGTTTGGCAGACATGCGAAAGGTTGCATGCAAACAATATTTCTTGCTCCGCTTTCTGTCAGCTCAATCATTTCTGCCGTTAATAGCCAACCTTCACCAGTTTGGTTACCAAAAGATACAAAAGGTTCAACCAATTTAGTTAAATCTTTAAATTTGATTGGACCATGTACAAAGGGGTGTACTTCCAATTCTTTTCTTACAATGTCTCTTAATTCTTCTGAGTATTTAATGAAAACATTTGAAAAGAACATTGACATAAAGCTTCCAGATAATTTTTTATAATTAAAAATATTATCAAAGGCACTATAAAGGAAGAAGTCGTAAAGATCTGGACAAACAACTTCAACTCCTTCGCTTTCTAAATAATCGATTATGCTATTGTTAGCTGTTGGATGATATTTAACAAGAATCTCACCAACAATACCTACTTTAGGCTTATCGATTTTTATTCTTTCTAATTTTGAAAAATCTGCAATTATCTTTTTTACATTTTCTGTAAATACTTTTTTAGTAGCTATTATATTTCCTGATGATAATTTTTCCGTCCATTTTTCAAAAAGAACATTGGTTGAGCCCTTTATTTTTTCATAAGGTCTAGTTCTCAATACAAGCCTCATAAGTAGATCGCCGTAAATTGCCCCGTAAATAATCTTTTTAACCATACTCATATTCATTTTGAAACCTGGGTTCTTTTCAAATTGGGATGGTGCAAAAGATATCACCGGAATATGTCCATAACCTGCTTCCCTAAGAGCTTTTCTAATAAAGAAAATATAGTTACTAGCACGACATCCTCCACCAGTTTGAGAAATAAGAACTGAAAGATTATTTTTGTTATATTTACCAGATTCAATTGCTTCCATTATTTGGCCGACAACAACAATTGTTGGATAACAGGCATCATTGTTTACAAACCTTACCCCAGTTTCGATAGCATGAGGGTCTATTTCTGGAAGAACTTCAATATTATATCCTTCTGACTTCATCATACCTTTTAGTAAGCCGAAGTGGAAAGGAGACATCTGAGGACAAAGTATTGTATGATTTTCTTTCATTTCTTTTGTAAAAATTACTCTTTCTGGAGTTTCGATATCTACTGGAAAAACATTTTTATTTGTTTCTTGGTTCTCTAATGCAGCTTTCAAAGAGCGAAGTCTTATTTTTACTGCTCCCATGTTACTTCCTTCATCAATTTTTAAATGAGTATATATATTATTCTTAGAAGCAAGTATTTGAGAAACTTGGTCTGTTGTTACAGCGTCTATTCCACAACCGAATGAGTTTATTTGAACTAGAGAAAGACATGGATTTTCGTTTACAAAGTCTGCTGCTCTAAACAACCTAGCATGGTAAGTCCATTGATTAAGAATTTCTCTTTTTTCATTATTTTTGCTTAAATGGGCTATCGAGTCCTCTGTAAAAACTGCCATCCCTAGACTGGTAACAATATTATCAATTCCGTGATTAATTTCTCTATCAAGGTGATAAGGTCTTCCAGCAAGAACTATACCAATAATATTGTGTTCTTTAACATACTCAAGGGTTTCTTCACCTTTTCTTTTTATATCTTCTTTAACTCTTATATCTTCAATTCTAGCTTTTTTAATAGCTCTTTTTATATCTTTTTTACTTACTCCAAATTTTCCTAAAGCTTCAAAAAGTCTGTCTGCCATTTTATCATCTAAATCGTAGGGAATAAAAGGAGCTATATAATCAATCTTTTTTTCTTTTAACAAATCTACGTTATTTCTAATTAGTTCGGGATAACCCGCAACAACAGGACAGTTGAAGTGATTATCTGCTTCTTCAAATTCTTTAAGTTCTTTGTTAATACATGGATAGAAAATTGTATCAACACCTTCTTCTATTAAAGAGATAATATGTCCGTGTACTAATTTTGCTGGATAACAAGCTGATTCTGAAGGTATGGTTTCTATGCCTTTTTCATATATAACTTTAGATGATTCCTTTGATAACACAGTTTGGAAACCAAGATCCTCAAAAAAAGTAAACCAGAAAGGATAGTTTTCAAATAAATTTAAAACTCTTGGAATACCTACTTTTTTACCATTAGTATTTTTTGAAGTATAGTCAAACATTAGTTGATTTTTATACTTAAACAAGTTTGGAATAAGTGTGTGGTCTGTTATTTTTGCTAAGGGAAATTCACATTTATTACCAGCTATATATTTTTGATTATCATTGAAGACATTAATCGTTAACAGGCAATTATTAGTACAACCTTTACACCTTCTGTGTCTTATTTCATATGTTAAATCCTTTAGTTCCTGCCAGGTTATTACTGAAGAAACTTCTTTTGTTTGACGCTCTTTTGCAATAAGGGCACAACCAAAAGCACCCATAAGTCCAGCAATTTCAGGGCGCACAACATCTTTACCAGTTACTATTTCAAAAGCTCTTAAAACTGCATCATTATAGAAGGTTCCACCTTGTACAACAATTTTTTCTCCTAACTTATTATTAGGACCGATTTTAATAACTTTGTACAAAGCATTTTTTACAACAGAATAAGCAAGGCCCGCTGAAATATCACCAATTGTTGCTCCTTCTTTTTGAGCCTGCTTAACTTTAGAATTCATAAAAACTGTACATCTTGTTCCTAAGTCTACTGGTTTCTTTGCATATAAGGCACTTTTAACAAAGTTAAATAAGTCAATATTTAAAGACTTGGAAAAACTTTCTAAGAAAGAACCACAACCAGAAGAACAAGCTTCATTTAAGAGTATTTTTTCAATAAATCCATTTCTAGTAGTAAGACATTTCATATCTTGCCCACCAATATCTAAAATAAAATCCACTCCGGGAAGAAAATAGTCTGCACCTTTATAGTGAGCCATGGTTTCAACTTCCCCAAAATCAGCATTTAATGCTTTTTTTATAAGTCCTTCCCCATAACCTGTTACACAAACTCCTTTTATCCAGGATTCAGATCCGATTTGGCTATATATTTCTTCTAAAATTGTTCTCGCTGCAATCAGCGGGGTGCCTTTATTACCTCTGTAATATTGATAAACTATATTATTTTCTTCATCTAACAAAATTGCTTTTGTTGTTGTGGAACCAGCATCTATTCCTAAAAATAGAGGCCCTTTTGCTTCAGCAAAAGATGTTCTCAAAAGAGTATTGTCATGATCTTTTAGAAATTGATCATAATCATTTTCGTCAACAAATAGAGGTTGAAGTTTTCTAATTTCTTCTTTGTCCTCTATTTCTATAGCATTAAACTTTTGATATATTTCCATTAAACTTTGACAATGTTCACCAGCCAACATTGCTGCACCAATAGCAACATAATATTGAGCATCTTCTGGGAATAGCACTTGTTCTTCGGTTAAATTAAGGGTTTGAATAAATCTTTCTCTTAGTTGATCTAAAAAAAACAAAGGACCGCCAAGGAAGGCGATATTACCTTGTATTTTTTTGCCACATGCAAGTCCGCTAATAGTCTGATTAACTACTGCTTGGAATATACTTGCAGCGATATCTTCAACCTTTGCGCCTTCATTTAAATATGCTTGAATATCTGTTTTTGCAAATACCCCACATCGTGAGGCGATTGGATAAATTATTCCATGATTTTTTGCAAGTTCATTTAGATCAGAAACTGTAGTTTCTAATAACGCTGCCATCTGATCTAAAAATGCACCTGTTCCCCCTGCACAGGAACCGTTCATGCGTTGATCTATATTTTTGCCGAAGAAGGTGATTTTTGCATCTTCTCCACCAAGTTCAATTACAACATTAGCATTTTTTAGGTTTCTTTCCACTGCTTCTGTGCAAGCAATAACTTCCTGAAAAAAAGAAACTCCTAGGCCTTCAGCCAGGGATAGTCCACCGGAACCTGTTATTGCGAAGCTCATTTCATATCCCCCAAAACGGGTTATAAGCTCCTTCAACATTTCCTTTAAGGTTGCTCTGGTTTCCGAAAAATGCCTTTTGTATTTTTTATAAATTATCTTGTCAGAATCATCCAATACTACAATCTTTATTGTAGTGGAACCTAAATCTATTCCGACTTTTAACAGCTCACTAGTTGTGCGTGTCAAAGCTGCTCTCTCCTCTCAATATATACATACGTACCCATATCTAATATACATTAGAAGCAAAAAAAGTCAATATGAGGAAAGACGTTAATTTCAATAGCCTTTTAATTTGTAAAATTTATATAATGGAATGCCCAAAAGATAGATTACACCTACCTGACCAATGAAGACCTGGCTTGCTGTCAGAAAGAAGGGAAGAGCATAAAACCAAGATAAAGCTGCTCCTATCATAATGCCATTTACAATACAGGGCCAAAAAGCCGCCAAGTACAAATTTTTAGTTTTACTCATTAGATATAAGCTAATAAAAGTAGCACTACCACCTATAACCATATCAACTACACCCAGAGGACTAAAATAATTTGCAATAATTGCTCCTAAAGTTAATCCTGTAATGAATCTTTTATCGATCAAAATTAACAGAACCATTATCTCTGAGACTCTAAATTGTATTGGACCAAAACCAATTGGTGCTAAAACTAAAGTTAACGCTGCATAAAGAGCTGCAACAATCCCTGTTCTTACTATAAATTTAATATTCTTCTTTTCCAAAGTACTCATCTCCAAAAATTTTTTATAATAAAAAGAGTCTGCTTCTAAAAATAAGCAGACTCTTAAATATACATAATAAATGTAAAAGGTTGCCGTAGTATTTTTTAGACAGGAGGCTTTCGAACTGTCTTTATTTAATTGTTTTCTGCACCTTTTCTGGCAAGGGCATCTGCTAATTCATTATACTTGTCTCCAGAATGACCTTTAACCTTAACCCAAGTTATTTTATCAAGACCAATTTTATTCTCTGCAAGATCTAATAATTTTTCCCAAAGGTCTTTATTTAAAACAGGTTGTTTTTTTGCATTCTGCCAATTATTCTTACGCCATTTTTCATACCATTTATCTTTAAAGCAATTCATTATATAGGCTGAATCCGAATGAACAATCACAGGAATTTTATCTGTTTTTAATTCTTCAAAGGCTTTTATTATTGCCATTAATTCCATTCGATTGTTTGTTGTGTCTTTTTCTCCCCCATAAAGCTCTTTGTAATGATCTTTATAAAAAAGAACTGCACCCCAACCACCAGAATTTGTTCTTTCTTGATTGTTTGAACAAGCACCATCTGTGTAAATTATTATGCTTTCCTCTGTCATTATAAAACCCTATTCTTTCTCTTTATTCATTAATATTGATATAGTTTACACTATTCAGATTGTTCTTGGCAATTAATTCTTCTTCTGCCGATATCTTCTCTTGTTCAAGCATTCTAGATAATACAACATTTGCTCGGTTCCGCATACTTTCTGGTCTATTTACTGGGGAGTGAAGAGTCGGATTTTGAATTATACCCGTAATAATTGCACTTTCCTCTAGACCAAGTTCGGAAACATCTTTGCCAAAATAATATTCTGAAGCATCTTTTATTCCATATCCAGCTTTACCATAATAGACTTTGTTCAAATAAGCATATAATATTTCATTTTTTTCATACTTTTGCTCAATTTTTATAGCAATTACAGCTTCTACTATTTTTCTTTTTAAAGTTTTTTCACTTTGATCAAGGTAAGTAATTTTAACTAGTTGCTGGGTTATTGTGCTTCCACCTTCAGTTCCAAAACCACTTTCGATATTTGCAACAACAGCCCCCATAATTCTTATTGGATCGACTCCTGAATGTTCGTAAAATCTTTGGTCTTCTATCGAAATAAGTGCATCAAGAATATATGGCCCTAAATCTTCAAGAGAAGAAAAATAGTTTTCTTCACTAAGAAGCAATATTCCATCTTCTTCATTTGGGTCTGTAAGTTGATAATAAAAACTCTCATCGGTTATTTCTGGAAGAGAAGAAATAATTTCTGGTCCCCAAAAAAAACTTGCAAAAAGTAACAATGCAAGAAGGATGATAATTGTGTTTTTTAATATAGATTTTAAAATATACATCACCTTTTTATGTTTTTATCTTAAAGCAATTACTTCTATCTCAACAAGAACATCTTTTGGAAGTCTAGCTACTTCAACAGCACTTCTAGCAGGATAATTTTTAAAGAAAGTTTCATATACTTTATTCATTTCCGCAAAATCATTCATATCTTTTAAAAATACTAATACCTTTATAACATCATCCATTGTAAGTCCAGCTTCTTCTAGGATAGCTTTAACATTTTTTAAGGATTGAGTTGTTTGAGCTTGAATACCTTCAGGTACTTCTCCAGTTTTAGGATCTATAGGAATTTGACCTGAGGTAAAAACAAAACTTCCTGTATCTATAGCTTGAGCATATGGACCAATAGCAGCTGGAGCATTATTAGTTGCAATAGCTTTCTTCATATTAATCATTCCTCTCATCTTTTTTATAATTATACTACTCTATCTTCGAATCTCAACATTCTTAATGTAATCAGAAAGTAAATTTTTATATTCTAAAAGTTCATCTTTTGAGAAAGGCGTAAAAATTTTATCTTCTACTTGACCCTCTTTTGGATTATAGTTTTGCAAAACATATTTTTCCGTCCCCTGTAACCAATGGCCAATTTTAATAAAATCTTCCCTGGAGTGAAATTCTTTCATTACTGTTGTACGGAATTCATATTTTACTCCTGAATTTTTTATTAATTCTACACTTTTTATTATTCTCGATATATCAAGCTGTCTAAGTCCTGTCGTTTCTCCATATTTCTCTGGAGAGTTTTTTATATCCATTGCAATATAGTCAATCAATTTGTCTTGAAAAAGCTTCTCTAAGATTAAAGGTTCGTATCCATTACTATCAAGCTTAACAAGAAACCCCATGTTTCTTACCTTGATGATAAAATCCCTAAGACCTGGCCAAAGGGTTGGTTCTCCTCCTGTTATTACAAGGCCATCTATCAGTCCTTTTCTTTTTTCAAGGAATTCAAATATCTCCCAAGTCTCTATAGTTTTCATTTTTCCTGGACTTTTTACGAGTTCTCCATTGTGGCAAAATGGACAAGAAAAATTGCAGCCACCAGTGAATACCGTGGCTGCAACCTTGCCGGGATAATCCACAAAAGAGTTTTTTATAAACCCTTTTATCATTTTTACTCTCCCTGTACTTTAAATGTTAATCTATCTTTAAATTCTTCTTGTTTACCTTTATTCCAGTTTGCTATAGGTCTGTAGTACCCTACAATTCTAGACCATACTTCTGTATCTTTTCCACAAGTCGGACAACTAAATTCTTCCCCCGGAATATAACCGTGATCTTCACAAATACTGAAAGAAGGGGAGTGTGTAAAATATGGAATCTCATAATTCTCCATAACTTTTCTTATTAAGCCCTTCATTGTATCTAGATCGTCAATTTTTTGACCTGTAAAACCATGGAAAACTGTTCCCCCAGTATACTTGCACTGAAGTTCTTCTTGAAGGTCTAAAGCTTCAAAAATATCATCTGTATAACCTACTGGTAGTTGAGTGCTGTTCGTATAATATTTTTCATCATTTCCAGCAGTAAGAATTTTACTGTATTTTTCTTTATCTAGTTTTGCAAAACGATAACCGGTACTTTCTGCTGGAGTTGCCTCTAAGTTATACATATTCCCAGTTTCTTCTTGATATTCGACTAAAACATCTCTCATGTAATCGAGTATCTTAACTGCAAAGTTTTTACCAAGTTTTGTTGAAAGATCAACTTCTTTTCCAAAAAAGTTTTGAATACATTCATTCATTCCAGAAATACCTATTGTAGAAAAATGACTCATCCAATATTGATTAAAGCGTTCATAAATTGCTTCAAGATAAAACCTACTATAAGGATATAAGCCCATTTGTGTATTTTGCTCAATGATTTTACGTTTAGTTTCTAAACTTGATTTTGCAAGATCCATTAGTCGTCTTAATCTTTCAAATAATTCTTCTTCCGTATTTGAAATATAACCAAGACGAGGAAGATTGATAGTAACAACTCCAATACTTCCAGTGAGAGGATTTGCTCCAAAAAGTCCGCCACCTCTTTTTCTTAACTCTCTATTATCTAATCTTAATCTGCAACACATGCTTCTAACATCATCTGGAGACATGTCGCTATTTACAAAGTTTGCAAAATATGGGATTCCGTACTTAGCTGTCATTTCCATTATTAGGTCTGTAACTTCGCTATCCCAATCAAAATCTTTAGTAATATTGTAGGTTGGGATTGGGAAAGAGAAAATTCTTCCTCTTGCATCCCCCTCCATCATAACTTCACAGAAAGCCTTATTTATCATGTCCATTTCTTCTTGGAAGTCTCCATAAACAGACATTGCTTGAGGCTTTCCACCAATAATTACAGGTTGATTTTTAAGTGTTCCTGAAACCTTGACATCAAAAGTTATGTTAAAAAAAGGTGTGTGGAAGCCAACTCTAGTTGGCACATTCATATTAAAAACAAACTTCTGAATTGATTGTTTAACTTGTTTATAATCCAAATTATCATGTCTAACCAATGGTGCTAGATATGTGTCAAAGCTTGATACTGCCTGAGCTCCAGCAGCTTCACCCTGGAGAGTATAGATTGCATTTACCAACTGACCAAGAGCTGTGTCAAAGTGCCTTGGAGGTGTACTTTCAACCTTTCCATATGCTCCTTTAAAACCTTTTAAAAGAAAATCTTCGAGACTCCATCCACAACAATATGTTGACAATAGATTTAGATCATGGATATGTAAGTCTCCAGAATTATGAGCATCTGCAATTGTATTATCATAAACTCTCTGCAACCAAAAACTCTTTGTTGCTGCAGAAATAATATAGTTGTTTAAACCTTGAAGAGAAAAGCCCATGTTAGAGTTTTCTTTTACTTGCCAGTCAGACTTATCAAGATAATCATCAACCATTTTTTCTGAGTCAATTAATACTTTTTTCTGGGCTCTAATATCTTCATGCTTTAAGCGGTACCTAATATATTCTCTTGCAAGTTTCTTTTCGCCAAAATCCATTAAGGTCATTTCAACAATATCCTGAACTTCTTCAACTCCAGGGATTCCCTCAACGAATTCATTGTGAGATTGTTTTTTAGTAATTTCATAAACTACTTTGTCTGTTACAACATTTGAAAGAGACATAAGCTCTGAATCTTTTCTGTCTGGATAAACAGCTAAAGCTCCTTTAAAAATAGCATCTGCAATTTCATTTCTGTCAAAATTCTCGATTCTACCGTCTCTTTTTATAATTTTTTTTGGTGCTGAGTCTTGAAATTTTGACTCATTTTGTAATCTTATCACTTTACTCATTATATCCGAACCTCCATATTTAGTGTTGTAAATTAATTATACACCTATATATTGATTTTTGAAACACTAAATTTAGAAAATAAAAAATTTATTTTGAATTGTTAAAAATGTTAAATTATTTCATATATCAAATATTCTGCAATCCTTTTATTCTTCTTTTGAACAGATATTTTTATTTCACCTACTATATTGTTTACCCCCGTGCCAAGTCTTCCAGCACCAAAAAGATCTTGTAGACCTTCATTTTGAATAAAATATTCAATACCTTCCTGCTCGAGTATGGATCTAATTAAGGCAATCTCTTCTTTAGAATGATTTAAAGTAATTTCTTCAATTTCTTCACTTTCCTCATTTGATACAAATGATAAAGAAAGCGAATTTATACAATATCTAGTGTCCTCAGGAAAATAGTGACCTAGATGCCCTTCGCAAACCGAACAAATAGCCTCTGTTCTAATCATCCCAAAGGAAAGATCCTTTTCTAAAGTAATGTTTTCTTCTTTAAGGGGTTTTCTAAAGCTAGGCCAACCAGTTCCCGACTTAAACTTGTCTTCACTTGAGAAAAGATGAGCTCCACAACCTTTGCATAAATAAATGCCCTCTTTATAAAAGTCATCATATTTACCTGAAAAAGGTGGCTCCGTACCTTTCTCCCGCAAAACTTTGTATTCTTCAGGGGTTAATATTTTCTCCCAGTCTATTGTTTTTTTCATAAAGTTTTCTCATCCCTTTAATTACAATTTTTCCTAAATGTCTAATACTTTGTTCCTTCGTTACTTTAGATAGAATCTCATTTTTTAAAAAAAATTCAATTACTTTGTTTGTTTTATCTTCTTTATCATTATATTTTATGCTCTTTTCAATGATTTGATTAAAAAATTCTGTAAATGTATAAATTTTAAACCTTTCCACCTCAAGTTCCATAGCTTGGGCCTCAAGAAAACTTACAACAATTTCTTCATAAGTTGCATTTTTATCTAGATCTAATAATTCTGCTATTCTCGGAATAATTATTTCAAAAATGCTTCTATAAGAAGGGGGAACATCTAGGTCAAGAGAACTAATAAATTCTTTTACTATTTCCTGAGGTACTTTTTTTAGAAGTTCAAGAAAAAAGTCGTCATTGCTTTCTCTATAAAGATAAAAAAAGTTTCCTGTTAAACCATCTATTTTCTTTATAGCGTCATAATAACCTATTTTTAATTGCTTTCTAGCAGTTTCATTACTAAAGTCAAGATATCCAGATAGAGTTTCTTTGGGTTCAACAAAATTTAAATTAATATCTTTTCCTTCAAGATCAAGGGTTTTTCTTCTGCCAAAACTATTCAATCTTATTTCCCAAATATCTTTATATCCCTTATTTATCAAAAGGTCTGTTGGGAGTGAATTATAAACTCCACCATCTAGATATTTTATTCCATGAAGCTTATCCAGTTTAAAATGAGGAAGAGCAGAACTTGCTAAAAGATAATCTTTTAGTTGACCCTTTGGAATATCTTGAATAAATATCTCCACAGGTTTCATTTCAGTTAAAGAGAAGGTAACTATTCCAAAATCAACTTTCCTCGCCCTAATTTTTTCCTCATTAATATTTTCATCCAGAATTTTTTGGGCAAGTGAAATATCAACTCCACCATCTTTAATTATCTCTGCGATTTTACTTAATTTTACCTCTTTTACATTAAATACTTTCTCTAAAGAAATATTTTCCCAAATAGAATAAAGCTCATCAATTTCCCCTTGAGCAATCATTGCCCCATTAATTGAACCTATGGAAGTTCCAACAACTCCACTAAATTCTATTCCTTTTTCCTTAAAAGCTTTTATAGCTCCAGCTTGATAAGCACCTCTTGCGCCTCCACCTTCGAGGGACAGTCCAATCATTATATTTTTTGTAAAAAAATATAAGCCTCACGGCTTATATTTCATACTCTCCTTTTAATAGCATTTTTATATATTGAGTTCTCTCATAAGCCCATGGATTACTTATATTAACCTTGGATAATTTACCTTTAAAATCATCTATACTTTGATAACCTTTTCTTTCCATCCAGTCTATCAGGGTTTTTTCCATTACACCAATTTGTCCCATACCATTTTTATAAATTGAACTTACAACTTCAACTGCACTTGCTCCGGCAAGAATCATTTTAATCATATCTTCTCCCGTTGCAACTCCATTATTTGCACAAAGATCCATCTTTACCTTACCACTTAATAAACCAATCCATCTTAAACTACTACCGTTCCTACTAGAATCTGTAAGGTGGAATCTAGATACTTCTACTTCTTTTTCAATATCTATGTCAGGATTAAACAATCTATTGAAAAGAACAACACCTTCTACTCCAGCTTGATCAAGATTAGTCACAAAAGTGAAAATACTAGTGTAATGAGGACTTATTTTAACTGAGACAGGAATGTTTACTACCTTTTTAATTTCTTTTAGTATATTAATTCTCTTGTCCTCAATCTCAGCTGGATTCTTAGTTACTCCAAAGGAATATGAATACATATTGGCTTCAATTGCATCAGCACCAGCTTTTTCTAATTCCTGAGCATACTCAATCCAAGCTTCTTTGTTTACGCAATTAAGGCTGGCAATAACCGGAATAGATACTGCTTCTTTAGTTTTATTAACCCAATATAGGTGTTCTTTGGCCGCGTCAACATCCATATCAGGAAAAATTGTTCCCATCTCCGCATTAATGTCATCATATTGAGAAATTTCTTCCCGCCATTTGTTATTTTTTAATATAATTTCTTCTTCAAAAAGAGATTTTGTAACAATTGCAGCTGCTCCAGCTTCTTCGAGCCTCTTAATTTTATCTACATTAGAAGTCATTTCACTTGCCCCAACTATGATAGGGCTTTTTAAATCTAAACCTAAATACTTTGTTTTTAACATGAAGAAACCACCTTTCTTTTATATTCTATATATATATCATTATTTTTATAATTTTAAACAGTATTTCTTAAATATATGCTATAATCTCTCTTAACTAGAAATTATCGTATAAGGAGCTTTCATATGTTTGGATATATTGCTTTTGCAGTTTTTGTAGTTTTTATAATTTATATGGCAAGACCTAACAGACCAGATAAAGTATATCATTCTGAAGAAGAAGTTAGGGAAGAGGTTCGCAACTACAAAAAAGAAAACAAAAATAAAGAATAATTAAAGCTGAGGAATATAATTTCCTCAGCTTTTTCTTTTTGTTCGTTTAATTACTTCACCAATTTTATTCCTAATATGTTCGTAGCCATGTTCAGTATGGGGGATATTACAATTAGAACAATTCTTTACTCCCTTTTCTGACCATTTATAATTTCCACCGCAATCTTCTCCTAAAGAATAAAGAGGACAGTAACAAAAAAGACAATTAAAAAAATCTCCTTGAACTTCATGGCATGGATAATATTCACATTTTTCATTCTTAAAATATTTATAGTTTTCCATTATTTTCTCTTCCTATCTTTTTACTGCTGCAAAAAAATTTCTAATTCCTTTTTCTCTAGGCTCTTTAAACTCCAAGTCCTGATAAATATTCACAAATGAAAACCCAGCTTTTTTAAGCATAATTTTTATTTTTTCTGGACTATAGAATCTTTGAACATGATATTCATTAAATCTTTGATAAATATTTTCTTCCTTTTTAACAAAAAAAGATAAATCTATCTCTAAAATCTCTGTATTTTTATTATATTCATTTTCCCATATATATACTATTTCTTCAGTATTATAGGTATATATTTCTTTTCCAAGTATCTTTTCAAATTTATGAAGAGTATTTAAATCAAAGAGAAAAATACCTTGGTTATCTAAGGAAATGAAGACCCTTTTAAAGATATCTTCAAGTTCTTCTTCTTCAATAAAATAGTTCAAGGTATCAAAAGTTGATATAACACAATCATATTCTTTAGAAAATTCAATATCTCTTATGTCCATTTCAACAAAAGAACCTTCTATTCCAAATTCTTTGTATTTTTCTTTGGCTTTATCAAGCATTTCTTCTGAAAAATCCAGGTTAGTTACATCATAACCTTTCTGACTTAAAAGAGAACTTATACTCCCAGTCCCAGAACCTAAATCAAGAATCTTTTTCACATTTATTTTTTCGTTTATAAATATTTTTTCAATAAAATCTGCCCATTCTATATAAGGCATATCCTCCATTAATTTATCATAAACGGAGGCAAGATCATTGTACATCATCTTTCTCAAATCCCATTAACTTTTTAGATTCTTGCCATAATCTTTCAATATCATAATATTCTCTTTCCTGAGGTGTGAAAATATGAATCATTAAATATCCATAATCAAGAATAATCCATTTTCCTAGTTGGTAACCCTCACGTCGGATAACCGTTTCCCCCTTCTTTTCCATTTCTTCTTCAACAAAGTCCGCAATTGCCTTTGTTTGTTTATCATTATTTCCCGATGCAATAATAAAGGCATCAGCAATGTAACCTTTATCTTTAAATTCAATGGTGGAAATATCTGTTCCTTTTTTTTCTTCAATAGCATTAATTACAGTATCAAATAGTTTGTTCAAAAACTTCACTCCTTATTTTCTAATATTAAATAATTTCTAGCTTCTATACTCAATGGATGTATCAGTCTACCCTTTTTTATTAAATATTCAAGAGTAATATTTAAAGAAAGCAATAGTGCTTGATCAAGATCATCTTTTACTTTCTTTCTAATCTTTTCTACTCCTTGATATTCTCTCAAGGGTTCGATAGCATCTGCGAGATATATAATTTTGGCTAATGTTGAAAGGTTGGCTTTGCCTGTTGTGTGATATTTTATACTTTCCAATACCTCTTCATCATAAATTTCAAATTCTTCTTTAACTAAAATAGCCGCTACTGGTCCATGTAATATTTCTGGATCTGCAATTTCTAAATCGGTTATTTTACCTCCAGAGTCTTGTATTATCTTAATCAATTCTATAGGGGTGAAATATTTTGCATAATCATGTAAAAGTGCTGCAATTTTAGTTCTTTCTTTATCCACATTATATATTTCAGCCAATTCTAATGCTGTATTCAAAACTCTTTTTGTATGTCCAAACCTTTTTTCGCTTATTCTGTTTTTTACTGATTTTTCCATCATTTCAAACTTACTTATCAAAGTATAATCCTTCTTTCCAGACATATGCTTCAACACTCTCTGGCAAGAGATATTTTATTGTTTTATTTTCCCTTACTCGCCTTTTTATATCCGTTGAAGAAATTGCCATTGCAGTTACCTCTATAGTAAATATTTTATCTAATTTTTCTGGAGGCAAAACGCTTAATTCTCTAGCCTTCAATTCTTCAAGGTCATACCCTGGTCTTGTAGCTGCAACAAAATAACAGTGATCAAGGAGAGCATTAACTTTATGCCACTTCAAAATTTCTTTTATAGCATCTGCTCCTGTTATAAAATATACATCCTTATCAGGATATTTTTCATTAAAATATTTTACAGTATCATAGGCAAAGGATTTCCCAGGCCTTTCTATTTCAACTCTTGAAACTGTAAAGTCTTTATTTGAAGTCACAGCTAATACTGTCATCAGAAACCGTGCTTCAGGATCAGAGACCTCAAGATCCTCTTTGTGAGGAGGTCTTCCTGATGGAACAAAAAAAACTTTTTCAAGATCAAAGGCTACTCTTGCTGCTTCTGCAGTAACGAGATGACCATAGTGGATAGGATCAAAGGTCCCACCCATAATTCCAATGGCATTTTTTTTCATCTTATTTCTCCATTACCACAAATTTCATATTTATAACTCGTCAAATGGGAAACACCCATTGGTCCTCTTGCGTGAAGTTTTTGTGTAGATATGCCAATTTCTGCACCAAAACCAAATTTACTTCCATCTGTAAATCTTGTTGAGGCATTAACATAAACGGCTGCAGCATCAACTTCTTTTTGAAATCTTCTGCTATTTTTATAGTTTCCAGTTATTATCACTTCTGAGTGCTTTGAACTATATTTATCTATATGTTCTAAGGCTTCATCAATATCTTTGACTACTTTAATTGCAAGAATCAAATCAAGAAACTCTGTAAAATAGTCTTCTTCCGTTGCAACTACTGATTTTTTTAAATATTTTGAACTTTCAGCACACCCTCGCAGTTCAACTGGGTATTTTTCAAGTGTTTTTTCAAGTAATGGTAAAAAATCTTTGGCAACGTTTTGATGAACCAGTACAGTTTCTAATGCATTACATACACCAGGGCGCTGGGTTTTCCCATTTTCAATTATACTTACAGCCATTTCAAGATCAGCAGACTCATCCACAAAAGCATGGCAATTTCCGGTACCAGTTTCAATTACAGGTATTTTAGAATTTTCTAAAACTGCATTTATTAAACCTTGCCCACCTCTTGGGATTAGAACATCGATATATTTACTCATTTGCATCATTTCATTTGCTGCTTGGCGATCCGTATCTTCAACCAATTGTATAACATATTTGTTCAATGTTGTTTTTTCTAGTGCTTTTTGTAGGATTTCAACAATCTTTTTATTAGAATTTATAGCATCTTTACTTCCTCTAAGAATAACTGCATTACCAGCTTTAAGGCATAGACCAGCAGCATCAGCAGTTACATTTGGTCTAGCTTCATATATTATCCCAATTACTCCAAGGGGAACCTGAACCTTCTTGATTTCAATCCCATCTTCAGTAATCCATCCTTGGTCGGATTCACCAACTGGATCAGGAAGAGCAATTAAATCTAGCAACCCTTGGGCCATATCTTTAATTCGTCCTTCATTTAATGTAAGTCTATCGATAAATGCTTTAGTAAGATCTTGATTCTTTCCATTTTCCAAGTCAACCTTATTAGCTTCAATAATTTCATTAATATTGTCTTTTAAAGCCAGAGCCATCTCAGATAAAGCCTTATTTTTTTCAATGACAGATGCCTGAGCAATAGTCTTTGCTGCTTCTTTAGCTTGGGTTCCTTTTAGAATTAATTCTTCCCGCATAACAGTTACCTCCCTGCTATTATTTAATATCTCAGAATCAGATTATCCCTGTGTATTACCGAATCCGTATCTTTATAGCCTAATATTTTAAAAAAATCCTCAGAATGGCGACCTTTAAGTTTTTCCATTTCTTCAGAAGAATAACTTATAATTCCTCTGGCAAATTCTTCACCCGAAGCATCTACAATATTCACGACACTTCCTCTGCCAAACTTGCCTTGTATTTCTTTAATTCCTTTTGCTAAAAGGCTCTTACCATTACAAATAAGAGCATCTTTACATCCTTGATCAACAATAAGAGTACCTTCAACTTCCGAACCAAATCCTATCCACTTCTTTCGTGAATGTGGATTAGTATCTCGAGGAAGGAAAAGAGTACCTTTGTCTTCACCCTGAATAAGTCTGTTTAAAATATTTTCTTCCTGACTATTTGCAATCATCATTGGAATTCCAGCACTTATTGCTATTTTTCCAGCTTCAATCTTTGTAATCATGCCACCACTTGCAAATTTGCTTCCTGTCTTTCCAGCAAGGGCAGTTATCTTTTCATCGATTTCTGACACCACAGAAATGCGCTGGGCCTGTGGGGTTTTTCTTGGATCGGCAGTATACAATCCATCAATATCAGTTAATAAAATCAATAAATCCGCATTCACAAGACTTGCTACTAAGGCTGCTAGTGTATCATTATCTCCAAATTTTATTTCCTCAACCACAACAGTATCATTTTCATTAATAATTGGAATTACTCTTTTACTAAGTAAAGTTAGTAAGGTATTACGAGAATTTAAAAATCTGTTCCTATTTTTTAAATCATCTTTAGTTAATAATAATTGGGCTACTGTTTCTCCATATTCAGAAAATATTTTTTCATAAACATGCATTAGTATTCCTTGTCCTACGGCTGCTGCTGCCTGTTTTTCTGGAATTGATTTTGGTTTCTCTAGATAGCCAAGCTTACTAAGTCCTGCTCCAACTGCTCCAGAGGTAACCAAAAGTACTTCTTTACCAGAGAAATGAATATTCACTATTTGACGACATAGTTTTTCTATCATTTCTATATTTAACTTTCCCGTTTCATGAGTAAGAGAGCTAGTGCCCACTTTAACAACAATTCGATTAGCTTCCTTTATTAAATCTATATGTTTTTCTCTCATTTTCTCACCATCTACTCTGGAAGAACTATCTCTGGTTTTTCCTGATTAGCCCTATAAAGAACAATATTTCTTCCTACAACTTGAACCAAATAAGAATTGGTTTTTTCGCTTAATTCTTGAGCAACTATTTTTGTTTCTTCTAGATAATTTTTCAATACTTTAATCTTAACGATTTCCCTTGCTTCTAAAGCTTCGTTCAGAGAGAAAAGTACACTATCGGTAACTCCGTTTTTGCCTACTTGGACTATCGGATCATGAACAGTTGCCATAGCTCTTAAAAATCTTTTTTGTTTTCCTGTTAACATATTCGGACAGCATTATCCGCCGTCCCTCACCCCCCATAAGGTTATATTTCAGTTATTTTATCATATACCAAATTACAATATAAATAAAGCGTGGAATTTCTTCCACGCCTTATAAATTCTTATAATACTATGTTTACTATTTTTTTAGGTACCACAATTACTTTTTTAATTTCTTTTCCTTCTGTAAGTTCTTTTATTCTGCTGCTTTCTAATGCAAACTTTTCTAATTCCTCTTTATTAAGCTCTGATGGTACTTTAATTTTATCTCTAACTTTACCATTAATCTGAAGAACTACCTCTACCTCATCTACTGTTAGGTATTCTTCAACAACTACTGGCCAATTTGTTTTTACTAAAAATTCCGACTTACCAAGTTCAACCCATAGTTCTTCTGCAATGTGTGGTGAAAAAGGCATAAGTGTTATTACTATTGTTTCAATAGCTTCTTTTAAAACTAAGGGATTTATATTTTCTTCTTTATCCTTATACTCATAGGTAGCATTAACTAGTTCCATAATTCTACTTATTGCAGTATTAAAATTAAATCTTTCACTCAGATCACTAGTTACTCTTTGAATTGCACTATGAGTTATTCTCATTAAATCTTT
This sequence comes from uncultured Eubacteriales bacterium, assembly GCA_964574445.1. GTDB lineage: Bacteria > Bacillota > Peptococcia > Peptococcales > SKKY01 > SKKY01. Next base: position 30,897 of record CAZNNQ010000002.1, read on the forward strand.
ATCAGCTTTGTTAAATTCGGAGACTTTCAATTCCCCTTCAACATTAGTAATTAGATCCTTAGAAGAATAAGCCAATCTCCATACTCTATTTAAAAACCTGAAGCAACCTTCAACAGCTCTGTCATTCCACTCAAGATCTCTTTCTGGAGGAGCCGCAAAAAGAATAAACAATCTAGCTGTATCTGCACCATACTTATTAATTATTTCTTCAGGACTTACCACATTGCCCTTTGATTTTGACATCTTGGTTCCATCTTTTAAAACCATACCTTGAGTTAAAAGGTTTTCGAAAGGTTCTTCTGCAGTGATATATCCAAAATCTTTAAAAACTTTCGTAAAGAAACGAGCATACATTAAATGAAGAATCGCATGTTCTACTCCTCCGATGTATTGATCTACATTCATCCAATAATCAGTTTTTTCCTTTGTAAAAGGTATCTCTGTATTATGAGGATCACAATATCTTAAGTAATACCAGCTGGAACACACAAAAGTATCCATTGTATCCGTTTCTCTAACTGCTTTCTTTCCGCAAGTTGGGCAAGTTGTGTGAACAAAATCCTCTGCATATTTTAAAGGAGATTCTCCGCTAGGTCTAAATTCAACATCCCCTGGAAGCTTTACCGGAAGATCTTCCTCTGGAACCGGAACAGGACCACAGTCGTCACAATAAATCATTGGAATTGGAGCTCCCCAATATCTCTGTCTAGAAATTAACCAGTCTTTTAATCTAAAATTTATTTCATGAGAGGCAAAACCCTTACCTACTCCGAAGTCTGTTACTTTTCTTATTCCTTCATTATTTTCTGTTCCGTTAAATTCACCAGAATTAATCATAATTCCATCTTCAGTATAGGCTTCTGCCATTTCAGAACCTTCAACATGGCTTCCATCAGCACTAATTACTGCTTTTATTGGCAAATTATATTTTTTTGCAAAAGCAAAGTCCCTAGTATCATGGGCAGGAACACCCATAACGGCACCTGTACCATAATCCATTAAAACATAATTTCCAATTAATATTGGTGCTTCTTCTCCATTATATGGATTAATAATATAGCTCCCAATAAATAAGCCTTCTTTTTCAACCTCAGTCGAGGTTCTATCTATTTCGCTTAATCTAGAAACTTTATCTCTAAATGCATTGACTTCTTTTTCATATTCAGTACCTGTAGTTAATTCCTCTACTAATGGATGTTCTGGAGCTAGCACTAAATAAGTTACACCAAAAACAGTATCCGGTCTTGTCGTATACACCTCTACTGAATTCTTTGTATCTTTGATTGGGAAACTGATCCTTGCTCCTTCTGAACGACCAATCCAATTTCTTTGCATTGTTTTTACTTTTTCTGGCCACCCAGGAAGCTTATCAAGATCGTCTAATAAGTTTTGGGCATAATCAGTAATTTTGAAAAACCATTGATTCAAAGCTTTTTTCTCAACCTTTGCATCACATCTTTCGCAAACACCTTCTACAACCTGTTCATTTGCAAGAACAGTGTTACAGGAAGGACACCAGTTTACCATGGCATTCTTCTTATATGCGAGGTTATTCTTATAAAGCTGAAGGAAGATCCACTGAGTCCATTTATAGTAGTCTGAGTGGCTTGTAGCGAGCTCTCTGTCCCAATCATAACTAATACCCATGCTTTTTAATTGTTCAGCCATATTTTCAATGTTTTGGTTAGTCCAAATGTCTGGACGTGCACCATGTTTTATTGCAGCATTTTCTGCAGGCAGCCCAAAAGAATCCCACCCCATTGGATGAAGAACATTATAACCTTGCATGCTCTTGTATCTTGCAATAACATCTCCTATTGAATAATTCCTAACATGTCCCATGTGTAAATTTCCAGAAGGATAAGGAAACATTTCAAGACAATAATACTTTTCTCTCGGATCATTATCTTGTGCCTGATATACTTTTTCTTCTTTCCATTTGTCTTGCCATTTTTGTTCTATTGCTCTTGGGTTATATTTTTCCTGCATTATTAATCCTCCGTTACCAATTCATATTTGTTTGACCTCTAACTAAAAATTATAGATTTTTAAATAATAAAGTCAATTCTTTATATAATTTTAACAAAAATTGGTTAAGATAGTTTAATAAGAATTTTTTAGGGGTGATTATGTGTTGAAAAATAAAAGTTCTCTTTTTTCTGTAATAACTATTGGTTCTCATTCAATAAAAATGTTAGTGGCTGAGGCTATTAATGAAAAGGATTTTAAAGTAATTGAAAAAACGAATTACCCTATCAATCTTGCAAGAGAAAGTTTTTCTAAAGGATTTATTAGTGTTCCAATGGTAATGGAAGTTTGCAGCATTTTAAACAAATTAAAAAAACTACTCTCTGAATATAGAATTTCCGACTTTGATGTTATTGCAACCAGTGCAATAAGAGAAGCAAAAAATAAATTATTTATACTTGATAAAATAATGATTACAACTGGACTACATGTAAGAATACTAACAAATGCTGAAGAGCGTTATTTAACTTTTAAATCAATTCGAAACAACTACTTTCTTCTTGAAGATTTTGCAACTACCAGTAGTCTTTTCTTAGATCTTGGATCAGGAAGTATTTCAGTTTCGATTTACAGTAAAAACAAACTTACTTTTAGCCAAAATCTCAACATGGGTGCATTGCGTCTTTACGAAGAAACCTGTGAACTAGAAAATGAAAATACAAGTTATTCACTTCTTTTGGAGGAATTTACCTCAAGTAATATTGATAGAATTATTAATTTCGGACCACATAAAAGAATTTTAAGGTTTTTTATATTTGGGAATAATGCACATTTTGTTTCCACTTTATGTAAACCAGAAAAGTTATACCCAAAACTTTCCTATGTATCAAGAGAATCTTTTTTAAAGTCTTATGAAGAAATTAAATATATGTCGCCTTTAGAGGTAATGAAAAAGTATAATCTTAACGAGGAGGAAATCGATCTCTTCTTCCCCTCTTTAGTTTTAGTTAAAGGTTTTTTGGATCTTACTATAAGTTCTGGTATCTATATAACTGATGTTACACTTAGAGAAGGTCTTCTATATAACTTACTCGAGAAAACCTTTAATCCAGATGCTCAAAAGGTTGACTATAATGACATTCTTTCATCAGCAAGACATATTGCTAAAAGATTTAAATATGATAAAAAACACTCTAGAGAAATTGAAAAATTTTCAATAGAAATTTTTGATGCAATCAAAGATTATCATGGGATCGGGAACAGAGAAAAGCTTATTCTTCAACTTGCTTGTATATTATATGATACTGGAAAGTTTCTAAGCTACGAAAACCACTATAAATATTCTGCAGATATAATAGAAGCTCTAGATTTAGTTGGCGTATCTGAAAATGATCTGAAAATTGTTTCAGCTTGTGCAAAATATCAAGGCAATTCAACTCCTAGAGAAAACTCATATGTCCTAGACAAAATGACAGAAGAAGACAAAATAATTTCTGCAAAACTTATTGCAATAATAAAGATTGCTGATGCTCTTGATCGTAGTCATAAAAGTAAAATTGAAAATATAGAAATAAATTTTTCAAAAAAGGAATTTATTATAACCGCTTACTCTAGAGAGGACACAACCCTTGAGGAATGGATGTTTAAAAAGAACGCCTCTTTTTTTGCAGAAGTTTTTGGAGTTATGCCAGAATTAATAATTAAAGGACTGTTAAATTATGAATAAAGATTTATATATAAACCGAGAGCTCAGTTGGCTGGAGTTTAATAAAAGAGTTCTTGATGAAGCAAAAAACAAAGAAAATCCTCTAATGGAGAGAATAAAGTTTCTTGCAATTTTCTGCTCAAATTTTGACGAGTTTTTTAATGTTCGAGTTGGTTCCTTAAAAGACTTAGTAAATGCCGGGTACACAAAAGTCGATCCCTCTGGACTTAACCCTAAGCATCAGTTAAAGGCTATTTCTATAAAAGCCCAAGAACTAAGTGAGGAATTATATAAACTTTATCAAAAAGAAATTCTTCCAGAACTTGAAAAAACCGAAATCCATTTTCCAAACAAAGAAACACTTACTGAAGATGAAAAAAGTTACCTTTATAAATATTTTATTGATATGGTTTTCCCTGTTCTTACTCCCCATGCTGTTGACTGTAGTAGACCCTTCCCTCATATTCAAGATAAAACTCTTAATTTAGGAGTATTTCTGAAAAAAAATGAGCCAGAATCCGAGAAGTTTTTTGCAACAGTACAAATTCCATCTATATTACCAAGAATGATCTATTTACCGAATAAAAACAGGATTTTTAGGATTTTTCTCCTTGAGGATCTTATTAACATGTATATTGAAGATTTATTTTTAGGGCATTCTATTCTTTCTGTCAATCCATATAGAATTATTAGAAATGCAGACCTGACTATCGAAGAAGAAGAAGCCGAGGATCTTTTAAGAGAAATAGAAGTTTCAATTAAACAAAGAAAGTGGGGACAAGCAGTAAAGCTTGAGGTAGGAAAAGATGCGGAAAATGAACTTTGCAATTATCTTACTAATGAATTAGGTATTCATCAAAGAGACGTCTACTATCATAATGGACCCCTTAATTTAAATTTTATAAATGGTCTATACAGCCTGCCAGGCTTTGATAAACATAAAGATCCAAAATTCACCCCTGTTAATAAAGAAGTTTTCAAGGGAAGAAATATTTTTTCTGTTATAAAAGAGCAAGACATTTTGCTTCATCATCCCTACGACTCTTTTTCACCTGTTCTCGATTTTATTAATCAAGCAGCTAAAGATCCTAAGGTAATGGCAATAAAACAGACACTCTATAGAGTAAGTGGCAATTCCCCTGTTATTAAATCTTTAATCAGTGCAGCCGAGAATGGAAAGCAAGTTACTGTTTTAGTAGAACTTAAAGCTCGTTTTGATGAAGAAAACAATATTATATGGGCAAGAAGATTGGAAAAAGCTGGATGCCACGTAATCTATGGGTTAGTTGGTTTAAAAACGCATAGTAAAATTACCCTGATTTTAAGAAAAGAAGGTAATAATATTAAAAGATATGTTCACATGGCTACAGGGAATTACAATGATATAACAGCTAAGCTTTATACTGATATCGGTATGTTTACTGCAAATGAACGATTTGGACAAGATGCATCAAAAATTTTTAATATGCTTAGTGGGTATTCTGAAATAGAAAATCTAGATAGAATCGTACTTGCACCGATTTCATTTAGAAATACTATTGAAATGCTGATAAATAAGGAAATTGAATTTGCTAGAAAAGGTAAAAAATCTGAAATAATAATTAAAATAAATTCTCTTGTAGATCCAGATATTATTAATTTATTATATCAAGCTTCACAAAATGGCGTTAAGGTATATTTAATAATAAGAGGAATTTGTTCTTTAATACCTGGAATACCAGGAATTAGTGAGAATATCACGGTAAAAAGTATAGTTGGCCGTTTTTTAGAACATAGTAGGATTTTTTGGTTTTATAATAATGGTGATGAACAATTTTTCCTTTCAAGTGCAGACTTAATGACCAGAAATCTTGACCGGAGAGTTGAAACTTTCTTCCCAGTGTTGGAAAAAGAACTAAAAAAAGAACTTTGGGAGATTCTTCAGGGTAGTATTAAAGATAATGTAAAAGGAAAAATTATGTTGTCTGATGGTAGCTATATAAAAGATACCTCTCTAGAAGGAAGATTTAGTGTTCAGGACTATTTCATCCAAAAAGTATTAAAGCCAATAAAGAAAAAGAATGCAAAAACTTTTATTCCAAAAAGTAAAGAGGATATTTAAATGAAAAATAAAAAAGAAAAAATAGCTATTATTGATCTAGGATCAAACTCAATTAGGCTTATAATTTTACTTATTCAAAAAGGAAAACATTATAAATTAATTGAACAAGAAAAAGAAATGGTTCGCCTTGGAGAAGATCTTTATAAAGATAACTTGTTAAAGGAAAACCCTATGGAAAGAACCATGAAGACTCTAAGGCTTTTCAGAGATTTGATTGAGTCTCATCAAATTGAAAAAATTATTCTAACTGCAACAGCTGCCGTTCGCAATGCTAATAACAAAGATGTTTTTCTTGAAAGAATAAAAGAAGAATTCGATTGGGATTTTGAAGTTATTTCTGGGGAAAGAGAGGCTTTTTTAGGTTATTTAGGTGTAGTCAATACTATAAGCGAAGATACATTTTTTATTGCTGATATTGGTGGAGGAAGTACTGAAATTTCCTATATAAAAGACAGGAAACTGCAAAATTCAATAAGTTTAAACTTTGGTTCTGTAACTTATGAAAATAAAGAGGAAGAACTTACAAAGAAACTTGCTGAAATTCCTTGGCTTAATGTTACCGGAATACCATTAGTTGGCTTAGGAGGAACAATTCGTTCTTTTGCAAAAATTTACAAAAGAAATTCTTCATATCCAGTTGATAAGCTTCACAACCTTGAAATTTCACTTGAGAACGGTAAGAAAACAATAGATATTGTTACTAAAAAAAAGATCACTGAACTTAATAAAGTTAATGGTCTTGATAAATCAAGAACAGATATAATTGTTCCTGGTTTAAAAATACTAAACCTTATAATAAAAGCATGTAAACCAAGTAAAATTATTATTAGTGGTAATGGATTGCGAGAAGGATTGTTTTTTGAACACCTTTTAAGAAGAAAAAAAGAACCGGTTTTAAAAAGTGTCCGTAAAGAAAGTATTAAAAACCTAATGTTTAATTATGATGTGAACAAAAAACATGCAAGAAATGTAAAAAAACTAGCGGAAGAACTTTTTTTGGTTACATCTGGTTTGCATAAATTAGACACTTCAAGTTTGGACTTCTTGCACTATGCATCTTATCTTCATGATATAGGTATCTATATAGACTATTATTCTCATCACAAGCATTCTAGTTACTTAATTCTGAATTCTTCTTTAGATGGATTCAATCACAGAGAATTATTAATTCTATCTGCTATTACCGGAAAACATCGGAATAAAAATTACAGGCTAAACTACAATAACTATAAAAATATTTTAAATAAAGAAGATATTACTCTTATTAACATACTGAGTCTCCTTTTAAGAATTGCAGAAAACCTAGATAGAAGAGAAGAAGGCAATATAAAAAAACTTTTTAAACTTGAGGATAACAAAGATACTTTTACTATCGCCTTAGAGTCAGAAGATGATATCTCTTTGGAAATATCAGCGGGACTTAAAAGCGCTTTTGAATTTGAAAAATTATTTAATAAAAAGCTATTACTTATAAAAGCAGAAGCCCCATCCTAGGATGAGGCTTCTTTTATATAGTTTATTTATACATTTACTGTTTTTACCTTTATTTTACTTACAACATCTTCTTTCAAAAAAAGCTGGTCAGAACCAACCTGAATAAGCCAATCTACAGTTTTTTGTAAAACAATAACCGACATTCCTTTTGTAATTCCTAAAAGATGGAACAAGGTTTCTTCGGCTTCAACAATCTCTGCTACTACGCCTTCTTTGAGTCTGTTAAGATTCATTACTTCAACCATATTTTATTCACCACCTATGTTCCCTTTATTATACAGATACCTTTACTTTTTTTCAATAAACATAATATTTCTAAATATTGAATAATATATTAATGTATGAAATAATAACTAAAAAGGGGGTAATTACCATTAAAATTGCGCTAATTACAGACTCTTCCTGTAACCTTCCAGCAGAGGATATTGCAAAGTATAATATTCATATTCTTCCTTTGCAGATATCAACTACAGAAAAAACCTACCAGGATGATGGGGAAGATCTTAAAACCAATGAAATCTATGAAATTATCGAAAAGGAAGTCCCAAAAACTTCAATGCCTAATTTGGGACGGGCAGTAAATCTTCTTGAGCGTCTAAAAGAAGAAGGATACACTCATGCATTGGCAATTCATATTTCTAAAGGATTAAGCGGAACATACGAAATGGTTTATAGCCTAAAAAAGAATGCGGAAGAAATAGGTATTAAACTAGAGGTTATCGATTCTAATTCAATTTCCATGGGACTAGGGTTTTTAGTTTTAAGAGCGGCAAATATGATTGAAAACTCAGATCCTCTACAAAATATTATTGATACAATTGTTAGACTTAAAGAAAAGACAAAGGTATATTTTGTTGTAAAAACTCTAGAATACCTTAGGAAAGGTGGAAGAATCGGTAAGATTGAGGGTGGTTTGGGAGACTTGCTAAACTTCAAACCCATTATCTCAATAAATAAAGAGGGCGTTTATTACACCGTAGAAAAAGTTCGGGGAAGAAAAAAATCTTTGAAGGCAATAACTGATCTTGTCGATAAAGAAATTTCTGGTAAAAATGTTTCCTTAAGTGTTCTTCATGGAAATGTAATCGAAGAAGCCAAGGAAATACGTGAATATTTTGCTCAGAAAATAAAAAATGTTTCTGTCTTTGATATCACTTCCGCTCTTGGTGTTCATGTTGGACCCGGATTAATTGGTATTTGCTTCTCTGAAAAAGAATAAAAAAAGAAGCCAGATTATTCATTCTGGCTTCTTTTTGATTCTAAAGTATATTCTGCTATATTTACTGCATGATCTCCAATTCTTTCAAGGTTACTTAGAATATCAAGATAAATTGCATTTGCATTACCGTTACAAAATCCTTCATTTAGTCTAACAATGTGACTTTTTCTCAAGTTTTTTTCCATTTCATCAATAACATCATCATTCTCAATAACACTATAAGCTAATTTTTTGTCTCCTGTATCGAATACAATCAAAGCTTTTTCAATACTATCTCTAACTCTATCTATCATTTCTTTCAATTCGGTCATTGCATTTTCTGAAATATCAATATTGTAATTTAAAATATATTCTGTAGCCTCAATTATATTATATGAATGATCTCCAATCCTCTCAAGGTCACCAACAATCTGCAAAATCTTATAGCTTTTGCTGGAAAGTTCTTCATCTGAAGACGGGTTCTGTATAGTAGCTTTTAGTACATATTGAGTTATCTGACTTTCTAAGGAGTCAAGAGTATCTTCTGCATTTTTTGCCTTCGTTGCTGTCCTAATTTCTTTATTAAACAAATATTCCATAGAAAGATCAAAACATTTTAGGGATATCTCACCCATTTTTTCTGTTTCATGCTTAGCATTAGACAATGCTACGGGAAGATTTCCTAAAAGCCTTGGCTCAAGATATTTAGGTCTGTAAATTTCTTCATCCTCTTCTCCTGGAATAATTTTTGCAACAAATTTTGCAAGTAAAGCAACAAAAGGAAGTTGAATTAAAGTATTAGTAATATTAAAAACACCATGAGTTTGAGCTATCTGCATCTTTACATTAAGATTATCCCAAACTAGTAGGCCATCAAATACAGTTCCTAACGCATTAGTAATTATTTCCACTGCGGGAATAAATAAACCAAATAAAAATAGGGGAATAAAAATTACTGTACCAATAACATTAAACATAAAATGGACAAAAGAAGCTCTTCTTGCAGCTACACTTGCACCTAAACCTGCCAAAAGGGCTGTTACTGTTGTACCAATGTTATCACCAAAAAGTATGGGGACCGCTTGTTGATAAGTGATTACACCTTGATAGGCTAATTCCTGAAGAATACCAATTGTAGCACTACTACTCTGTACAATAGCTGTAAATATAGTACCAACAAAAACACCTAAAAATGCATTACTTTCAACATTTAGCATCAAGCTGATAAAAAACTCCGAATCTCTAAGAGGTTTCATACCTGAACCCATTACATCCATACCATAAAAAAGTAAGCCAAAACCTAGCATTGATTTACCGATATTATTTATTTTTTTGGACTTAATAAAAAACTGCATTATTACACTTATCCCAATTATAGGAAGAGCATAATCTTTTAAATTGAAACCAATCAAATATGCCGTAATAGTAGTACCAATATTTGCACCCATAATTACACCAATTGATTGTCTTAAAGTCATCAAACCGGCATTAACTAAACCAACGGCTAAGACCGTTGTTCCACTACTGGATTGAATTAACGCTGTTACAAGTGCACCGGTAAAAACACCTCTTAAAGGAGTTTTAGTGCCCTTTTCAAGAAACACTCTCATTTTATCTCCGGCTACTGCCTGAAGACCTTCAGACATTGACTTTATACCATAAAGGAAAAAACCAAGTCCGCCAATGAAAGTAAAAATTGCAACTTTGTAATCCATTAGAATCCCCTTTCAAATTTATCAACCCAACCTATTTTACATTAATTTAACAAAGAAATAAATATTTAAATTTGCATTAAAAAAGACGCCGAATCTTCAGCGTCTAGAAAACTACCTTTTCTTTGTTAATATATACATTTTGCAAGAAAGATATTCCGATCATATTAGCCAGCATCGCGCTTCCACCATAACTGACAAAAGGAAGAGGAATCCCTGTAATTGGCATTAAACCCATATTCATTCCAACATTTTCTAAAATATGAAATAAAAACATTGTTACAATACCAGCAGCAACTAGTCCACCATAATAATCGTGGGAAATCGAAGCAATCTTAATACCTCTAAAAATTATAATAAAAAGTAGTATTAAAGTTGCTCCTGCTCCTATAAAACCCATTTCTTCAGAAAGTACTGCAAAAATAAAATCTGTCCACTGTTCTGGCAAAAACTCACCCATACTTTGGGTTCCTTCTTTAAATCCTTTGCCAAAAAAACCACCATTTCCAATAGCTATCTTTGATTGTAGTTGATTCCATCCAGCACCCCTTACATCAAAATTACTATCAAGAACAACTAAAATTCTATTAAGCTGATAACCTTTAATAGGAAACCATACATCAAAATGTAAGTGAGCCAAAAGCCAAGCAATAATAGCTCCTGTTCCACCACCGAAAATTGAAAACATTATCTTTTTATTTGCCCCTGCAGCAATCAACATGCCAAACATTATTGCTATAAATACGAGAGCTGTTCCAAAGTCCGGTTGTAAAAGAATTAAAAAAACAATTGGTGCTAAGAAGGCAAAATGGGGAAGCAAATCTCTTAATGTGTTTAGTTCATTTCTTCGATCATTAAGAAATTTTGCATAGGTTAGAATATAGATAATTTTGCATAGCTCTGAAAATTGTAAACTCCCAAAAATTGGGATATTAATCCAAGACTTTGCCCCTTTTATTTCAGGAGCAAAAATAGGTACAAGAATCAATCCAATAATCATGAATAAATATAAAGGAAGGGTATATTTTTTGTATGCTCCATAGTCATATCTTAATAAAAAACTTCCAGCAAAAATTCCAACAAAAATATTAATAATTTGTTTCTTGGATAAATCAGTAGCTAAATGTAATGTTGCACTATCAATAATTATTACACTTATAGTAAGGAGAATAGCAAGAGCTGCGATTATAATAAAATCCAGCTCTTTTAATCGTTTTATATAGAATTCAAACATTTTTCTTTCTCTTTATTTGATGTATTGGAATATTTGCAACCAAAGTTGCCTGATTATTGTTATCATTTAATTCCATTTCGATATTTTTACTATCAACATCCAAATATTTGCTAATAACCTGAATCAATTCCGCCCTAAGAGCTTCCATTACTTCAGGGGACATACTGGCTCTATCATGAACAAGAACTAGCTTTAAACGATCCTTAGCAATATTCTTGCTTGCCTTATTTTTATTGCTTTTTTTAAAGAAATCAAAGAAACCCATATAATCCTCCCTTTATTTTTTAAATATTTTTAAAATCTTATCCATAAAACTTTCGACGACCTCAAGATTAAGGAAAGGTACATCTTCTTCTCCAGTGATTCTTCTTGCCGTGTTTAAGTATGCTTTACCAGCCATAGAATCTGGATTGTTAACAGCCGGTTCCCCACGGTTTGTTGATACAATAATAAATTCATCTTCAGGTATTACACCAATCAATTTGATAGAAAGAATATCTAATATATCTTCAATATCCATCATATCACCTTGTTTTACCATCTGAGGTCTTAAACGATTTATAATCAACCTAGTTTCTGGAATTTCATTTGCTTCCAATAAACCAATTATTCTGTCTGCATCTCTAACGGAAGATACTTCAGGAGTAGCTACTACAATAGCTCTGTCAGCTCCAGCAATTGCGTTTTTAAAACCTTGCTCAATTCCTGCAGGACAATCAATAATAACATAATCAAAAAGTTCTCTTAAGTCACTAGTTAACTTTTTTATTTCATCTATACTAATAGCATTTTTATCTTTCGTTTGTGCTGCTGGTAAAAGACATAAACCTTCTAGTTTTTTGTCTTTTATTAAAGCTTGGTTAAGTCTGCAGTTTCCTTTAACTACATCGATAATATCATATACGATACGGTTTTCAAGGCCAAGAACAACATCAAGATTTCTTAATCCAATATCTGTGTCCACCAATACTACTTTTTTGTCTAATTTAGCAAGTGCCGTTCCTATGTTTGCTGTTGTTGTGGTTTTACCTACTCCACCTTTACCAGACGTTATTACAATTACTTCTCCCATTGATTAACCCCCTGTTAAATATTTTCTATCATAATATGATTTTTATATATCCGTGCTATTTCTGCTTCCAATTCAATATCTTTTGTATTTTCTGGAGCCTTTGCTATTAATCCAGCTATCTTAATGATATTAGGCGAAAACTTATTTGCATAAATTATAGCATTTTCATCCCCACCAGCGCCAGCATGAACATTTCCCTTAAGACTGCCAATAATAATAACATGTCCCAGTGCTTTTATTTCTGCTCCTGGGTTAACATCACCAATTACTACTACTGTTCCCTTATGTTCAATTTTTTGACCCGACCTAATATTTTTTCTTATAAGAAGAGTATTACCTTCTGTATAGATATCTTTTTGATGTTCTTGCGCCATTTTAAAATCTTTATGATTATTAAGTTTACTTTTATTAATTTGTATTCCTAAAGACCCTAAAAGGTTTTCTATAAAACCCATATCATCATCCTCTTGAACAGAATTTTCAATAAATACAAAAACTTCTCTTGAGCTTCCAAGAAACTTTTCTGCTTCCTTTAAAATATCTCTTAAGTCAATTTCAACTTTTCCCTTATCATAACTCATATCGGCAATCAAATACAATCCTTCTGCTGTGCCTTTTAGTTTAACGGCCTTCATTTTCTCACTCTCCAGCTTTACCTATTCCAAAATATTCTTCAAATAAAATCTTTGCAATTTTCCCTGCAGAACCACTTCCACTATTACCAGCTTCTACGATGCCAAAAAAAACTATCTCTGGGTCGTCGGCGGGAGCAAATGCAGTAAATAAACCATCACTTTGAAAAACTTTAGTAACTACTGTTTCCCCATTTGCATCAGTACTCTCTATATTTATTTCTCTTTGAGCAGTACCCGTTTTAGCTGCTACTTTTATATTCGAAGGGAAATTAGCAAAAGCACTATAAGCAGTTCCTCTTGGTTCTGTAGCCTGAATCATTCCTTTAATTGTTTTTTCCCTGGAATCTTGAGATACTGTTGTCGTTCCTGCAACTTCAGGATAATACTCTTGTAAAATTTGACCATCTGCTGAGACAATCTTTTCTACTACATAAGGTCTCATTCTAACACCATCATTAGCTAGTTGAGCTACATATGATACTAACTGTATCGGAGTATAATTCTGCCTTCCCTGCCCAATAGAAACGTTAAAAGTATCCGCAGCATGCCAGGATGTGTTCCAATTTAGATCAATTTGCCACTGTGCTTTTAATATATTTGTATCCCTAGTTTTTTCACGTTCTAATTTCTTCAATTCATCTTCACTAGCTGCAGCTGCAATTTTTTGTTCATACTCAAGTTCCATATCTGCTAGTCTTTTTTCATATCTGTTGTTCGTTACTCCCCTAGACCAGTTAAAATATTCTTCTCTTTTTTCAGCATTAGGTAATCCTTGAAATACTGATTCACCAGTGCTTTCATAAGGAAGATCTATACCCGTTGGAAGATGAAGACCAAATTCTTCCCCAATTTTAGAGATGTTATCTATACCTGCTCTTCTTCCCATTTCTTGAAAATATACGTTATCTGAACGAGCTATAGCACTATAGTAATTGTAAGGTCCACGAGGTGCAATAGATTTAATATATGGCGGTTCCCAATAGGCACCATTGTTTACAATAATTTCTAAAGGATTAATTTTAGCATACTCCAAAGCTGCTAACCCAGTAATCATTTTATAAGTAGATCCCGGGATATATCTTCCCTGAATTACTTTATTTTGATACCTTACAGGATCATTTGGCCTAGATGACATAGCAAGAATTTTTCCAGTTTTAACTTCCATAAGAACAATTGCACCTTGTTCTGCATAAGCAGTTCTAGGATTTTTTTGCAAAGTCTCCAAAAGTTCATCAAAGCTTTCATCAAGTAATTTCTGTAATTTAAAATTTATGGTAAGAACTACATTGTTCCCCGTGATAGCTTCTTTCGTATCTACAAATCCTACAGGTCGATTCTTTGCATTAACCTCTACTTGTTGATATCCATCAACGCCTCTCAAAAACAATTCGTATTGTTTTTCTACACCAAATTTACCGATTAAGTCTCCAAGTCTATAATTTTCATAACCCGGTTGCCCAAGTTCTGAGCTGATTTCACTTGTAAACCCTAAAATATGAGAAGCAATTCCTGGATAAAGATTCTTTCTTACTGGTGACTCAATAATCCTGACACCTGGTATTTCGCTTTTTCTAGCTTCAATTTTAGAAACTTCCTCAATAGAAAGTCCCCTTTTTATAATTATAGGCTCATAGGAGCGATAAATATTCTCATCAATTTTCTCTCTAAGTGATTCGATTGTTATTTCGGGATCATTTAAGATCTCTACTAGAGTCTTTAAAGACTCATCTGCTCCAACAACATCCATATAGGTTAAAGAGACTTCAAAAGAAGGATAATCCCTAACCAAAACTTCTCCATCACTTGTAATTATATCCCCTCTAGGCCCTTGAATACCCACTAGTCTCATTCTGTTAGAATCGGCTCTAGTTTGATAAATTTCTGAATCCAAAATCTGCATCTTAAATAGAGTACCAAATAAGACTGCAAATACAAAGAAATATAAAATTTTTAATATTAATAAATTGTTTTTTAATTCTTCCCTTATTTTTAAATTCATTTCAACCTCTATTTTCTTTCGATAAAACTTTTCTTTTTAATAGGTAGAAAAAAGGCATGAAAATCATATTATATGCTGATTGAAGAATGGAAACCTTTACGTAATACATCCAGGAAATATAATTTTTCAATAATGAGTTGAAGATCCAAAGATAAGCATTGGAAAAAAAGGTAGCAATAATCAATAACAACATAGGAATTATGATACTTTCTTTGTATATATTTCTACTAAAATAACCAATAGATACTCCTAATAAAAGTCTTAATAACAACATCGGGCCTATAAAAGATCCGACGAAGAAATCCTCAATAAGTCCAACAAATGCTCCTATGGCACCACCTTTTACAGGACCTTTAAAAATTCCATAGAAAAATATACAAACAAGAACTATATCCGGTTTTACTCCTAATAAAGAAAAGTAGTCAAAATAGGAGCTTTGCAATATTAATCCTAAAAATGAAATAATAATTACTACTAATTCAAACAATGTTTATTCCTTCTCTTCCTCATCTTCTGTTTCAAGATTAAATACAAATTTTTCTTTATCAAAATTCTTTATAATAAAGACTTCCTCTAAACTATCAAAATCAACACTTGTTTCAATAACAGCCGTTTTTGTAAACCCTCTTTGAGTCTCAACAACTTCTTTTACTATTCCTATATTAAGCTCAGGTGGAAAAAAGTCATCTAATCCAGAAGTAATTACGTCATCACCAATATTAATTATCATTTCTTTCGGGAGATGCACAAAAAATAAATTTTTCTTATCAACACCCTGCCCCTGAACTACACCAATAGTTTTTCTGTTTTGTGCAAGCCTTGCTCCTACTCCTGAATCACTATCAAGAATCAATAAAATTTCTGAACTTTTTGACGAAACATTAATTATCTTACCTATTAAACCTTGATGATTTAATACAACCATATCTTTTTCTATTCCATCTTCACTACCTAAATCAACGAACATACTTCTTATCCAATTATTATGACTCTGTCCTATAATTTTCCCCACTGCAAGATCAAAATATTCGTCAGTTCCTTCTTTATAGCCCAAAAGGCTTCTAAGTCTTTTATTCTCTTCACGTTCTTTTTTTATTAAATCAATTTCATATCTCGACATACTTATTTCTTTTTTTAAGGTTGTATTCTCTTCTCTTAATTCTGCTAATTCTCCTATATCCATAAATAACAATTTTGTCTTTTCTGAGGCGGCGTCAAACAATATCTGGAAGGGATATGATATTATCCGAACACCCCTTTCCAGAAAATTCAATGAGTTTTTCTCTCTTGCTGTTAATATACCAACGACACTTAAAACCACAAAAAAGATAAGAATTACAGCTGTAAACTTCAATATCTTTTTTTTATCCATTATTATCTCCTGCCATACCTTTTCTTAGTAGTAACAATACCTTTCAGTTTATCAATATTTTCAATAATTTTGCTTGTACCAATTACCACTGCAGATAATGGGTCCTCTGCCACAAAAACAGGTATTCCCGTATGCTCGGAAATAAGCAGATCTAAACCTCTTAAGAGTGCTCCACCCCCTGCAAGCACAATCCCTCGATCCATAATATCTGAAGAAAGCTCTGGAGGTGTTTTTTCAAGACATGATTTTATTGCTTCAATAATTTTCATAACAGTTTCTTTAAGAGCGTAGTAAATTTCTTCTTCAGTTATTTCTATGTTCTTAGGAAGGCCAGAAACCATATCTCTTCCTTTTACTCTAAAAGTTCTCCCTTCATTCATTAAGTGGGCACTACCAAGAGACACTTTTATTTGTTCGGCAGTTACTTCACCTATCATCAAACTATATTGTTTTTTTACATAATTAATTATTGCAACATTAAGTTCATCGCCAGCAGTTCTTATAGATTTACTAGCTACTATTCCACCTAAAGAAATAACCGCTACATCAGTAGTACCTCCACCAATGTCTACAATCATGCTCCCTGTAGGCTCTTCAACTGGAAGATTAGATCCTATAGCTGCTGCCATTGGTTCTTCAACGATATAGGCTTCAGCAGCACCTGCTTGGATAGCAGCCTCTTTAACTGCTCTTTCCTCAACAGAAGTAACATCTGCTGGAACACAAATAACTACTCTTTTTTTAGCAAGGAAACCAGAAATTTCAGGCACTTGTTTAAGGAAATACTTAATCATATTATAAGTAGTATCAAAATCTGCAATAACACCATCCTTCATAGGACGAATTGCTACGATATTACCAGGAGTTCTTCCTATCATTTTTTGAGCTTCTGTTCCTACTGCAAGTATTTTGTTATTATCAAGATTCACAGCAACCACAGAAGGCTCTCTTAAAACTATACCTTTACCTTTTAAATATACTAAGGAATTTGCTGTTCCCAAATCTATACCTATATCTCTATAACCTAACATCAATTTCTCTCCATTCTAAAAAATATTATTTTCTTTCATACTAAAATAGCGTCCATTCCCTATTATAACATGATCAAAGATTTTAATTTTTAATAATTCGCTAACTTTTATTAACTCTTTTGTAAGTTGAATATCTTCTCGGCTCGGTTCTGGATCACCGCTTGGGTGATTGTGAATTAAAATAATTGATGCAGCACTTCTTTTAATGGCATTTTTATATATTTCTCTGGGATGGGCAAGCGAACTGTTAAGGCTACCTATAGAAATGGTCTCTATCCCAAGAACCCTGTTTTTTGTGTTTAAAAGGATTGCCTTAAAATATTCTCTATCATAACTTTTCATATCTTCCATTACTAAGTTTACTACATCCTGGGGACAAGATATATAAGGACTTTCTTCAATTTTCTCATTTTTTATTCTTTTCGATAGCTCCATGGCCGCAATAATTCTTGCTGCTTTTACGTCCCCTATTCCTTCAATAAATTTAAGTTCTTCTGGTGATATTTCTTTGAGTTCATTTAAAGTTTTATTTGCAAGTATTTCTGTTGCTAATTGTAACGCCGTTTTCTTTCTAGTTCCAGAATTTATTAAAATAGCTAATATTTCATTATTATTTAATGAGTTTATGCCATTTATTAGCATTCTTTCAATAGGTTTGCTTTCAGAAGGATATTCCTTCATTGTTAGATGCTTCTTTTTTTGTGTTTTCAATTTCTTCACCCTCTATTAGAATATTTAGTTCCTCATATATTCTACGTAAAGGCAGTCCCATTACATTATAGAAATCTCCACTAATACTTTTTACAAATAAAGCACCTTGATCTTGAATACCGTAAGCTCCGGCTTTATCCATAGGTTCTCCAGTTTCGATATAATCAAAGATTTCTTTATCCGTCATTTCAGCAAAAAATACTTCTGTTTTTTCTATAAATGATACTACTTTCTCTCCTGTATTGATATTTAATGATACGCCCGTGTACACGAAATGTTTTCTGCCCTTGATTTTATTTAGGATTCTTGCAGCATCTTCTTTGTCTTTGGGTTTTCCAAGTATTTCATCATCAATACAAACAATTGTATCTGCGCCAATAACTAGAGAATCTTTTTCTGAAATAGCACCTTCTGCTGCTTTGGTTTCTGCCATACGTAAAACATATTCCTGAGGCTTCTCTTCTTTATATATTTCTTCAGAGATATCAATATTCCTAGTTGAGAAAGAAATATTTAATTTTTTTAATAATTCTCTTCTTCTTGGGGATTGAGAGGCTAGAATAATATTCATTTTATACTCCTTTTTATCAAAAATGCCGATCCCCTTTTTATATTTTGTTAAGAGAAATCGGCAGTTTTTTTATTATTTTGAAATTATATTATAACTTAAAATTTCTAGATTAACTGATAAATCTACGTTTCTAACCTGGACTCCCTCTTCAGCCGAAACAACAGTTGGGGCAAAATTAAGGATGCCTTTAACACCTTTTTTCACAACTCTGTCTACCACGAACTGAACACTTTCAGCGGGTAAGGTTAAAATTGCAATATCTACGTTGTTTTTTTCAATGAAATCCTCCAACTCTGCAGAATCTTTTATTTCTAAAGAGTTTATTTTTTCTCCTTTTAAAGAAGGATTGTTATCAAATAGTCCTATAATCTTAAAACCTCTTGATGCAAATCCATGGTAATATGCAAGAGCCCGGCCAAGATTTCCCATTCCTACTATAACTGCATTCCACTCTCTGTTTAAACCTAGGATGTCTTTAATATTTCTATTAAGGTCTACAACATTATAACCAACGCCTCTTTTTCCAAATCCACCAAAATAGGCAAAATCTTTTCTGACTTGTGCAGAATTCCCAGCTATCCCTTTTGCTATATCTCCAGAGGATATTGTTTCTATTCCGTCACTCTCTAATTTGGTAAGATACCTCGAGTAAAAGGATAGTCTTCCAATAGTTGCTTCTGGTATTTTTACTATTTTCAATTTTTTTCCTCCTTCAATTACAATCAACGAGAAGATATAATAATTTCTCGAACCTTACTTATAAAATAAAAAGAACCAAATGAAAGTATTAAGTCATCTTTTTTAGCCTTGTGGACTAATTCTAACAAAGCTTCATGAGTACTTTCCATAAAAATTATGTTTTTTTTCAAATTATATTCTAATGGGAGAACATTCCAATTTTGAGTTCTGTTTCCTTCGGGTTTCGAAAAAAATATTTCAGTTGCTTTATCATATACCTCATCCAAAATACCTTTTTTATCTTTGTCATCCAAAATGCCTATCAAAAAGTATATATTACCTTGAGAGTACTTTTTATCTAGGTAAGCTCTCAATTTTCTAGCACCCTGAGGATTATGAGCTCCATCTATTAAAATTTTTCGATCCATAAAATCCAATGTCTCTAATCTTCCTGGCCAATTAACTTTAGATAACCCCTCTATATATTTTTCTTGATCTATAGTTAAATCTTTTTTGAGAAATTCTAGAGCACTTATTACCCCAAGCATATTATCAACTTGATGATCACCTTGGAGATTCAGAGAAACTTCAATATCCATATCTTTAATATAAATCTTTTGATTTTTTTCTTCCTCTGGAAGAATTTCTATTGATAATTTACAAGCATCAATGCAATGGGCTCTCTTTTCTTTCACTTTATCCATGATAACACTTCTTGCTTCTGGATATTCTTGAATCCCTAAAACCACATTACTTTTATTTCTAATTATTCCTGCTTTTTCTTTAGCAATGAGTTCTATGGTATTTCCTAAAATATCATTATGATCCATGCCAATGTTTGTAATTATGGATAAATTAGTTTCCAACGCATTTGTTGAATCTAATCTTCCACCTAAACCCGTTTCAAATACTACAACATCAACATTTTCTTTAGCGAAATAACTTGCTGCCATTATAGTTAAAAATTCAAATTCTGTAGGGCTTTCATTGAAGAGTGTTTTATTTTCTTCTATTAGTAGTTTTAATTTTTGAGTTCGAATCGCAAAGTTTTCTTCAGATATTAATTCATCATTAATTTGGATTCTTTCTCGGTAACTATGAATATGAGGTGATGTATAAAGTCCTGTTTTTAATCCACTATTACGGAGGGCTTCTTTCAGCATCGCTGAAGTTGAGCCCTTACCGTTTGTCCCCGCAACATGAATTATATAATATTTTTTATCTGGCTCACCTGCTAATAATAAAAGCTTCTTAGTTCTCTCTAAACCCAAGTTTATCCCAAATTTACAAAGATCATTTATATATTTTATTGCTGTATCATATCTCATTTTTTTAATGGACAATTATTTATAACTATCCAGCCTCTTTCTTACAAGATTTAAGTCAGTTAGATAACCTTCTCTTTTCTCTTTTTCTTTTTCAATTACATCAGCAGGAGCCTTTGCAACAAAACCTTGGTTTGAAAGCTTCTTGTCAATTCTATCTACTTCGTTTTCAAGCTTCTTAATTTCTTTTTCAAGTCTTTCAACTTCTTTATCTAAATCTATTAAATCCTCAAGAGGAAGAAATATCTCAAAACCCTTCACAACAGCAGATGCTGATTTTCCGATGCTATCTTTATTACTAAGTAACTTTACATCCTCAAGAGCAGCTAATGTTTTTAAGTAGGATGTTACTTCCATAATAAATGGTTCCTTAGATTTATCCTCAACAAAGAATAGTGCTGTTGCTTTTTTTGAAGGAGGAACTCCCATCTCACTTCTTATGTTTCTTATACCTCTAACAATATCCATCAATAAATTCATTTTAATTTCAGATTCTTTATCTATTTTATCATTATTTCCTAAAGGATACTGGGTCTTCATTATTGTACCATCTGTATTTGGAAGATGTTGCCATATTTCTTCAGTAATAAATGGCATTATTGGGTGAAGTAATTCCATTGATCCTTTAAGAACATCTCTTAAAACTCTTTGAGTTTTTTGTCTCTTTTCCTGACTCTCTTTATCATAAAGAGAAGTTTTAGCGATTTCAATGTACCAGTCGCAGAATTCGTTCCAAATGAATTCATAAATCTTTCTTCCTGCTTCTCCTAATTCATATCTTTCAATATTTTCATTTACTTCTGAAGAAACAGTATTGAATCTGGAAATTATCCATTTGTCTGCCAATTCTAGCTCATTAGATTCATTTTCACTATAATCTTCGAGGTTCATAAGAACAAATCTTGAGGCATTCCAAATCTTGTTAGCAAAATTGCTAGATGAATCTAGACGCTCAAATTGAAAACGAATATCATTACCTGGCGTATTTCCAG
>CAZNNQ010000002.1:52794-91205 GCA_964574445.1 uncultured Eubacteriales bacterium
GATGAATCTAGACGCTCAAATTGAAAACGAATATCATTACCTGGCGTATTTCCAGTAATTAACATGAATCTTAAAGAGTCAGCACCATATTTTTCAATAACTTCTAATGGATCAACCCCATTTCCAAGGGACTTACTCATTTTTCTTCCTTGTCCATCAAGAACTAACCCATGAATAAATACATCTTTAAATGGAATCTCTTTCATAAATTCTAATGAAGTGAATATCATTCTTGCTACCCAAAAGAATATTATATCTCTCCCGGTAACTAAGACACTTGTTGGGTAATACCTAGCCAGATCAGCTGTCTGTTCTGGCCACCCTAGTGTTGAGAAAGGCCACAAACCCGAACTAAACCAGGTATCAAGAACATCTGGATCCTGTCTTAAGTTTTTCGAGTTACACTTAGTACAACTTTCTGGCTCTTCAACCTGACAGATAATTTCACCACAATCATCACAATACCAAACTGGAATTCTGTGTCCCCACCAAAGTTGCCTTGAAATACACCAATCTCTAATATTCTCTAGCCAATTTAAATAAACGCCGGTGAATCTCTCAGGTACGAATCTTAGTTCTCCAGTTTTTACTACATTTATTGCTGGTTCAGCTAATGGATCCATTTTTACAAACCATTGTTTTGATAAAAATGGTTCAACTGATGTATCACAACGATAGCAATGTCCAACAGAATGAGTAATTTCTTCAATCTTAATGAAAAATCCTGCATTTTTCATATCTTCAACTATTTTTTTCCTTGCTTCGTAACGATCCATACCAGTATATTCTGGAAATTTATCATTTATTGAACCATCTGGATTCATTACACTAATCTCTTCAAGATTATGTCTTTTTCCTATTTCAAAGTCATTAGGATCATGGGCAGGTGTAATTTTTACTGCACCTGTTCCAAATTCCATATCTACATAGTCATCTGCAACTATAGGTATCTTTCTTCCCACCAAGGGTAAAATTATATTTTTCCCAACATATTTACTAAACCGAGGATCTTTAGGGTTTACTGCAACTGCTGTGTCTCCAAGCATTGTTTCAGGCCTTGTTGTTGCGATCTCTAAAAATTGGTTCTCTCCTTCAATTGGATATTTAAAATAATAAAATTTCCCTGGACTTTCCTGGTGCTCAACTTCAATATCAGAGATTGTAGTTAAACATTTAGGGCACCAGTTTATTATATAATTTCCTTGATAGATTAATCCTTTATTGTATAATCCTACAAAAACTTCTTTTACTGCCTGGGAACAACCTTCATCCATAGTAAATCTTTCTCTATCCCAATCACAGGATGTCCCAAGTTTTCTAAGTTGGTTTGTTATAGTATTACCATACTTTTCCTTCCATTCCCAAGCTCTTTCAAGAAATTTTTCTCTCCCGACTTCATACTTATTTGTACCTTCGCTTCTTAGTAATTCTTCCACCTTGGCTTGAGTTGCAATACCAGCATGGTCTGTCCCAGGTAACCAAAGAGTATTATATCCTTGCATTCTTTTTACTCTTGTAAGGATATCTTGTAAGGTACTGTCTAAAGCATGGCCTAAATGAAGAGTACCCGTTACATTTGGAGGAGGCATAACTATGGTATATGACTCTCCTTCTTCATTTGGGTCAGCGTGGAAATACTTATTATCTTCCCAATATTTGTACCACTTATTCTCTATTTCTTTAGGATCATAACTTTTTGAAATGTTTTTTTCTTCCTGCATAACTCCACCCCTATATATTTTTTATTATATTTTTTTCAATAAAAAAACCCTTCGTCCTATAAAGGACGAAAGGTAAACTTCCGCGGTACCACCTTAATTCCGGCTATCCGGCTCTTGAAGCTATAACGGGCAAACCCGGGCTCATCTACTTAATTTCAAAGAGCCTCCTCCACAGCTACCTTCAATAAAAAATCAACGAAAAACTTTCAGCCATGGTTTTTCTCTCTTGGGATGACTTATTATTTACTCCTCTGTTTCAATGGAATTTATAATTTAAATTTACAACTATTCTATTGGTAATAATTCCTCTTGTCAACATTTGCGGAATTTTTCCTTATAATAGTTTGATACCTGATATGATAAACAAAACTCCTAAGATAACTGGCATAAGAATTAATAGAATAACATAGATAAGAAATGCTTTTTTAGTGCCGTAATTTTTTTCTAACATTGTATATTTGGCATTATCAACATTTAATAATATTTGATTCTTAATTACTATAATATTTGTAACGGCTACGTACAATGGTATTCCTGCTAAAAAGAAATATCTATATCCTTCCTTTATTGGAGCAAAAAGAAAAACTAGAAAGAAAAGGATCATTATTATTTTACGGTCAAACTTTTTCATTCAGCAGTGTCCTTTCTATTTCGTTTTGTATCTATCGCAGAGGCCATCTCAGCTAGCTCTATTGCTAATTCCTCGTCAAAATCATCATATTCTTCACCACTACCCGGAGTAAAGCTAAAGCCTCTCGGAAGAGCCAGACCTGCTAAAGCAGAAAGGGGGTCAAAGGATTTTGTTTTTTCCGAGTTAGTGCTTTCGTTTCCAAGAAGAAAATCAGTTGTTACTTCAAAAACCTTTGCACAAGCAAGTATTTCTTGCATTTTAGGCTCTCTTGTTCCTGCTTCAAGCTCTTTAAACTCTTGTAATGTACAAGATAAAGAATTAGCCATTTCTTCTTCAGATATGTTTTTCTTTGCTCTTAGTTCCAAAAGTTTTTTATTAAAACTCATTTTTCTCCCCCTCAAATGAAAGTCGTTTTTTTATCCAAGAAAGAACTTCTTCTTTTCCAGTTTTATCTTCAGCTGAAAATAACTGAATATCTTCGTCGTTAATCATTAATTTCTCTCTGATAATCTTCTTGTGTTTTAAATGTTGACCTCTAGATATTTTATCAGCTTTAGTTGCAACAAGTAAAAAGGGGATCCCTAAATGTTTTAACCATTCATACATCATTACATCATCTTCAGTTGGGGGATGTCTTAAATCAATAAGCTGTATAATACCCATAAGATTAGGTCTATCATTGAGATATTCTTCAATAAATTCTGCCCATTTTTCTTTTATATCTCTAGAAACCTTTGCAAAGCCATATCCAGGCAGATCAACAAGATGGAAATTATCATTTATTAAATAGAAATTTATTGTTTGTGTCTTACCTGGTTTTCCACTAGTTCTTGCAAGGTTTTTTCTGTTAATTAAAGTATTAATTAAAGATGATTTCCCCACATTTGATCTTCCAACAAAGGCAACTTCTGGTAAACCATCTGCAGGATACTGTTTTTTTCTTACTGCACTGATTACAAAATCAGATTTATTAATCTTCATTATATTTTTACTCCTAAAATATGATTGATTACCTCATTCATATGCTCTACAAAAATAAATTCTAACTTATTTTTTATATTTGTAGGTATATCCTCGAGATTTTTTTTATTTTCTTCTGGTAATATTATTCTTTTATATCCGGCTCGATGAGCAGCTAATACTTTTTCTTTAATTCCTCCTACAGCCAGTACTCTTCCTCTAAGTGTCAGTTCACCTGTCATTGCTGTATTCACATCAATTGATTTTTTTATTAAACAAGAAATTAGAGCTGAACAAATAGTAATACCTGCAGATGGACCATCTTTGGGAATTGCACCCTCCGGTACATGTATGTGTATATCATTTTTTTCAAATATTTCTTTTTCAAGTCCAAGTTCCTTAGCAATTGAACGAATGTAGCTGTGGGCAATTTGTGCTGATTCCTTCATTACATCTCCGAGTTTACCTGTTAATACAAGTTTTCCTTTTCCTTCTAAGAGTGTAACCTCAATTTGAAGAATATCTCCACCTACTTCAGTCCAGGCAAGTCCAGAAGCAATCCCTTCTAGCGCCTCTATATCTTTTTTACCATAGCGATACTTCTCAATTCCAAGATACTTTACTATTTGATTTTCCCCGATCATAACACTTTTACGTTTTTTTTCTGCAATTTGTCTTGCAGCTTTTCTGCACAGTGAACCTAGTTCCCGTTCAAGATTTCTTACTCCTGCTTCTCTTGTATAATTTCTAATAATTTTTCTTATTGCACCTTCAGATAATGAAAATTGCCCTTCCTTTAATCCATTACTTAATATTTGCCTTGGAATAAGGTATTTTTTAGCAATCTGCAATTTTTCTTCTTCTGTATAACTTGAAAGTTGAATTACTTCCATTCTATCAAGTAGTGGTCTCGGAATATTGAAAATATTATTAGCCGTTGTAACAAAAAATGTTTTACTTAAATCAAAGGGAACTTCAATAAAATGATCACTAAAAGTATCATTCTGCTCGGGATCTAAAACCTCCAACAATGCTGAAGAAGGATCTCCTCTAAAATCTGTTGTCATCTTGTCTATCTCGTCAAGAAGAAAGAGAGGGTTACTTGAATCTGCATTTTT
Organism: uncultured Eubacteriales bacterium; assembly: GCA_964574445.1. Classification (GTDB taxonomy): domain Bacteria; phylum Bacillota; class Peptococcia; order Peptococcales; family SKKY01; genus SKKY01. The sequence goes on from CAZNNQ010000002.1 coordinate 57,225, forward strand.
CAATCCCTTAATTATTCTTCCAGGCATTGCTCCCACGTAAGTCCTTCTATGACCTCTTATCTCAGCTTCATCTCTTACACCGCCTAGAGACATTCTTACGAACTTTCTATTAAGTGCTCTAGCTATTGATTTTGCCAAAGAAGTTTTACCTACACCTGGTGGTCCTACAAAACAGAGGATAGGATTTTTTAGAGTCTTATTTAATTTCGCCACAGAAAGGTATTCAAGTATTCTTTCCTTAACCTTTTCTAAACCATAATGATCTTCATTTAATATAACTTCTGCTTTTTTTATCTCTATTCTATCTATAGTTTTTTTATCCCAAGGTAACTCAATTAACCACTCGAGGTAATTCCTGATATTCGTTGCTTCTGCAAAAGATGGATTCATTTTTTCAAGCTTAGCTATTTCTTTAAAAGCTTTTTCTTTCGCTTCCTCTGGTAATTTGTTTTCCTCTATCTTTTTTCTGAACTCATTGGCTTCGCTAACGCTTTCATTACTTTCTCCAAGTTCTTCTTGTATTGCTTTAAGCTGTTCTCTTAAAAAATATTCTCTTTGATTTTTGTCTATCTGCTTTTTAACCATATAATCAATTTTCTTTTCAGTTTTCAATACTTCTATTTCCTGAGCTAAAATTGTTGCAATTAAACCAAGTCTTTCTTTAATATCAAAGGTATCTATTATTTGTTGTTTTCTGGGGATTTTTAAAATTAATGTTGCTCCAATTCCATCAGCAAGTCTTTCTGGGTCCTCTATATCTAGGACATTTAGATAATTATCTCCAGTAATTTTTTTATTTATTTTAATATATTCTTCAAAATATGCTGATACAGAGCGCATTAAAGCTTCTATTTCAACTTTTTCATACTCTGGTTTTGCTATAAAATTTAAGTCAACAGTTACATAGTCCGCTCCCGGATTATATGCTACCATCTCTGCTCTTTCTAAACCTTCAACTAGGATTCTTAACGCTCCATTAGGCATTTTCATTATTTGTTTTATTTCTGCATAGGTGCCAACAGTATAAATATCCTTTTCTTTAGGATTATCATTATTAGCATCTTTTTGTGTTGCTAAAAATATCTTTTTATCTTCAATCATTGCTCTTTCAATTGCTTTAACTGATTGAGGTCTCCCAACATCCAAATGGGCTACCATAAAAGGAAAAACAACTATTCCCCGTAAGGGAAGTAGTGGAACATTTTCAACAAATTTTTCTATTCTCAATTATGCCACCTCCAAATTTTCTCTCGATGAATATTTTTAGTTTATCAGAATTTATAACTAATATATACCCTAAAAAACCCTGAGCAAAATCGCTCAGGGTTTTTGTTATGCTGTTTCAGCACTTTTTTTTGTTTTTTCTTTTAGAACTAAAATTGGCTCTCCATTTTCTTCAATTGCCTCTTTAGTAATAACAACTTTTTTTATGTCTTTTCTTGAAGGTATCTCATACATTATTTCCATCATTATCTCTTCAAGGATTGCCCTTAATCCTCTTGCCCCAGTATTTCTGCTCAAAGTTTTCTCGGCAATTTTCATAAGTGCTTCTTTTTCAAATTCAAGCTCAACATCTTCTAGACTAAACAATTTCTGATACTGTTTGATAAGAGCATTTTTTGGCTCAGTTAAAATACTAACTAAAGCCTCTTCGTCAAGTTCTCCTAAAGAAACTAAGACAGGCAGACGTCCAACAAACTCAGGAATCAAACCATATCTAATTAAATCTTCAGGCAAAACATTTTTTAGAATCTCTCCAACTGCAGTATCCTTCTTAGATGTAATCTCAGCATTGAAGCCCATAGATTTTTCGCCTATTCTCTTTTGAATAATCTTTTCAAGGCCATCAAAAGCTCCACCACAAATAAATAGTATATTGCTTGTATTTATTTGAATAAGTTCCTGATGAGGATGTTTTCTTCCTCCTTGAGGGGGAACACTTGCAACAGTTCCTTCAATTATTTTTAATAAGGCTTGCTGAACCCCTTCACCTGAAACATCTCTGGTAATCGATGGATTTTCAGACTTCCTAGCAATTTTATCTATTTCATCTATATAAATAATCCCTTTTTCAGCTTTTTCAATATCATAATCAGCTGCCTGAATTAATTTTAGAAGAATATTTTCAACATCTTCGCCAACATAACCAGCTTCTGTTAATGATGTAGCATCAGCGATAGCAAAAGGAACATCAATTATTCTTGCTAAAGTTTGAGCTAAAAGCGTCTTACCGCTTCCTGTAGGTCCAACAATACAAATATTACTTTTAGCTAGTTCTACATCCGAATTATCTTTCTTGGAAAGGTTAATTCTTTTGTAATGATTATATACAGAAACAGCTAATACTTTCTTAGCTTTATCTTGGCTAATTACGTATTGATTAAGAATACTGTATATTTCATTTGGTTTTGATAAATACTTCTTTGATTCTTCTTTTGATGAAGATATTTCTGTAAGCTCCTCAGCAATAATTTCATTGCAGAGTTCTATACATTCATCACAAATATATACACCAGGACCCGCAACAAGTTTTTTTACCTGTTCCTGAGGTTTGCCGCAAAAAGAACACTTAAGCTTTCCCTTTTCCTCATTAAACATATAATCACAACCTTTTTTTTATCTGCTGGCAATTACTTCGTCAATTAAACCGTATTCCTTAGCTGCGTCTGCACTCATAAAATAATCTCTTTCAGTATCCGCCGCTATCTTAGCAAGATCTTGTCCCGTTCTTTCTGCAAGAATCTCATTTAATTTTTCTTTTATCTCAAGAATTCTCTTTGCATGAATTTGAATATCTGTTGCTTGACCTTGTGCTCCACCAAGAGGCTGATGAATCATTATTTCGCTATTTGGTAATGCAAATCTCTTTCCTTTTTTCCCTGCTGCTAAAAGAAATGCTCCCATACTTGCAGCCATACCAACACAAATAGTCGAAACATCAGGTTTGATGTACTGCATAGTATCAAAAATAGCCATACCTGAAGTTATTGAACCTCCAGGACTATTAATATAAATACTTATATCTTTATCTGGATCTTCAGCTTCTAAAAATAGTAACTGAGCAATAATTAAGTTTGCAACATAATCATCTACTGCACTACCTAAGAAAATTATACGGTCTTTTAAAAGTCTGGAATAAATATCGTAGGACCTTTCTCCTCTGTTTGTTTGTTCAACTACTATTGGAATTAATCCGCTCATAATACTCCCCCCAGTTTTGTTTTATTTACTGTTGTTAATTATCACATCAACAGCTCTGTCAGATTTCATACTATTTGTCATATTTTCAATTTCACCTGATTTTTCAAGCAAATCTTTAATCTCTGAAACTTCTTTTTTATACATTTCTGCCAATCTTGCATATTCTTTTTCAAGATCTTCATCTGTAATCTCTATATTCTCATTCTTAGCAATTGCTTCAAGTACTAATGAATTCTTTACTGCTGTTTCTGCATCTGATTGATATTTTGCTCTTAAATCTTCGATTTTTTCTTCTGTATATTCAAGATACTGAGAAAGACTTAATCCTTGTCTTGCCATATTCATTTCCATATTTTGAATAAAAGCATCTATTTGAGTTTCTATCATAGCTTGAGGAACTTCAATATCAAAATTAGCTGCCGCTTTTTCTACTGCAGTTGCTTTCATTTCTGATAAAGCCTTCGCTTCTTTTGCTTCCAAAATATTTTTTCTTAAATCTTCTTTTAATTCTTCTAAAGTAGAGAATTCAGAAGTATTATCTGCAAATTCATCATTTAATTCTGGTAATTTTTTTTCTCTGATTTCATTGATTTTTACTTCAAATTCAGCATCTTTTCCAGCTAAATCTGGACTATGATACTCTTCTGGGAATTTTACCTGAATTGTTTTCTCTTCATTAATACCCATTCCAATTAATTGTTCTTCAAATCCATCAATAAAAGATTTCGATCCAACTTGCAAGTTATAGTCTTCAGCTGTTCCGCCTTCAAAAGGCACCTTGTCTACCATTCCTTTAAAGTTTAAAAGAATAGTATCTCCATCTTTAACCTTGGCCCCTTCTTCAACTTCTTCTATGGAAGAATGTTTTTCTTGTAGACGCTTCAATTCATTTTCAACTTCTTCATCGGTTATAGATACTTCTTCTTTTGTAAGTTCTATACCTTTATATTCACCTAATTCAAATTGTGGTTTAGCATCGGCTTTGATTTTAAATATAAAATCTTTATCTTCTTCTAGCTGAACCATTTCAATTTGAGGTCTTCCAAGAGGCATATTTTCTTCTTCAACTGTATTTAAAACTTCTTCATAAATCTCTGGTAATATATGGTTTGCTGCTTCTTCAAGGAAAAATTCTTTTCCAAAATTGTTTAGTAATATTTGTTTTGGAACTTTCCCTTTTCTGAAACCAGGAATGTTTACTTTTTTAGCTAAATCTTTATATGCATGTTCCAAACCTTTTTTTAATTTGTCATTACCTGCTTCTACTGTTATTTCAACAGTTTTCTTATCTACTCTGTTTGTCGTTAATTTCATTACTCAATGGCCTCCTTAAAAATTCACACTACAATTCATCGTCCTTACATTATACACTTAATATACTTGTGAACACAAGAACACCTCGGCAAAAAGCCGAGGTATTTTAAATCTGGAGCGGAAGACGAGATTCGAACTCGCGACCCTCGCCTTGGCAAGGCGATGCTCTACCACTGAGCCACTTCCGCTAATATTTTATTTTGGTGCGGGAGAAGGGACTTGAACCCCCACGGTGTAACCGCCAGATCCTAAGTCTGGTGCGTCTGCCAATTCCGCCACTCCCGCACATGGTGAGCCATCCGCGACTCGAACGCGGGACACCCTGATTAAAAGTCAGGTGCTCTGCCGACTGAGCTAATGGCTCTTAATAAAAAAGAGGTATTAATTTGTAAAAATGGCTGGGGCGGCAGGACTCGAACCTACGAATGCGGGAGTCAAAGTCCCGTGCCTTACCAACTTGGCTACGCCCCAATAAAACAATATAAATTATATTTTATTTCAGGCCGATATGTCAAGAATAAATTATAATATAAACTCAATGGGGTGAGTGATGGGACTTGAACCCACGAATGCCGGAGTCACAATCCGGTGCGTTGACCAACTTCGCCACACCCACCATAATAACCTGAAAAATGGCGTGCCTGAAGGGATTCGAACCCCTGACCCTCGGATTAGAAGTCCGATGCTCTATCCAGCTGAGCTACAGGCACATAATGTAAAAATATTTCTTATTAATTATAAAAAATGGAGCGGGTGAAGGGAATCGAACCCTCGCAACTGGCTTGGAAGGCCAGGGCTCTACCACTGAGCTACACCCGCTCGAGATAAAACACAGTACTAGTAAAAAATCAGTTGGTCGGGGCGGAGGGATTCGAACCCCCGACCCCATGGTCCCAAACCATGTGCGCTACCAAACTGCGCTACGCCCCGTTTGCTGACAAAGGATAGTATAATTTAATTTTCAATACTTGTCAATGGATTATTTTTAATTTTACTAAAGATTTGTTAGAACTTTTTTTAAACTTTCTAATGCTTTGCCACGATGACTTATTCTGTTTTTTATTTCAATTGGAATTTCAGCAAAAGTTTTATCTAAGCTTTCCAAATAGAAAAGCGGATCATAGCCAAAGCCCCCATCCCCTCTGTATTCTTCAAGAATTATTCCATCACAAGTTCCTTCAACAATTTCAGCTTCCATTTTTTCTGGATTAAATAATGCTAATGCACTGACATATTTTGCTTTTCTTGCTTCTTTTTTAATATTTTTAAGTTCTAGAAGAAGCTTTTGGTTATTATCTTGATCGGAAGCATTTTCTCCCGCAAATCGTGCTGAATAGATCCCTGGTTTACCATCTAAGGCTTCTACCTCAAGTCCAGAATCATCGGCAAGGGAGATTAACCCCGTTTTTTCGGCTACTGTTCTTGCTTTAATTAAAGCATTTTCTTTAAATGAAGTACCCGTCTCTTCAATTTCATCAATCTCGGGGAAATCTGAAATTGAATATACCGTAAAACCTAATGGCTCGAGTATACTTTTAAATTCTCTAATCTTTCCTAGATTCTTTGATGCAATTACTATCTCTTTTAATGATTTCTTTTGTAATTCAATAAGTTCTAGAATTCCTTTTTCTCCATATTCTAACATCAAATTCAATTCTTCTTTTGAAAAGGTATTTTCTTCTCCTGTACCTTGAACTTCAACAAAGTTAACACTTTCTGTCATTACTAGATTCATGTCCACCTGAGCACAAGAATCCTCCGTATAAGGAAGATCAAGGACCACCTGATCATTAACAACACCTACACTTATTGCAGCAAGGTGCTCTTTTATAGGGTCTTCTTTTACTTTGCCCTCAGACATTAATCCTTGGCAAGCCATTTTTAAAACTAAGAATCCTCCCGTAATAGAGGCTGTTCTGGTACCTCCATCAGCTTGAATAACATCACAATCTATCCAGATTGTTAGGTCAGGTATTTTTTTTAAATCAATGACGGCTCTTAATGATCTGCCAACTAATCTTTGTATTTCCTGGGTTCTTCCACTTAATTTCCCTTTATTTACTTCTCTCTGATATCTTGAATCAGTAGCTCCTGGAATCATGGAATATTCAGCTGATACCCAGCCCTGCTTTCTTCCCTTAAGCCATCCCGGAACCTTCTCTTCTACGCTTGCGGTGCAAATGACCTTCGTCCTTCCGAATTCAATAAGGACGGAACGATATGCATTTTCTAAGTAGCCTGGCGTAATCTTGATATCTCTTAATTGATCATTCTTTCTTCCATCTAGTCTCATTTTAAAACCTCTGTTCTTAAATATTATATGTTTTAAACATTTTTGCTGTTTCTACTTTTCCTTCGAATGTAACCTCTGCTTCTCTTTTTAATAAGTTAAGATTATAAATTGGATTAAGGTGTGTTAATATTAATTTTTTTGAGCTGGATAATTCTGCTAATTGACCTGCCTGTTTAGCTGTCATATGCCCATGAATTGTCTTGTTCTTATCTTTTTCAAGCAAGCTAGCTTCAGCAAAAAGTATATCTGAATTAAAAACATCTTCAACAAGAGCATTATCAAAACCCGTATCTGAAGTATAAGATATTTTCCTATCCCCTAGAATTGCCTTTATCCCATAGCAAGGTATAGTATGCTTTGTTTTAAAAAATTCAATTAACATATCTTCCTCAAAATATCCTTCAGATAGGTAGTCTTCAATTGCTCTAAGCTCAAAAATATGCTTGTAAGATATAAGTTTTTCAAAACTCTCATCTTCTTTGGGGGCAAAAACAACTAAAGGCTTGCTTCTAATTCCAGATTCTATAGCATATGTAAAGGCTTTTCTCAAAAGTTCGAAATCACAAAAATGATCACTGTGAAAATGAGTAATTATAACTGCATCTAACTCTATATAATTTATCTGTCCTTGTAGATTTGCGAATGTTCCATTCCCACAGTCAATCATTATTTTTTTGTTATTATTTTCAAGAAGATAACCATTACAAGCTCCTTTATAAGGTGCAAAAGGGCTGTAACAGCCCAATATTGTAAAGCGCATTACAGCCCCTCCTATTTTTACTGATTTAAAAATTTAAGAATTCCATTTGCTATCCCTCTTGCTACTTGAGCTTGGAATGCAGGACTTGCTAGTAATTGTTCTTCTTGTTGATTAGTTAAAAATCCTGTTTCAACTAAAACAGAAGGCATTTTAGTTTCCCTAATTACTGCAAAGTTACTTTCGAACAACCCATAAGAAGGCCTTCCTGTGGCTTTTACAGCTTCATCAAGAATATAACTTGCAAGGTTCTGTCTTTCAAGTCTTTGCATAAATATGTCCGGCATCCACTCTGGAGCATAATAAAACACCCCTATTCCTTGGATTGCTCTGTTTCCTGTAGCATTAGCATGTATACTTACAAAACAATAAGCATTTTCATTATTAGCTAAATTTGCTCTGTCATAAAGATCTCTGTTAGTAGTACCTTTGTGAGTCAAAATAACATCTACACCTTCTTGGCGTAAATATTCTTCAACCTTTAATGCAATTGGAACGTTTACATTCAGCTCACGAATCTTTAGTGTTGAACCTATAGCACCTGGATCTACCCAGCCTCCAGCTTTTATAGTTCCATGTCCTGGATCTATAACTACTATCTTGTTTCTAGGTCCTTGTGTCGGATAACCTACTTTTATACCTAATGATTTATCTTTAAGGTTAACTCTAATCGAACTTCCATAAACAAATTCTAAGTCAATTCTTACAACATCCTGAGAGTCTTGCTTTGCTGATATTTTGTAACCATCCTTAATTACTTTACTAAAAGTACTATTCCTATTCAAATCTAATCTTGATCCTTTGATAAAGAAAGCAATATGGTTAAGACTTAATCTTTTGCTCTCATAAGATATTTCCTTATCAGATAAAACTTCAAAAGAGAAATTATCATTTTCTTCCGTAACATTAATTGTTTTTATTGTTGATAATGCATCTGCATAATTTCTTAGTTTGATGTTAATACTTTGATCTTCTCTTTCATAACTAGCTCTAAAGTCAATTTTATCAAGAAAATTAATAGTTACTTTTTTTGCTCCAACTTCAATGTTACTAATATTGTATTTGTTTATATATACTTTTTGTGAATTAAGATTTAATTCAGGAAAGTCTATCAAAATTTGAGTTGCACTTGATTTACTCAATCTATAATCTTCGATTGTAACAGGAAGAATATCTAATTCTATAAATTCTTGAGTATCACTAATAATTAAATATTTCCCTGATCCTAACGGTATTTTTGCCGAATTATTTTCATCAAAGGTTACATCTTGCCTCTGTGTTTCCTGAGCTTCTTCTTTTTTAAGTACTAGCCAGTCAGCTATCCAGCCCGCACTTCCCTCAGGTAACTTAATTTTTAACCAATCTTTTTGAGCGTCAATTACAGTAAAATTCTGTCCGTTAGTGACCTTGGTAATAATACCGTACTCAATACCTGGGCCTTGTCTTACGTTTACAACGCTTTCTTTTATAACAACGTTATCATTAACTTTTATACCAGAATCTGTAATTCCTGATGGTTCGTTTTCAGGATTTTGAGGATATATTACAGTACCTGTTCCTGGATCTTTAAGTACTGATGATCCATCTGCTTTGGAAAGAAGCCAGCCCGCTATCCATCCTTCATTTTGGCCAGAGGTCTTAACTTGATACCAGTCTCCTCTCTGGTTTAATACAGTAACAGAAGTATTTTTATTAAGCTGAGATAAAACTTCTGAATTTAAATTTGGCTCACTTCTTAAATTAACAACATTTTGATTAACATAATAGGTCTTTGTATCAGCAGACTCCCCTTGAATAGTAATCAGAAATCCAGCAACCCAACCTTGTGTCTTATCAGTTTTTACATAATACCAGTCATCCTTTTTTTGTAGAAGCTGAACTAATTCACCCCGAGAAAGTTGACCAATAGATTGGGATTCAGTTGTAGGTTCTTTTCTGACATTAACAATAGAGGCATTAATCACTCCACTTTTACCGGTTAAAGCATCTCCGCCTTGAGAAATTGATGGAAGAACAGGTTCAATTGTTGGGTTTGAGGCTACTTTTATGTACTCGGAACTTACCCAGCCTAATCCTTGTGGTAGGCGTATTTGAATCCAGTTTTTTTCCATTTTCACAATGGAAATTTCACTATCCCTTGGAAGCTGCCCAATTTTATTGTAATTTGTTCCTGGGCCATTTCTGATGTTTAGAACTGATGCATCAACGGTTCCTTTTCCATCAGCTGCCACTGATAAAATCATTATTATCGAAAAAATAAATAACAAAACTAAAACTTTTCTCATATTATTCAAAATGAACCTCCATAATTAATTGACTTTATCTCTCTTTAGATAAAAGAATAGAACAATACTCATAACAATAAAAAACAGACTAGATACTTGTGCAATTCTTAAAGACCCTAGCATTAAGCTATCCGTCCTGAAACCTTCTATAAAAAATCTACCAATAGAATACCCTCCTAAATAAATTGATAAAAGCATTCCATCTTTTAACTTTAATTTTTCTCTCAATAAAAGAAGCAATAAAAATATAAAAATGTTCCACAAAGACTCATAGAGGAATGTTGGATGTCTATATGCTCCATCAATCCACATTGCCCAAGGAATATGTTCAGGACTTACTTCATATCCATAAGCTTCTTGATTGAAATAATTTCCCCACCTGCCAATTGCTTGTCCTAAAATTAAACTAGGTGAAACAGCGTCCGCGACTTGCCAAAAGCTTATTTTATAATACCTTAACATAACCCAGGCCGACACAAAAGACCCAATTATTCCGCCATGAATAGCTAAGCCCCCATGCCACACTGCTGGTATTTCGCTTAAATTTAAAGAATAATAGTCCCAATTAAAAAGAACATAATATAGTCTTGCACTTATAAATGCTATTGGAATAGAAACTAGTAAAACATTCATAAATTTATCTTCATCAATATCTTTTTTTCTTATTTCTTTTAGGGCTAGAAAAGTTCCAATTAAAATAGCTAGAGCAATTAATACTCCATACCATCTAATTTTTAGGGAGCCTATTTCCACTAATATAGGATCTGGCATAAATTACTCCTGTCTCAGTATTTTACATTACTGTAGTCATGATAATTATATATTGAATTAATGACTATATTTTTTACTCTTTGAATATAAATCTCTTTTTCGATTCCTTCAGAAATAATTATTGCTGGAACAATCTCGATGATTTTCTTTTCAAGTTCTTGAAACAGTAATTCCCTTTCCTCGGAATCTTTAATTCTATTGACCTGATTTTGTAAATTATTAATCTCCGGTTCTATTATACCACTTACGTTTAATGGGTTATTTAATGGGTTTTTGAATAGCTCAAAGTAGGCATTTTTCCCATGATAATCTCCCTCAAAAAATTCTAATGCTAAATCAAAATTTCCTGCTCTTAATTCTTGGACATATTCTTCAAGAGGTTTTGCTAAAATTTGTATGGCTAAATTATTGTTTTTTGTCAATTGTTCCTTGATTTTCTCCCCAGCCTTCAATTCTTCTGGAGAATCTAGCACAAGAAGATCAAGAGTATTATTTTGAAAATCATAGTTACCTTTTAATTCTATTTTTTCAATAACAGTGTCCTTTCTATAAACCTTAGGATATATACCAAGGATTTTATCTATGTCCTCATAAATTGTTTTTCTAGCTTCAATGTTATTAAGAACTTTTGATCGACTATTCAACCATAATAATTTTATTCCAGGATTAGTGTTTTTTTCTCCTTTTACTTCCTCTAGAGTACTCTTTGGAAATAGTATATCTAAGGACTTATCTTGAAATCCTTTAACTAGTTTTTCTTTATCTGAAAAATATTCAAATACAATAGTTTCTGTTTTATTTTCCGAAATTGCTTTTTCAGGATCTCTTGGAACCAATACAATCTTATCTCCTGATTTTTTCTCAACAACAAAATCCCCAGAATATGGTCCATTTAAAAAATCTTCAGAATTCATAACTGGATAAAAAATCGGCATTGCCAAAACTTTTTCAAAATCTGTAAATTCTCTGCTTAAAGTAATCTCCAGCAATCCTTCCTCATTTACTTTTATATTTTCCGGAACTTTATTATCTAAATATTTATACTGATATGAATATTTATCGGAAGCGTTTCTAATATTATTTTGCAAACCTGTAACAACATCATTAACAGTAATTGGAGATCCATCACTCCACAGAAAACCTTCATTAATTTTTATAAACATCTTTTTACCAGTCTCATCATAATAAAAAGATTCCGCAAGTATGGGTTCAACATCATTAGTACCATTATATTCAAATAATCCTATGTATAAATTTTCCATTAGTGTTAGTCTTGCAGCCTCGTTTTCTTCTCCCTCAACACCTATATACAGATTATTGCCTTTTTCATTATTACATCCTGCAATGAATAAACTTAAAATTATTAATAACATAATTGAAAACTTTTTTAACATGCTGAAACTCCCCTTTTCTATTACAATCTTTGCAAAAAAAAATCTCTACCCGAAAAGGGGTAAAGATTGTATTACTCACTTGATGTGAATATTAACAAAATTCCCTTCATAACATAAAAAGTTATTTTTCTGTAATTATAGCAAAATAACTAGACATATTGAAGGGTTAAAGGATATTAAGTTTCTAACTTATCATATAATCAACTTTGTAATTTTTCGCAACTGCACGGTAATATTTTTCTAAAATACCACCTTTTTCATGTACTTCTACTATTTTAATAAATTCTTGTTTTTCTAGCTCTTTCACATGATAGTGAACTTTTGCTGAAGATTGTCCCAAAATGTCTGCTATTTGTTTTACTGTAGCTTTTTTTCCGATAAGTATTTGGAGAACTCTAATTCTTAATCTGTCAGATATAATTTTCACTTTTTCAGGACTACTTAATACTAATATTTCTTCCATTCTACCTTCCCCTCCCCCAGCTAATCATATATAACAATAAAAATTTATTGTCAATATTATATAACAGCGAGTTTTATTAATCAACATTTTTTTATCGGTTTTATTTTTCTAATTAAAAAGGACCCCATCAAATGGATGGGGTCCAAACATCTAGGAATATTATATAATATTCCTTTTCACTTTATTTTGTTGATCTCTTAATGCCGCAATCGCTGTTGATAGTTTTGATTCTTTTATTAAGTAATCTTTCAATTCTGCTCCTTGAAGATTTGTTATCCCATTTAATTCCAAGTAAACTTCTTCAATAATCTCATAGATAGAATCAGGAAAAGCACACAATTCCATCTTAAGATTTTTCCAAGTAACTGCTCTAAACTGACTAGTATTTTCAACATTGGAATTATATTCAAGCTCCCTGATAAATGCGGCTAAAATATTATGTTTTTTTATTAAATTTTCTTGTTGAAAGCCAATCATAATTAAATTATTTTGTTCAATGAGTCTTTTATTTAGAATCAGGCCAACTATCAAAAATGCAGCAAAAACTGTTAAAACTGTTGCAAGAATTAGAAGATCGAGCTTGAATACTATATAACCTAAGCCCATTCCTAAAATACCACTCAAGAATAACGTAAAGTATGTTATTCCATCTATTTTCTTTTGATTATTTTGTAGCTGGTTATCCAATTTTACTCACTTCCCTTTTATTTATATTTATTGTCCTCAAGAAAACTATAGTCAGGTGAAAGAGGTTCTCCTAAGTAAATATGGCCAGAAAGAGATTCAATAACTTCACCTTCTATAAGAATCTGAACCTTTTCTATACCTTCAATATCGGCTAAGGTATTAACTATTGAGTATACTGCAAAAATCTCACCCATAGATCCCTTTGCCTCTCTAATTGTTCCCCCAAGATCAATTGTTGCAGTTTTTGTTTCTTGGTCATAACTATAATTTAATACAGTAGTACCTTCCGGAAGCACTCTAAGATTTGTATCAGAATCCTCAGGACCTTTAATTAATTCCTCGATTAGAATAAAGGCATTTTCTGGTGTGATTTCAGTTGCCATTATTCTTTTTTCTTTTCTGAAATAACCATCCTCAGTTCCAAAATATAATTCCACAAGTGTTTCTGGAACTTTCGCAATTTCAATAAATTCTTTTTCAGCTAGTTTCTCATTTTCAAGCCCTAGAAAAATTGCTTTATTATATTCTACAGTATTATCTGCAAGTTTTACAAGTTTTACAGGATATGTTAAAGCTTGAGTTACATTTTCATCTTTTGCTGGATCTTTTTTCTCAACAACAACTGTTATATTACCATTGTCGAAGGTCGCATCTTTAAGAACAACACTATAGCCGCCTGAAATCATCTCACCTCTGGTTGCATATAAATAAAACTCATCTGCATATTTAAATGCCATATAATTTTCTGTCATTTCAAATTGTTGTAGGTATTCCTGAACATTTTTTGGCATTTCTTGGTTTTCCATATGAATAAGTCCGATTTCTTTTCCTTTTTCTTCTCCATTTCCAAGGTTTAGAAGGAAAAATACTGCTGCAATGACTACTACTACTGCTACTATTATTGGTGCTTTACTTTTCATTTTTGCCCTCCCTAAATACTAGATTATTTATAAATGTATACCCTGTTTTTCATTATACCAAGCATTAATGGTAAAATATTTATATTAATAATAAGTTTACCTTTTTTTAAAAATGTTTTTTTCTTTTCTTTGTGCTAGAATAATTAATAATGAATTAGAAATCGAGGTACTTGATATGTTTCGAGAATATGGTTTCGGGCTTTTGTTTCTTTCTGTGATTTTTAAAACCATTGCAATAATGAGAGCATCAAATCAAAATGCACCTGTTGAAGTAAGAAAAAAAGAGTATAAGCAATTTAATATCCCTGCGAACATTCTTATCTTACTTGGAGTTGTATCACTCTTATATGCGAAATATTTTACGTAAAAAAAGACCGGTTAAAGCCGGTCTTTTTTTACTATTCCGTAACATAATAGATCTGTTACTTCCTTAGCTATATTTTCACTATTTTGTATTTCATCAAAAACAATTATTGACTCGCTAATACCCTTCAATGCTCCCAGTAAAAAATTAGCTGCAAGCTTAGGGTTAATATCCCTAAGCTCACCATTTTCTTTTGCCCTTTGAAAAATTTTTGTATATCTTTCTGTTTTTTCATAAACAAATTTTTTATGAAAATCTACTAATTCTTTTTTTTCTCTAGGAATATTAGAAAAATCAGTCATTACTTTCAAATATGTTGATTTTGTTTTAACAATAATATTTATATGATTATATATAAATTTATACACTATTTCTTCTAAGCTATCTTTTTCTTTAATGTTATTTTCCAGCTTATTAAAATACTCCTTTAAAAACCAAAAAACCATCGTATCAAACAAATCTTGCTTATTATGAAAATATGAATAGACGGTTCCTTTACCAACACCTGCCCCTTCAGCAATTTCTTCCATTTTCGCATTATAATAACCTTTTTCAGCAAACACCTTGAGGGCAGACTTCATAATTAATTCTCTTTTATCTTTCACTCTACTTCTGTCCTCCGGTAATTAATTTATTTATTTTTATCCTATATTTTTCAGCAAATGTATCCATGGAATAATACACAACTGGTACTAAGACAAGAGTGATTACAGTAGAAAATAGCAATCCGAAGACAACAACAGTAGCCATAGGAGCCATTAGTTCAGCACCTTCACCGATACCAATAGTCTGGGGTATAAGAGCTAGAATCGTAGTTAATGTTGTCATTAATATTGGTCTAAAGCGAGTTGCTCCGGCTTCTTTTAGGGCTTCCATTTTTTCTACACCGGACTTTCTTAAGGTATTCACATAATCAACCAATACAATGGCATTGTTAACAACAATCCCGGCCAACATGATTACTCCGATGAAGGCTGTTACACCAAAATTTCTTCCTGTTAGGAAAAGACCAATCGTTATTCCAATAAATGTCGGAGGAATACTAAACATAATTACAAAGGGATGTAATAAGGCTTCAAATTGAGATGCCATTACCATATATACTAGAATTACTGCAAGAATAAGGGCTAAACCAAGATTTGTAAAAGCTTCAACCATTTCTTGATTCGATCCAGCAAATTCTATTGAATAGCCACTTGGTAAAATTATATCTTCCATGGATTTATTAATATCTGCACTTACACTTGCTAAATCTCTTCCACTAATATCTCCTGTAATCGTTGCAATTCTACTTTGATCTTTTCTGGAAATACTTGATGGACCTTCAGTAAAGACAACTTCAGAAACTTCTTCAAGGGGTACACTGAAACCCATTGGTGTAGGTATCATGATTCTTTTTGCTGCTTCAAGGTCTCCTCTTTGTTCCTCGTAAAGCATTATTTTAACATTATATTCATTCCCATTTTCTCTATATTTTGTAGCCGTAATACCAGAGATGCTTTGGCGTAAAGCACCTGCAACCTGATAAGTACTTAATCCATAGGCAGAGGCCTTTTCTCTATCAATAAGCACTTCTATTTCTGGGCTTCCTTTGTCAAAACTTGTTGATACTTCTATAGTATTCGGTACCTGTTCAACCTTAGCTGCGATAGTGTCAGATAATTCTTTAAGAGTATCTATATCAGATCCTTTAATTTCAATAGAAATTGGTGACCCTGTTCCTAATCCTCCTCCATCAGAGGTAACTGATATTTCTACACCTGCCATATCAGAAGTTTTTTCTCTAACCTCATCCATTACTTCTGTCACAGATCTATCTCGTTCATTAAGCGGTTTCATTTTAACCATTAAATTAGAGGTTCTGGAGCTACCTCCACCCCCAAGCATCATATTACCCCCACCAACAGTAACAAATACTTGATCTATCTCATCTATTCCGCTTAATACATATTCAACTTTTTCCGTAGCTAATTTAGTTTCATCCAAAACAGTATTTCTGGCTAATTGTAGGTCTACAGAAAAATACCCTGAATCTGCTGAAGGAATAAATTCTTTTCCAACAAATGCAACAAAAACAAGAACACTAACAAGAATTGCAGCAATTGTTCCAAACAATACTTTTTTCCTATTATTCAAAGCTTTATCTAATATGTTTAAATACTTTTCTTTCAAGGAACTCATTTTATTTTGAAATCCATCAGCGGTTTTTCTAGCAATTTTTGATATAAAAGTAACTTTTGCATCATCCTTGGAACAATCTTCCTCTATCTCTGCCAGCTCTTCTCCTATATCTGTTCTGTTAATTACTAATAGTTTAGAAGAAAGCATAGGTATAAAAGTTAATGCAACTATTAATGATGCAAACAATGAAAAGGTAACCGTTAAGGACATTGGGCGAAATAACTGTGAAGAAAGTCCTTGTACAAATACTAATGGTAAAAATACACAAATTGTCGTTATTGTTGAAGCAACAACTGCAGATGCAACTTCTTTAGTTCCAAGTATAGCAGCTCGCTCTCTTGGTAATTTTTTTTCTGTTCTAAACCTGTAAATATTTTCGAGTACCACAATGGAACTGTCTACCATTAATCCAATTCCAAGAGCCAAACCACCTAAAGATAAGATGTTTATAGTTGTTCCAGAAAAATACATTAATATAAATGTAGCCACAATTGAAATTGGGATTGCCGTACCAATTATTAAAGTACTACGAATATTTCTTAAGAAAAGGTAGAGTACTATTACTGCAAATAAGGCTCCAAAAAATCCATTATTTAAAACATTACCTATCGAAAGATTAATAAATTCTGCAGAATCATAAGCACTAAAAATTTCTATACCCGCAGGTAGGGTTCCCTTTAATTTTTCAATTTCATCATTAACTTTTTCGGACACTCCAACAGTATTAGCGTCACTCTGTTTGTATATATTAAGACCAATACTGTTTTTACCATTTAAAAAAGAATACATTGTTTTTTTAGCAAAAGCATCTTCAATATCAGCAATATATTTAAGTTGGATTGTACCACCAGTTTTTAGTGGGACTAAAACATTTCCTAGGTCTTCTAGACTTTCAAATTCGCTTTTTATTCGTAACAAATAATCCTTTTCACCTTGGGTCACGGATCCAGAAGAGTGGTTAGAGTTTTCAGCAGCAATTACACCCTGAAGATCTGACATAGAAAGACCCATACTTTGTAATTTATATGAATCAACTAAAATCTGAATTTCTCTTGTTTCTCCACCACTGACATCTACACTTGCTACACCATCTAATCTTTCTATATATGGAAGTATTTTTTCCTCCACTATTTCTTTTATCTCATAAGGTTCACGGTCCCCAGTAACACCCATCATCATAACAGGCATCATTTCGAGATTAAATCTTATCACCATGGGAGAAGAAGCACCTTCGGGAAGGAAGCTTTTTACAGCATCTACTTTTTCCCTTACTTTCATCTCACTATAGTCCATATCTGTACCATAGTTAAATTCCGCAATAACCATAGTGGAACCTCTGCTACTCGTAGAACTTACCTGTTTTATACCAGATAGTCCGGAAACTGATTCCTCTATTGGTCTTGTAACGAGTTGCTCCATTTCTTCTGGACCAACGCCCTCATAATTAATAATTGTAGCAACAATAGGTAATTCAATATCTGGATATAAGTCTACACTTAATCTGTTAAGAGATACCCCGCCAATTATAAGAGTTGCGATAACAATCATTAAGATTGTTATCGGATGTTTGACTGCTCCTCTGTATAGATTCATTCTTTTGCAGCCTCCTCCTTAGCAGCCTCAACTTGAGTTTCCATTGGCTCTACAATCCGTACTAAATCTCCAATAATTACATTGTCATTACCTCTGGTGATGACTTTATCACCCGGTTTAACTCCAGAAATTATTTCTGTATAAAAATTATTTGTCAAACCAACTTCTACAGTTGCAGATTGAACTTTCTCATTTTCATCAACTAAAAAAACTTTACCTTGATTACCCCTAATAATTACTGCTTTAGAAGGAACAACTACAACATTTTCACTTCTCTCAACCTCAACGCTGGCTTTTACGAAAGTTCCAGGCTGAATTTCTTGATTAGAATTTCCAATTTCTATTTCCATTGGAAATGATCTAATTTGCATATCCATTGTAGGAGCAATACTTTTTATTCTTCCAGTAAATTCTTTCCCATCCATATTTGGAATTATTACTTTTACTTCTTGTCCGGTACTTAAGTTATTAACTTCTTTTTCATTAATACTTGATTTTAATAATACTTTATTTATTTTGCTAACAACTGCTATTGGAGACTGAGCTGATGCTAAAGTTCCTACGGTAACATTAATAGAAGAAACAACACCATCTATTGGGCTCTTAACGCTATATGCTGATAATTCAATTTTTCTTAATTCATAAGCATTCTTAGCCTGAAGATATCCCGTTTCAACTTGTTCAAATTGAGTCAAAGAAATTGCTCCTGCATCATATAAGGCCTTATTTCTTTCATAATTCTTTTCCGCATCAAGATATGTAGACTCAGATATTTGGTAATTTAAGGAAGTGCTTTCCGCATCAAGATATGCAAGAACAGTCCCTTTTTTAACATAGTCTCCGACTTTTACTGGTACACCCGTAACTTTTTTACCCCCAGCAATTTCTGGAATTACCATCGCACTTACCTCTGGCTCAACAATTCCAGCTATGATTATTTCTCTTGTTATCGTATCATTTTTAGCCTCATATATTTCCACCGGAATCTTTACTACCTCTTCAACTTGTTCTTTAGTTGAACAACCACTAATTAAGGAAATAATAATTAATAAAATTAATCCTGATAATGAAATTTTTCTATAATTCATTTTAATTCTCCTTCTTTTTAAAACCCTGTCTGACTCACGGGTCAATCTCTAGTTTGAAATGATACATTATTCTGACTCGCCAGTCAATGGAAAAAGCCCCTTCATCAGGGGCTTAGGTGTTAATTAATTATTAATGAATTTTAAATATTATAACTGGGTTATATCCGGTCTTAATTTAGCTGCTTTTTTAAGATAAATATGTTTTATTTTAAAGTCTTTTTCGCAGTTTATTGTAATTAAAACCCTGATACATTTTTTTAAGGAATATTCTACATGCATTTCTTGAAGACACATTAAGGGTACCGATGAAAATCCAAGATCCCTAGCTACCTTTGCAGGATATATTTTGCTTAAATCTTTAGTAGCAGAAAATATTACCGAAACAATATTATCAAGATCTATCTTGTTTTCTTCAATAATTTTTTCCAAAAGAATTTTTGTATTTAATGTTATTAATTCCTCTGTGTTTTCTTCTACACTTATCGCTCCTCTGATCCCTCTTTGAATCATCATTTCAACACACTCCTGTCTGTCAGGAATATTTTTAATTCCTCTCCAGTTATTCTATCCGTTTTTTCAACAACTCCAATTTCTGTTGGTACTATTAAAATCAATTTTCCTTTTATGTTTTTTTTATCTAGACTCAAAATATCCATAAACATATCAGCGGGCATTTTTGGTAGCTTATATATCATTCCTAACTCTTTAAATAAGTTTATTATTCTATCTTTATTCTCTGTTTTTAAATAACCCTTTTCCTGAGCCAAATCAACTATGATATAAATCCCCGCAGCAACAGCTTCCCCATGCCTAAAGTATTCATACTCCGTAATTGTTTCTATTCCATGAGCGATTGTATGACCCAAGTTCAAATAGGCTCTAATACCAGTTTCTTTTTCATCAATTTCAACAATTTCACCTTTAATTTCACAGGACCTTTTTATTAGGTAATCAAAGATATCTAGATCCTTATCTTTTATTCCTTTAATATTTTTTTCTATATAATCAAAAAGATTACTATCTTTAATAATTCCATATTTTATTATTTCTGCCAAACCACTTTTCCAATCTCTGTCCGGAAGAGTCTCTAATACTTTTGTATCAATATATACTTTTTTTGGCTGATAGAAAGCTCCGATCATATTTTTCCCTCTAGGATGATTTACAGCAACTTTGCCACCAACACTACTATCTACTTGTGCTAACAGACTTGTGGGGATTTGATAAAAGTTAATCCCCCTTTGGTAAATGCTTGCTACAAACCCTGCTAAATCACCAATAACACCACCACCAAAAGCAAGAATAAAAGCATCTCTATTTATTCTATCCTCTAGCATTTTATCTAAAATTTCCCCTGTAATTTCCCAAGATTTATAGTTTTCACCTTCAGGAATTATATAATTAAAAACTTGAAACCCATTTCTCTGTAAAGATTTTAATAGTTTTTCTCCATATAATGTATATACTTTTTCATTAGAGATTATGATTGCCTGGTTTCCTTTTTCATATTCCAGTAAATCTTTAGGAATACTTTCTAATAAGTTTTGTTCAATAAGTATATCGTATGAACGCAGGCCAAGATTTATTTTTACTTTACTCATTTGACCCCCCTGTAAAGCTTCTTGTCATATTTTTCCAATTTTCATAATTCTTCCTAATTTCTTCCATACTATCACCAGCAAATTTTTCCATAAATAAATTTGCTATTTCCCAAGCCACAACAGAACCTGCAACAACAGAAGCTGCCGGAACAGCACAGATATCTGATCTTTCAATAGCTGCCTCATAGGCTTCTCCTGAGTAAATATCAACACTTCTTAGTGGATTATATAAGGTTGGGATGGGTTTCATTACTGCTTTTACTATAACATCCTCACCATTAGACATTCCACCTTCAATACCTCCAGCGTTGTTACTTCCGTGCCACACTCCTTTATGTTTATCAAAAAAGATTTCATCATGAACTTTTGACCCTGGTCTTTTAGCAGCCTCAAAGCCAATTCCTATTTCCACTCCTTTAATTGCTTGAACTCCCATAAGTGCACCAGCAATTCTAGAATCCATCTTTCTATCATAATTAACGTAGGATCCTAATCCAACAGGTAATCCCTTAACAATAACCTGGACGATTCCCCCTAGGGATTCTCCTTTTTCTTTTGCTCTATCAATCAAATGAACCATATCCCGTGTGGTTTTTTCACAAGGGCAATAAAGAGGATTTTCAAATATATCATCTTTAATCTCAAGAATTTCCTCTGCACACTCGGCACCACCAATATTTGTAACACAAAAAGATACCTTAATC
This sequence comes from uncultured Eubacteriales bacterium, assembly GCA_964574445.1. Classification (GTDB taxonomy): domain Bacteria; phylum Bacillota; class Peptococcia; order Peptococcales; family SKKY01; genus SKKY01. Next base: position 78,841 of record CAZNNQ010000002.1, read on the forward strand.
CCAAATTCCTTAAGGAAATTCATAGCAATACTTCCTATGGCTACCTTAGAAGCTGTTTCTCGAGCACTTGCTCTTTCTAAAACATTTCTAATATCTTTTTGTTGATATTTCAAAGCTCCTGCATAATCTGCATGCCCTGGTCTTGCTCTTGTTACTCTTTTGCTTTCAAGATCCGCATCTTCCGATGAAGACATTATTTTTTCCCAATTTTCCCAATCATTATTCCAAATTAAAAATGATACTGGAGCACCCGTTGTTCTTCCACCACGGACACCGCTAAAAATATCAATCTTATCTTTTTCAATTTTCATGCGTCCTCCACGGCCATAACCTCCTTGACGTAATTCCATCATATAATTGATAAAATCAATATCAATTTTTAAGTTTGAAGGCAACCCCTCTATTATACTTACTAGGGCCTTGCCATGAGATTCACCAGCATTAAGAAATCGCATGAAAACTACTCCTTTTATTTAAAATTTTTACCTGTCCAAAGTTCAAAAGATAAAGCACCTTGATAGTAAAGCATGCCTTTTCCATTTATTGTATCTGCTCCTCTAAGGGAAGCTTCCTTTAGAAACATAGTTTCTTCTGGATTATAAACCAAATCCGCTATTAATTGCCCAGAATGAAGAAGATCATAGTTCATTTTAGGCTTTTCATTTACCTCCGGGAACATCCCAATGCTAGTCGCATTAACTATTAAATCAGCCTCATTAATTTTGTTTTCAGGAACAGGATTTTCTTCATAATCCCAAGCTTCAGAAATAGAGTGAGTATTAATATTAATTAGAATTTTTAAGTTCTCTGCCTTTAATATAGTCCTATTTACAAAGGAAACCTCCTTTGCACCAGCTAGAGCAAGAGCAACACCTACACCTCTTGCAGCTCCACCGCTTCCTAAAATTATAACCTTTTTATTCTCTGGATTGAAATCTTTTTCCCTTATTAAAGACGCAATAAATCCCCTACCATCTGTATTTTCTCCACAAAATCCATTTTTATCCCTCACAAGAGTATTAACTGCTCCTATCATTTCTGCCTCCCTAGATATTCTAGTTAAAAATGGGATTACTTTTTCTTTATAGGGAACAGTTATATTTACTCCCTGGGCTCCTATTGCGAAAAGGCCCCTTACTGCACTTTCAAGGTTCTGATCATCAACATCAAAAGCCAAATATCTCCCATTAATTCCATTTTTTTCAAGTTGCTCATTTTGTAAGACAGGAGAAAAGGAATGTTCTACCGGGTGGCCAATAAGAGCAAATAGTTTTGTTTTTCCATCTATTACCATGTATTCTCCTTTTATCACTTTTTTATTTTATTTATTTTATCAAAAAACCCTGGGAAGGAAATGTCCACACAGGAAGGATCTTTTACACTAACTCCACCTTCTGATACTAAACCAGCAATCGCACAGGACATTGCAATCCTGTGATCATCGTAGCTTTCACACTCTGCAAAACGAAGCTTACTTCCACCATTAATAATTAATCCATCCTCTGTTTCTACTATATCCCCTCCCATTTTTGACAATTCTTTAGATATAGCTTTTAATCTATCAGATTCTTTTACCTTCAACTCTTCCGCCCCATAGATAATCGTTGTACCTTCTGCTTGAGTAGCCGCAACAGCAATAACCGGAATCTCATCAACTAATCGGGGAATTATTTTTCCACCAAATTTAATTCCCTTAAGTTTGCTATATTTAACAATTATATCTCCAACTTTTTCACCTGAAGTATATCTTTGATTTACAATTTGGATATTTCCGCCCATTTCTTTAAAAATATCAATAATTCCTGTTCTAGTTTTATTCAAGCCAACATTTTCTATGCATAATTCAGTCTCTGGAACAATTAAGGCTGCGGCTATAAAAAATGCTGCTGATGAAATATCGCCGGGAATATTAATTTTTTGTCCTTTTAATTTAGGAAATCCTTTGATAGAAGAATAGTTTTCACCTTCCTCTATTTCTGCTCCAAATCCTTTCAACATAACTTCTGAATGATTTCGAGATTTTTCTGGTTCAATTACTTTAGTTGTACCCTCTGAATATAATCCAGCAAGAAGAATCGCAGATTTTATTTGTGCACTAGCAACAGGAGTTTCATAATTTATTCCAATTAATCCTCTTCCTCTTATGGCAAAAGGAGCTTTATTATTATTTTCTCTTCCAATGACCTCAGCACCCATTTGAATTAAAGGCGCCAAAACTCTTTTCATTGGCCTTCTTCTAATAGAAGAATCTCCAGTTAATACAGAAGTAAAGTTTTGACCTGCAAGTATTCCACTTATTAATCGTATTGTAGTTCCTGAATTACCTACATCAAGAATAGACTCGGGTTCCGATAGACCCGACAAGCCCACTCCATGTACAATAACATGTTCCCCTGTTCTCTCAATTTGCACTCCTAGTTGTTGGAAACACGAAATTGTACTCAAACAGTCTGCCCCCGTTAAAAAGCCATCTATCTCAGTGATTCCTTCCGCAATTGAACCAAGCATTATTGCTCTATGGGAAATTGATTTATCCCCTGGCACTTTAATTTTAATCATAAAGCCTCCGTTTAAATATTCTTTGTTGCATAACCAAAAAATTTAAGAACTTCAATAGCTTTCTCTCTTTCGAGCTCATGGATAAAGCCTAAACGAAGAGTTCCACCATCTCCTTCTCTAACTCTAAGTATCTCAATATCAATAATATTTATATCTTTTGCTCCTAAAATATTAGCGACTTTTCCAATTTCCCCTGGCTTATCTGGAATCGTAACAACAATTTCAGATAACGTTGGAAGAAGCCCTTTAACTTTTTTAGGAACCTGTTCCCTAAGTTTTTTTGATTTTAGTAATTTCTCAACAAGTTCTTTTTCTTGGTTATTTTTTATTAATAGCTCTAGTTCATTCATTTGCTTTTTGTATATTCCTAAGACTTCAAGAAGGGATTCTTTGTTAGAAAGAAAAATATCCTTCCAAAGCTCTGGTTGACTATCGGCAATCCGAGTAACATCTCTAAAACCACCAGCTGCTATTTTAAAAACATTTTCATGAATTTCTTCAATTTTTCCCACAGTATTTACCAAAACTCCTGCTAGTAAATGAGGAAGATGACTTACAGATGCTACCATCATATCATGGTCATCAGCTTCAAGTAGTAAGACTCTTGCTCCTGTTTTTTTTACTAATTCTATGATAACTTTTTGTGCCTTCTTATCTGAATCTCCATCTAAAATAACATAAACTGCATTTTCAAAAAGATAGGGATCTGCTGCTTCAATTCCACTTTTTTCCGATCCAGCCATAGGATGTCCACCTACATAGAAAATACCATTTCTTCTTTTTATTAAGTCAGTAATTTCTCTCGATATTTTCTTTTTAGTGCTTCCTGTATCAGAAATTATTGCTCCAGGCTTTAAAAAAGGAATTGCTTTTTCAACAATACTAACCGTCTGAGATAGGGAGGCTGCAATAAAAACAACATCTGCATCCTTGATGCCCTCTTCAATCGAGCAGGTTCCCCAATCGATAGCTCCTAATTCTAAGCCTTTTTTTATAATATTTTCTTCTATATCAATTCCTATAATCTCTAATGATTTTTCAGCCTTTTTCAAAGACAAGCCTAAAGACCCACCAATCAATCCAAGACCAATTATTGCAATTTTCATGAGAACACCTCAATTTTTGATTCTCTATGCTTCAATCTTTCCAAATGTCCCAATTAACTTTACTTTCGAAGATTTTTCTTCTATTTTTTGTATAATAAATTGCTTATCTGGTAAAGATAAGTCTTCTTCGCAATCAATAATAAAAATATATCTTCCAAGCTGATGTTTTGCCGGTCTAGATTCTATCTTTGTTAAATTTATACCCTTATCTCTGAAGAGTTCCATAATTTCTAAAAGTCCTCCAGGACGATCATCTCGTAGTTGAAAACAAATAGAGCTTTTAACAACCTTCTCAGCTTTATCAGATTTTTTGGTAACAAAATAAAATCTAGTTTGATTCATTTCATAATCTCCAATATTTTCTCGAAGAATTTCAATAGTTTCATCTTGAAAGGAAAAAGATGGCACAATTGCTAAGCTTGACTCTGGATTTTCTTTCAAAAATTCTAGGCTTTGGAGAGTGCTTCTAGTTGCTACTTTTTCTATCTCAGGATAATTTTCTTTTAAAAAAATTCTGCACTGAGCCAGGGCTTGAGGATGAGAATAAATCCTTTTTGCTGACTTAAGTTTAGAAGAGGCAGCAAGATTATGGTTTATATTTAAGACTATTTCATAGATAACTCTCAAATTAACTTCATTAATTAGAATATCTATACTTGTATTAACACTTCCTTCAATTGAATTCTCCACGGGAACTACTCCGTAGTCATATCTACCCTCTTCAGTACCATATAAGACATCCTCAATATCATTACATGAAACAAATTCTGCTTCTTTATATATATCTAAAGATAGTATTTTTTCTGCTGCTGTTGATGTAAAGGTGCCTCGCGGGCCTAGATAAGCAATTTTCATTTATATAATCATCCTTTATATTTTTCTGCCAATAGCTGCTGCAATACTACCAATTTCACTCATTAGTTGATAATATTTATCCGGCATTAACGATTGAGGCCCATCTGATAATGCACACTCTGGATTTGGGTGTACCTCTATTATTAAACCATCAGAACCACATGCAACTGCAGCTTTAGACATAGGACTTACTAATTTCCATTTTCCCGTACCATGGCTTGGATCCACAATTACAGGAAGATGAGTAAGATTTTTCAATATAGGCACTGCGGATAAGTCGAGGGTATTCCTAGTCATTGTTTCGAAAGTTCTAATTCCTCTTTCGCAAAACATTACATTAGGATTTCCTCCACTTAAAATATATTCTGAGGCCATAATCCATTCTTCTATTGTTGACGAAATACCTCTTTTTAATAAAATTGGTTTTTGTGTCTTAGCGACTTCAAGTAAAAGAGCAAAGTTTTGCATGTTTCTTGCTCCGATCTGAATTATATCAACATGTTCAGCAACTAACTCTACGTCTCTTGTATCAACAACCTCTGATATAATCTTGAGGCCAAATTGTTCACCAGCTTCTTTCATATATTTCAGGCCTTCTTCTTTAAGACCCTGAAAATCATAGGGAGAAGTTCTAGGCTTAAAAGCACCACCACGGAGAATTTTTGCTCCCCCTTTTGCTACGATTTCGGCAACTTCCAATGCCTGATCCCTTCCTTCTATAGCACAGGGACCCGCCATAATTTGAATACTATCTCCACCTATTTCAAGATCACCAACTTTTATAATCGTATTTTCATTATGAAAATCACGACTCGCAAGTTTATATTTACTTAAAATCGGAACAACCTTTTCTACTCCAGGTAAAGCTTCAAGATCTAGGTTGTTTCTTGTTAGATACGATCTTTCTCCTACTGCGCCAATTATTGTTTTCTCTACACCCTCAGATAAATGAATTTTAAATCCTTGAGATTCAAGTCTATTTAAAACATGTTTAACCTTCTCTTTTGATGCTCCTTTTTCCATAACTATAATCATAAGAATACCCCCTTTTATATTTTACCAGTTATTTGCATTTTTCTACAAAAAAATCCCCATAGCGGGGATAGGTATTCTTAAAAAATGATACACTTTGTCTGTACATATTTTATTCTCCTTTCCTACCATACTACCATCCTACGTTTAGGCGGACTACCATAGCCGCTTTCGGAAATTATACTACTATTATCTTTTCAACGCAACTTGAATATTGTATATATTACGAGAGCTATTAAGATATAGGAAAATTTAATGATCATTTAGCTTCCTCACAAAAGATTCCCTTATCATAAAAAGTTCCTCTTGAAATTGCAACTAATTCTCCCTTTTGATTATATACCTCTCCCTCAGCTATTATTATCTTTTTACCGTATTCAATAACTTTTGCTTTGGTAAACAATTTATCCCCTAAAACTGCAATTGAAGTATGATTCATACTTGATTGCAAAGTTACAACATTTCTATTTAATGTCCTTATTGCCATACCCATAGCTGTATCAATAAGTGCATAGGCAACAGCTCCATGAGCAATATTTCTTGGATTTATATGAATATCTTGAACTTCTAATTCCATTGCCGCTTCCTTTGGTCCTAATTCGGTCAGATACAGGTCAAAATGTTTGTGATAATTACAATTTACATTTGCATCAACAATTTTGTCAAAAAGGACCTGCGGTAAACCATTATTTATTACTTCTTTTTTCATTTTGATCACCCTCTGTTAATTATGATAGGCTCTTCAGCTCATATGTGCCCGTTCTTTTATCATTTTTACTAAATGGTTCCTTTATTTTTCCATTACTTGCAAGAGCTCCTTGGATCACATTTTGAATAGCATAGAAAAGATTATTTGCTTCTTTCATATTTAGTTCTCCTGCGCTTCTGTTCTTATCAATTCCTGCCGCTAAGAGGATATCTGCGGCGCAACCTGGATCAATTCCTTTTATTTCAGTATCACTAACAAGAGCATCAAAAATATTACCTTCAAATTCCATGATCAATTTATTTAGTGGATCCATACTAAATTTTTCATCCAAAGGATCAATTTTTAAATTTTCCAGATATTCTTTACGACTCTCCTCTGCTACAACTTCTATAAAAGTAACTTCATCACCTAAAATGAAAAACTTTTTACCATCAAGAAATTCTATTTTTAGGATATAATCTTTATCAAATTCTTCTCCTTTTTCTGCTAAATACATTCTGCCATTAAATCCAAGTTTAACCATATAATTAACCGCATTCCCAGTTGTAAGATTAATGATATCAGATTTTCTATTAATGTAGATAAACATTTGACCCTTTAAAGAATCTTCAAAAATATTCTTCTCTATATTAATATTTGCTTCTTTTACATCTACATTTGCAATTTTTTTATAAAATATTACTTCTCTAATTTTTCTTAAATATACTTCCACTTCAGCTATACCAGTATACATATCACCACTCCTATAATAATTAAAATAGTCCAAGATCTTCTTGATCTTCGCCAGTAATCTTTAATATTTCTGTTTTCTCTATTGCTCTCTCTATTAAGCCATTGATATCCAAAACTTCCTCATATTCTTCAGCAATAAAAATCTGTGGTTTTGTTTTAGGTTCTTTAGGTAAAAAAGCAGTGCAACAATCTTCGTAAGGTTCTATTGATTTTTCATATGTCCCAATTTCTTTTGCTATGCTTATAATTTCTTCCTTATCCATCATTACTAAAGGTCTAAGAACAGGTATATTTATTACTTGATTAATTGTCGCCATGCTATGCAAGGTCTGACTAGCAACCTGTCCTACTGACTCACCAGTAATCAATGCAAGACAATTATTATCAGCAGCAATTCTTTCGGAAATTCGGAACATAAACCTTCTCATTATAGTGATCCAATAGGATTCTTCACATTTCTTTGCAATTTCTTCTTGTATTTCGGTGAATGGAACCATATGAATATAAAAATTACCTTTATATTCTGAAAGAATCCTTGATAAATCTTCTACTTTTTCTCTGGCTCTCTGGCTAGTATAAGGATAACTAAAAAAATGTACTCCTGAAAGTTCAATTCCTTTTCTTGCTGCTAAATATCCTGCAACAGGGCTGTCAATACCCCCTGAAAGAAGCAATAAACCCTTTCCAGCAGAATTAACAGGCATACCACCAATCCCTTTTTCTTTTTTGGTATAGATATAACTAAAGTCTTGTCTTATCTCAACAAATATTTCCAATTCAGGATTATGGATATCAACTTTGATCTCATCAATATTATCCAAGATGTATGCACCAATTTCTCTACTTATTTCCGGTGACTGCATTGGATAATTTTTATCCGCTCTCCTGGTTATAACTTTAAATGTTTTTGGGGTTTTTTCTAATCCTTTTAGTTCCTTTAAAATTGTGTTCTTAATTACATCAAAGTTCACATCCGTTTTTATCACCGGACTAAAGGAAACTACTCCAAAGATTTTTTTTAAAACTGGATAATACTTTTCTGGAGCATCCCCATTTAAAGAAATAAAGATTCTGCCTTTTTCAAAACTAGTCTGAACTCTGTCCCCATATTCTCTTTTAACTTTAAATTTTATGTCTTTAACGAGTTTCTTTACAAACCTCATTTGATTTTTACCTTTGAGGCCAATCTCCCCATATCGTATTAATATATGATCGTACACTTTATTCCTCCCGTTTACCTGGGGCTAATCTTTCCCAGGTTTCCATAATTTTATTAACAATAAACAAAACTTCGTTTTCCTCAGGGTACTTTTCAAGAGACATACTTATTCTTATTGATCCTTTAAGGTATTTTTCATTTAACCCCATGGCTTTTAAAACGTGGCTAACTGATTTATCTTTTCCAGAACAAGCAGAACCAGTGGAAACATATATATTGTCAACTTCAAGAGCATGAAGAATCGTTTCTCCTTGAATCCCTGGTAATGAAAAATTAATAATATAAGGACTGCTGCTAATAAAATCAGCAGAGTTAATTTTAATTTCAGGAATCTTTTTAATCAAAGAATTTATGAAAAAAACTCTTTTTTCTTTATTTATTTTATTTAATTTTTGATACTCATCTTTGAAAATTTGCACGGCTTTTGCCAAACCTGCTATTCCAGGAACATTTTCTGTCCCCGAGCGATATCCCTTTTCCTGACCACCACCAATAAGAAGTGGCTTAATTCTTATTTTTCTATTTATATAAATAGCTCCTATTCCTTTTGGACCATTTATTTTATGGCCAGAAATACTATATCCGTCAATATCTGAGTTCTCAAGATTAATCGGAACTTTCATAAAACCTTGAACACCATCAGAAAAGAATAGAGAGCGAGAATTCTCTTTTACAATTTTTGAAGCTTCTTCAATTGGCTGAATAGCACCAGTTTCATTATTTACATGCATAATAACTGTTAATACAGTCTCAGAAGAAATTTCTTTTTTTAATTCTTCTAAAGAAATCAAACCTTCTTCATTAACATTTAGCCATGTAACTCTCCAGCCCCTTTCTTCGTAACCTTTAATAACCTCATATACAGATGGATGTTCAACTTTAGTAGTAATTATATGTTTACCTCTCTCAGAGTATTCCTCAATAACCCCTTTTATAAACATATTATTACTTTCTGTTCCTCCTGAAGTAAAATATAATTCTTCAGAATTTATATTTAAAATATCACTAATAATTTTTCTTGATTGTTTTAATACTTTTTCTGAAAGAAGCCCCATCTCATGAAGAGAAGAAGGATTACCCCAGAATTTTTCCATTGTTAAATTCATTGTATTAATTACTTCTAAATTAGTTTTTGTTGTTGAAGAATTATCAAGATAAAACACATGCTACACCCTTTTTCCCATTTATATGAATACTCCTTGTATTTTAACATAAAACAGAGGAGAGTTCCCTCTCCTCTGTAAAATTTGTTAATTTAAAATATCACTATTATTAATTTTTTTCCGTATCTGAACAATTGTGTTATCAACTTTTTTTGTTGATATATTTAAAAGTTCACCGATTTCTTTATAAGAGTATCCCGCTTCTCGTAGTCGAATTATTTCTCCGCTTTGGTTTGACATTTCCATTTTTATTTTGTTGAAATATTCTTTTCTAGCCTCTCTGAGAATAAATTCATTCTCTACATTATCCTTTGCAACAAGAATATTTTTCTCAATCTTATATATATCCTCTATAGGTAATGTTTTCCCTAGCATTGCATCAACGTGAATGGAAGTACCTTTTTTTGTCCGTTTTCTTAAGGCACTTGCAAGTTTTCGGTTAATGCAGATATAAGCAAAGCTTTCAAAACCAATTGCATTCTCATGATCTTTGTAATTCATAACACTCTGCCAAAAGGCTATATAGCATTCTTGAATTACATCTTGAACATCCCCATCTTGAAAGTAATATTTTTTTGAAATCCTCAAAATTAATTTCTCATATATTCTAAGTAATTTTTCTAATGCCCATACTTCCCCTGATTGGCTTTGCCAAATTAATTCTTTAACTCTTAATAATTCATTTGCTTCATAAAATTCTTTTTCATTTATTTCATCCATTTTCACTACCTTCCTTTCAAATTTTTATAGCCGGAAATACAATTCATAAACATGATACCACTTTTAAAAAAGAATAAAAGGCACAAAAAAAGTGCGGTTTTGGATACCGCACTCATTTTTTTTATTTTAATGGTGATCTTCATCAGGAACAAAGTCTTTTAATTCTGGTATATCAATATTGTTTTTATCCGCATAATCTTTTAATGCAGATTTAAAAGCTTGTTCTGCAAGAACAGAACAATGGATCTTCACTGGTGGGAGTCCTTCTAAAGACTCTATTACATCTTTATTAGTAATTGCCAAAGCTTCCTTAATAGTCTTACCTTTTATTAAATCTGTAGCCATACTTGAGCTTGCAATAGCTGAGGCGCAACCAAAGGTTTTAAATTTTATATCTGTAATTACATTATTATCTATTTTTAGATACATTTTCATGATATCTCCACATTTTGCATTTCCAACCTGACCTATTCCATCAGCATTATCAATTTCACCAACATTGTGAGGTTCCATAAAATGTTCCATTACTTTTTTTGAATACATATAAACCCTCCTTTTATAATGGAGAGATTGTTCTCAATTTTTTTGTTATCTCAACTAGTCTATCAACAAAAAAATCAACCTCATCCTTTGTATTGTCTTTTCCTAAACTTATTCTAAGAGATCCATGAGCTGTTCCATGATCAAGTCCGATTGCAAGAAGAACGTGAGATGGATCTAAACTTCCAGAGGTACATGCAGACCCACTTGAGCAAGATATACCATAATGGTTAAGACTCAAGATTAAAGCTTCTCCTTCAATTTTTGTAACAGAGAAATTAGCATTTCCTGGTAATCGTTTCTCTCTTGAACCATTTACAACTATTTCAGGAATTTCATTAATAACTCTATCAAAGAGGTGATCTCTTAATTTAGCAATCCTTTTAGTTTTTATATCAATATTCTCTGTAACTAGTTCACATGCTTTTCCAAAACCAACTATACCCAAAACATTTTCAGTTCCAGCTCTTTTTCCTTTTTCTTGAGCACCACCATGTATAAGATTATCAATTACAATTCCTTTTCTTATATATAATGCACCAGTACCTTTTGGACCATAAATTTTGTGAGCAGTTATAGTAAGAAGATCAACCCCTAATTCATTTACATCAATAGGAATGTTTCCTAAAGCTTGAACTGCATCTGTATGAAAAACTATTTTATTATTATACCCTTTTATGATATTGCTGATCTTTTTTATTGATTGTATGGTTCCAATCTCATTATTTGCTAACATAATTGAAACAAAAATGGTGTCCTGGTTTAATGATTTTTTAAGATTTTCTAGGTCTAGTAATCCTTCAGAATCAACATCTATATAATCAACTTTAAAACCATGTCTTTTTTCAAGATATTCAAATGCATGAAGAACAGCATGATGTTCAATCTTTGAGGTTATGATGTGTTTACCTTTATCTGAATTCTTTAAAGCAGCACCAATTATTGCCCAATTATCAGATTCACTTCCACCACTTGTAAAATATACTTCACTAGGTTCTGAATTAATTGAAGCAGCAACTTTTTTTCTGGCTAATGACAAAGCTTCCCGTGGGAACTTACTATATTCATAAATACTAGAAGGATTACCAAAAAAATCAGTAAGAAAAGGAGTCATTTCTTTTAAAACTTCCTCATCTAAAAAAGTAGTTGCAGCATTGTCAAAATAAATATGTCTTTTCATTCTTCTCACTCCTTTTCTATTTAAGTAAATCCTCCAAAGTGGTCTTAAAAAGCACCTCATCGATATTAACCTTTAATTTTGCCCAAAGATTCTTTGTGAGACATCTTTCTATTAAATCACATTCTTTTCCTTTAAGGCATTCTGTTGGATAAAATTCTTCAAAAATCTGAATTATTTCTCCTACTAAAATTTCATTTGGTTTCTTAGCAAGATAATATCCACCTTTAACTCCACGGATGCTTTCAACTATTCCTGCCTTCTTTAGTTTTGAAAAAATTTGTTCAAGATATCTAACAGAAAGAAATTGACTCTCTGATATTTTACTTAATGGAACTGATTTACCTTGTTCTCTTGCTAATTCTAGAGTGGCACGTAGAGCATATCTACTTTGAGTATTTAATTGCATCTAAACACATCCTATCAATAATATTTACTATAAAAATTAGTTCATAAAAAATATTACAATACTACACTGTTTTTGTCAAGTTTAAGGATAAAAAAATGGAACCTGTATCAGGTTCCATAAATAAGTAATTGTATATAAAGAATA
>CAZNNQ010000003.1:0-26168 GCA_964574445.1 uncultured Eubacteriales bacterium
TTTGAATGTTATTTTATTCCACAAACTTTTTCAATGTTCAGTGACAAAAAAATAATACTAAGATTAAAATACAAATAGGGCTTCTCAATTCAATGAGAAGCCCTATTTGGTATATTCAGTCTTTTTTATGTAACATTTCTTTTAGCGTATTATCTATAGAATTTAACTTTAAAATAATGAAAATAAAACCTCCAATAAATAATAACAATAATGCTAAATTTAAAAGCTGCCAAACAGAGGCGAAAATCATGGACATAACAGAATCCTCCTTGATATTATATTAGTTGTATATTAAAGATCATTATAACATAATCAACTTTTAGTTTTATCTCTTGTGAAAAAAGGTATTATCAATTAAAAGGGGAAAAGAACATGAAAGAGTTATTCCAGAATAAAGATTTAAAAATCAGTACATTTTTTGCAACACTTATTGGATTGAAAATTGCCAAAAAGGTTAATTTGAAATTTAATTTTAAGTATGAAAAAGATTCAATGATGGGGGTGCGGACAGATTTGTATTTACATCCTATTTGCCCTCAGAAGTTACAGACTATGTTATTTCACCAATATATTTAATTTCTGGAGTAATATACGGTGGGATAATTGAGGAGATACTCCTTAGATTGTTAGTGATGTCTCTTTTTGTTATGATACTCTGGAAGTTGTTTGCTAAAGAAAAAAGTAGCTCCAATATTCCAAATTGGATTTATATGACTGCTATATTTTTTGCAGCAGCCTTATTTGCAGAGCTTCATCTTCCCTTTACAGCCCAGTCAATCGGTTTATCAGTACCAATAATTATTAGAGCCTTTGTTTTAAATGGAATTGGTGGAATTGGATTAGCATATTCAATGGCTTCTCATGGGATGACCCATATATTTATGCAGTTGGCATTTATGCCTTTAATGTTTTAGGAGGACTATTAGTGGAAAATAAGGATATATTAATTAGACTGAGATATGCTTTAGATATTAAAAATAATGAGATGGTAGAAATTTTTAAACTTGGTGGTATTGAAGTTACCAAAGAAGAAGTAATAAAAATGCTATCTAAAGATACGAATGAAACAGAAGAATTAGACAACTCTATGTTGGAATCTTTTTTTAATGGACTTATTATTTTCAAAAGGGGAAAAAAAGATCCAAGGCCTGGGGAAGAAGGAAAACAAAATTTTGAAATAAGTAAAGAAAAAAGTATGAATAATCTATTATTGAAAAGAGTAAAAAGTGCCTTGGCTTTTACAAGTGAGGACATGATTGAAATATTAGGAGAAGCTGGAGTAAGTATATCTAAGGGAGAATTAAGTGCAGTTTTAAGAAAAGAAGGCCACAGGAACTACAGAGAATGTGGAGACCGTTATGCTAGAAACTTTTTAAAAGGATTAACTTTAAGATACCGCAAGTGACCTAGGGGACGCTTCCATCTGGCTCACTTTATCCACAGGCAAAGGTGTGTTTCTATGGATTTTGATAAAATTGCAAAGATATATAGCCTCTTTTTTAACAATCAAAGGGGAAATTATAAAAGAGCTCTCGAAAGAATAAATTCAAACTTAATGTTGAACCAGTATGAAAATGTTATTGATATAGGGTGTGGAACAGGAGCTCTTTGTTCAGTTTTAAAAGATTTAGGTTTAAATGTTACAGGTATAGATCCATCTGAAAAAATGATAAATATAGCTAAAAAAAAGAATAACGGAAGAGAAATAAGCTTTTTAAAAGGAAATGTTCTAGATAGACTACCTTTTTCCGATAAATACTTTGACCTATCCATTGCCTCCTATGTTGCCCACGGCCTTTCTGAAAAGGATAGAATAAGTATGTATACAGAGATGAAACGAATTAGCCGGTATTATGTATTGATTTATGATTATAATCAAAAAAGAAGTTTAATTACAGATATTGCCGAAAAAGCTGAGGGTGGAGATTATTTTAACTTTATTTATAAAGTGGGAAAAGAAATGAGGGAAAATTTTTCTGAAGTTTCAGTTGTTCAAACAGATAAAAGAGCAGCCTGTTACATTGGAAAAATTTAAACAGGGGGATTCATCATATGTCTGAGGTTGCTATAGTTCGATGTGAAAGTTATGAATATGCGGAGGTTAAAAAGGCGGTTGAAAAGGGTTTTGAATTACTTGGTGGGACATCTCTTTTTGCTCATAGGGATGAAAAGATTTTACTAAAACCAAATTTCTTAACAGCAGACCCCCCTGAGAAATGTGTTACGACTCATCCAGAAGTATTCAGAGCAGTATCTGAAATATTACAAAATGTCGGAGCCAAATTATCTTATGGAGATTCTCCTGCGTTACAAAGTACAGAAAATGTAGCTAAACGATCTGGAATATTTAAAGTTGTAGAGGAATTAAAGATTCCCCTTGCAGATTTTAAAAGAGGAGAAGAAGTTCACTATCTTGAAGGTCATCAAAATAAAAAGTTTACTATTGCTAAAGCTATTTTGGATAATGATAGTGTTATTAGTTTACCAAAAATGAAAACACATGCTTTTCAGAGAGTAACAGGTGCAGTAAAGAACCAATTTGGATGTATTCCTGGAACATTAAAAGGGGAATTTCATGTAAAAATACCAGGAGAATATGAATTTGCAAAAATGTTGATAGATTTAAATTCTTTAATTAATCCGAAATTATACATAATGGATGGTATTGAGGCTATGGAAGGTAATGGCCCTAGAGGTGGAACTCCTAAGAAGATGAATGTTCTTCTTTTTTCAACAGACCCAATTGCTTTGGATTCTACTGCATGCAGAATGATGAACCTCGATCCTGAAATGGTATTAACAAATATAGCAGGACTAGAAATGAAAGCGGGTACATATTTAGAAAAAGATATAAAAATTTTAGGTGAATCTCTTTCTGATTTCATAGCCTATGATTTTAAGGTAAATAAGGAAACAATTGCACCCTTTAAGAGTAGAGGGGGCTTAAAATTCTTAAAGAATTTAATTACCCCCAGACCATTCATTATTGAAGAAAGTTGTATTAAATGTGGTATTTGTGTAAAAATGTGTCCAGTAAATCCTAAAGCTGTTGATTGGCATGATGGTAATAAGAATAATCCACCTACGTACAAGTATGACAGATGTATCCGCTGTTACTGTTGTCAAGAATTATGCCCAGAAAGTGCCATCCATGTAAAAGTTCCGTTATTACGAAGAATTTTTAGTTAAATAAAGTTACAAACTCTGAATAACCTTCTTTTTCAAGGCCATCCTTTGACACAAAACGCAAAGCAGCTGAATTGATACAGTATCGGTAACAGGGTAATTCAGACTCTTCTGTGAAAACATGGCCTAAATGGGAATCACCAAATTTACTTCGAACTTCAATTCTTGGAGTTATTAAACTGTTATCGGTTTTATAAATTAAATGCATAGGAACTAATGGTTTCGTAAAGCTAGGCCATCCAGTTCCTGATAAGAACATTTCTTGTGAACTAAAGAGGGGTTCTCCAGAAACAATATCAACGTAAATACCTTCAGCATCAACATTGTCATAATAAAGATTATCAAAGGGTGGTTCTGTTCCTTTTAATTGGGTAACTTCATATTGCAATGGAGAAAGCATCTCTTTAATTTGGCTGTCACTAGGTCTTTGATAAATTTTATCATACTTAAACTTTTCATCTCCCCAAATATCATTTGTAAACTGTGCTCTAGGTGATCTAAGGCGGTAGGGTCCAAAGGTTTCACTATTTTTAATATAGTAGTCCTGGTGATATATCTCTGCTTGATAAAAATCTGCTCTTTCAATAATTTCTGTAACAATAGGTTTATCAAATATACCAGAGTTATTTAGGTCGGCCAAAGATTTCTCTGCAATTTCTTTTTGCTGTTCATCACCATAAAAAATTGCTGTCCTATAAGAAGAACCGCGATCTGCAAATTGCCCCTCATCATCTGTAGGGTCGATATTCATCCAAAACACTTCTAATAAATTATCATAAGAAATTATTTCGGAAAGATAATAAACAATAACAGCCTCCCTGTGTCCCGTATTCCCAGTAACAACTTGTGAATAGGTGGGATTAGGAATATTGCCATTAGTGTATCCTGACTGGACTTCAAATACACCTGGAATTTTTTCAAAGGATGCTTCTACACACCAAAAGCAACCTCCAGCAAAGACAGCAGATTCATAGCGACTCAAATCATTTTCAATTATTACATAATCATTATCGGAATGCTGAATAAAATAAAAGCTAGCGATGACAATAATTATCATTATTAATACAATATATTTCATATAGTCGCTCCTTAGAATAATTTAAAAAATTGACTGATTCCATTATCTCTTTTTGGAAATGTGTTGTAAATAGAAAAGGATGTGCAAAATGCCACTAGAAATAATTAGAAATGATATAACAAAAGTAAAAGTTGATGCAATTGTAAATGCTGCTAATTCATCTCTTCTTGGTGGCTGTAAGACTGGTAAAGCTAAAATAACTAAAAGTTATGATCTTCCAGCAAAATACATAATACATACCCTTGGTCCAATTTGGCAGGGTGGGAAAAAGAATGAGGAAGAACTTCTTATAGATTGTTATCAGAATTCTCTTAAATTAGCCAAAGAAATGGATCTTAAAAGTATTGCTTTTCCCTTAATTTCATCTGGTGCATTTGGATATCCTAAAGATAAAGTATTAAAGACAGCAATTTCTGCTATTGGAGATTTTCTTATGCAGAATGATATGCAGGTTTTTTTAGTTGTCTATGACAAAACATCCTTTATTCTTTCAGAAAAGCTATTTTCATCTATTGAGGAATATATTGATGATCGGTATTTAGATGAGAGAAGTTTCTATAACATTCCCACTATCGCCTATGAGAGTTCAACTTTTTGTGAAGAAAATAAACGTAAATTAGAGGAAATTGTAAACAACATTGATGAAACTTTTTCGGAAATGCTATTTAGACTTATTGATGAAAAAAATATGAGTGATACCAAAACATATAAAAAGGCCAATGTTGATCGTAAACTATTTTCGAAAATTAGAAATGATATAAATTATAGACCTAGCAAACCTACAGTTATTGCTTTTGCAATTGCCTTAGAACTTAATTTAGATGAAACAAAGGACTTATTGCTTAAAGCAGGCTTTGCTTTTTCCCACAGTAGTAAATTTGATATTATCATTGAATATTTTATTGAAGAAGATAATTATAATATTTTTGAAATAAATGAAGCTTTATTTGCATTTGAGCAAAACTTATTGGGTGTGTAACTAGGTAGTGAAAAATTGTCGCTTTTAATGCGACCAAATAAAATTTATAAAATGTTACCCTTAAATCAAATAAAAGGATTTGGGGGAAAATAAAATGAAAAAAGGTTTAACAGAATTGGTTTTTATTCTCGATAGAAGTGGATCAATGAGCGGTCTTGAAAGCGATACAATTGGTGGTTACAACTCATTATTAGAAAAGCAGAAAAAAGAGTCTGGAGAGGCTATTATTACAACCGTATTATTTGATGATCAATATGAATTAATACATGATCGAACTAATCTTAAGGGCATAAAATCTATAACAGAAAAAGAATATTATGTAAGAGGTACTACAGCCCTTCTTGATGCTATTGGAAAAACTATTAACAAAATTAAAAATGCTCAAGAGAATATAATTGAAGAAGAACGTGCAGAAAATGTTATGATTGTAATAATTACAGATGGATTAGAAAACGCAAGTTGTGAATATAATTATCAAAAGATTCGTCAGATGATAGAACTTCAAAAAACCAAGTATTCCTGGGAATTTATCTTTCTTGGTTCAAATATTGATGCAATAGCCACTGCAGAAAGTTTTGGAATAAATGAAGATAGAGCAGTTAATTATAAGGCAGATAATAAAGGTACTATATTGAATTATAAGGTGATTAGCGATACGGTAAGTAATCTTCGAGCTCAAAGACCAATTACAAAAAACTGGAAAGAAACTATTGAAAAAGACTTTAAAAAAAGACATTAATATTATAAAATTTACAAATCTTTAAACTATTATAACTTTTGGGTTTTTACAATGTGAAAGTTGGGTATAGAATTTCTCTAAGCAGGATATTTTGACTTAAAAGAGGTGATTTTATTTGGAAAACTATAAAAAACTTTTTGATAATATGCAGGAAGGTTTCGCTCTCCATGAAATAATCCTTGATGCAAAAGGTGAGCCCATAGATTATCGTTTTTTAGAAATAAACAAAGCATTTGAAAAAATAACGGGCTTAAAAGCTGAGGATGTAAAAAATAAAACCATTAAAGAAGTATTACCGGGAACCGAAGAAATTTATCTAAAAAAATACGGTAAAGTAGCCCTTGAAAGAAAACCCATGACTTTTTCTAATTACTCGAAAGAGCTTGATAAATATTTTAATATTAATGTCTATAGTCCCTCACCAAATCAATTTGCTACCATTTTTACAGATATAACTTTTGAAAAAAGATATCAGGAAAAAATAAAAGCGGAAAGAAAGTTTTTTGAAACCACCATTAACTCCATTGGTGATGGTGTAATTTCAACTGATGTTGAAGGAAAAATTATCATTATGAACAAAGTAGCTGAAAAATTAACTGGTTGGAAAGTGTCTGAAGCAAAAGGTAAGAATGTAAAAAAAGTTTTTAATATTATACATGAAAAAACTGGAGAAAAGTGTGAGGAATACTTTGAAAAAGTAATAAAGGAAGGAAAGCTTATTGAACTTCAAAATCATACTGTGTTAATAAAAAAGAGTAAAGAGCAAATTTCTATTGAAGATAGTGCATCACCAATATTAGATGAAAATGGGAAAATAAATGGTGCGGTTATTGTATTTAGAGATATTACGGAAAAGAAAGAAAAACAGGAAAAAATAAATTACTTAAGCTATCATGATCATTTAACTAGTTTATATAACAGACATTTTTTTGAGGAACAAATTAGAAGACTGGATGTTCAAAGGAATCTGCCTTTAACAATAGCAATGCTGGATGTTAATGGTCTGAAGATGGTAAACGATGTATTCGGTCATGAAGCCGGAGATCAATTGTTAAGAAGGGTAGCATATATATTAAGAAAGCAGAGTAGAGCAGATGACATAATCTCTAGATTCGGTGGAGATGAGTTTGTGATTCTATTACCTCGTACAAAGAATAAAGAGGCTGGAGAGCTAATGAATCGCATTAAAGATGCTTTAAATCAAGAAAAAAATGAAAAATATGTTATATCTCTTTCAATGGGATGGGCTACTAAAGATGATGTTAGTCAAGATAGGAAAGAAATCTTTGATTTGGCTGAAGATTTAATGTACCGCAAGAAAGTGACAGAAAGTCAGGAAATGAGAGTTCAAACGATTAATCTTATTGTTAAGAGTTTTCATGAAGAGAATCCCTCAGAAAAATTACATTCAGAAAAAGTAAGTGAGCTGTGTCAGAAAATAGGAAAAAAAATGAATTTAGATCAAGAGACCTTAAGGGAACTAAAAGTTGCAGGGCTTTTGCATGATATTGGTAAATGTATTGTAGATAAGAAGATACTTTATAAATCCGGAAAACTAACTAGTAACGAATTCGAGGAAATTAGAAAACACGCAGAAACTGGTTATCGTATTCTTAAGTCCGCTGATTTATATTCAAGTGTTGCTGAATATATCTTATCTCACCATGAATGGTGGAATGGAGGAGGGTATCCCCGGGGACTTTCTTCAGATGATATATCCTTAGCTGGTAGAATTCTGGCAGTGGCTGAGGCTTATCAGTATATGATAGAAGAACGACCATATAAAGAAACCTACTCCCATGAAAGAGCTATTAATGAAATAAAAAACTGGGCCGGAACTCAATTTGACCCAGAAATTGTACAATATATTTAATAATGATTATCTAGAGGAGATATTCGGCTACTTGCCGTATATCTCCTCTAATGCTTTATATACAAAGGGATAATTAAACTTAAAGCCTTTTTCCATTAACTTAAAGGGTATAGCTCTTTGACCAGTTGTAACAGTCTTAGCTACTTCACCCATTAATAATTCTAAAGCAAATGTTGGAGTTTTAAAGATATAGGGTTTATTTAGCACATTTCCCAAAACCCGTGAAAATTCTTTCATAGTAATAGGATTAGGAGCGGTTGCATTAACCCCTCCTCTAAGATCTTTGTTTTCAAGGGCAAACAAATAGGCTTCAGCTATATCCTCAAGGTGAATCCAAGAAACATATTGATCACCACCACCTAAAGGTCCACCTAATCCGAAAATGTAAGGAAGAACCATCTTTTTTAATGCTCCTCCATTTTTTCCTAAAACGATTCCAGTTCTCATAAGTACAACTCTTGTATTAAAATTTCCTCC
Organism: uncultured Eubacteriales bacterium; assembly: GCA_964574445.1. Lineage (GTDB taxonomy): Bacteria > Bacillota > Peptococcia > Peptococcales > SKKY01 > SKKY01. The sequence continues at coordinate 8,333 of CAZNNQ010000003.1, forward strand.
TCTTAAAGCTTCCTCTTCCCATTTACGACATACCTTTGCTAAAAAGTCATCGCCGGGATGGTCTGACTCTCTAACTTTTTCAGTTCCTTTGTCTCCATAATATCCAACAGCAGAGGCATTAATCAAAACTCTATTTTTTCCATCTTTAATTTTTTCAAGTCCATTAACTATCTGTCGTGTAATTGCCACACGACTTGCTAGAATTCTTTTTTTCTTTTCTCTATTCCATCTTAAAGAAAAAATTGGTTCTCCAGCCATATTAATTATTCCATCAGAATTAGCTATCAGTTCCTCTGGTATTTCACTAGTCATGCCATATTCATAAGGTTCAAAGGTAATTCCCTTTAAATTATATAAATTTTCACTAATTAACTCTTCTTTTCTTACTAAAACAATTGCTTCAATATCTCTTTCAGATATTTTCTTTAATATTTCCCTTCCAATAAAGCCAGTTCCTCCAGCAATAAGTAATTTCATTTAAATGCACCTCATATTTTAAGATTATAATATAGAACATACCCAAATATATGATAAAATGAAACAGAGGGGACGCTTCCATTTGGCTCGTTTTATCCACAACCTTGGCTCCTGTGGATAAAGTGAGCCAGTTGGAAGCGTCCCCTGAAAAGGAGGCTAATAATGAATTTAGAAGATAATATAAAAGTTGGAATGTGTAATAGCAGAGAATTTACTGTAAACTATGAAGATACTGCGGAATATATTGGTAACCCGGGGGTAGTTATGCTTTCGACTCCTGCTATGATTAAATATATGGAACTAACATCTGGAGACATAGTTTTCCCTCACCTTCCGGATGGTTTTAATCCCGTTGGTACCATGGTTTGTATAAAACATTTGTCTAAAACACCCATAAATGGAAAAATAACTGTTAAAGGGACTTTAATAGAAATTGATAGGAGAAGATTGACCTTTGAGGTAGAAGCATATTATAAAGGTGTATTGATTGGATCTGGAACATATGAACAATTTGTAGTTGAACTTGAAAAGTTCTTAGATATATAATACAATATTTTTTAATAACAAAATAATTTAGATAATTATTAAAATCATTTTTGTAGAATGGGTAACACGGTAGATACTTTCTTCAATGAGGGAGAAGGTAGAATGATTTGAATAAGTATTGCTATTCTTAGCGTATCTATTTTCCTACCATAACTGTAACCTTTTTTCTGAATAAAATGAATATTAAATTAATTATCTCTCTTCTGGGAAGTTTTCCCGAAGAGATTTTTTATTACAAAAAATTAATTTTATTCAGGAGGAAATACCATGAAAAGAAAATCATTTCATATTATTACAATAATGTTAGTGTTGATGGCTTTGATCTTATCTGGTTGTTCACAGAAATCATCTGAAGGACCAAATGAACAAGGACAAACAATCAAATTAAATTTTGCCACTTTTTGGCCTGGGGAAAATTTCTATGTAACTGAAGGCCATAATGCTTGGATTAATACAATTAAAGAACGGGTAGAGAAGGAGACTAATCATACGATTGAGTTTCAGGTATTTCCAGGAGGTGTACTTCTTGGAGCAACAGAAATTTATGAAGGTGTTGTAAATGGAGCTTCTGATATAGGATCCACCTGTCCATCATATACTCCGGGAGCTTTTCCAGTATCTACAGCCCTTGAGTTGCCTGGATTAAAAAATGATAACGCTGTTGTTTCATCAATGACAATGCAGGAAGCATATAACACAATTGATGAAATAAACAAAGAATATGATGATGTAAAAGTTTTGCTATTTTGGGCTACTGGACCTGGTGATTTGTTTACCCAGACTCCTGTTAGAACTCTTGAAGATTTAAAAGGGATGGAAATAAGAGCTGCGGCTGGTTCGGTAGCAGCTTTGAATGCACTAGGTGCTGTACCAGTTACGATACCTATGGGTGAATCATATCTTGCCTTAAATCAAGGAATAGTAAAAGGAATTCTTGGGCCAGCCGAAATCATGAAAGGATTTAGATTAGCAGAGGTAACCAAGTCAACCACAAAAACGCCCTTCCTATACAACACAGTATTTGTAAAAGTAATGAACCTAGATAAATGGAATTCACTTCCTTTAGAGGTTCAAGAAATAATTGAGGAAGTTAATGTTGAATTTGTAATGAAATATGCAGAATTAGGTCAAATCCAGTCAGAATTAGGAAATGAAATGGCTGTAAATGAATATGATCATGAGTTGATACAATTAACATCGGAAGAAGAGGCAAGATGGCTGGAAGTTCTAGCCCCAGTTCAAGAAAATTGGATAGCTCAAATAGAACAAATGGGATTAAACGGAAGAGAAATTCTTGAAAAAGTGAAAGAATTGGAAGACAAATATTCAGAACAATACGGGAGTTGAAAATAAATGAAAGATCTGGACAGAATTATCGGAAGAATTTCATCAGGATTTTCTGTATTAGCGCAAATAGCACTTGCTGGAGTTATGTTTTTGATAGTAGGAAATATAATACTTCGCCGTTTTGCTGCACCAATTCCAGGTACAGTCGAAATCGTTGAAATGTCAGGAGCAGTAATTCTAGGAGCTGGCATTGCCTATTGCTTGTACAGTGGTGGACATATTTTTGTAGATGTACTTGTTCAGAGGCTTTCATTTAGAACACAAGCTATAACGGATTTTATTACAAATTTTATGATGCTTATTATGAATATTATTTTAAGTTGGAATCTGTTAATTTATGGAATGAGAATGAGTGACAGAGGATTTGTCACCGGTCAGTTGGGACTTCCCATAGCTCCTGCTGTCTATGTAGTTGGAATAGGTTTTGTATTAATGATCCTTGTTAATATAAGACAGCTATTATTTTCTGGAGAAATATTGATTAAAGGAGAAAAAAAATGAGCCCGATAATGATTGCATTTCTTTCGGTAGTAATACTTTTCATTTTAATATTTATGCGAATGCCAGTAGCTTTTGTAATGCTTCTTGTGGGCATTATTGGTTATAGCATTGTTGTATCTCCAGGAGCGGCTTTTACGATTGCTGCTCAGACAATTTACAGCAATTTTTCCTCATATTCTTTAATAGTAGTTCCACTTTTTGTTTGGATGGGTTTTATTGCATTTTATTCTGGACTAAGTTCTAAAATTTTTGAAGCAACCTACAAAATAGTAGGAGATCTTCCTGGAGGGTTAGCAATTGCAACTGTAGCAGCATGTACTGCTTTTGGAGCTATTTGTGGTTCAACCACAGCCACAGCTGCTACGATGAGCTCTGTAGCATTTCCAGAAATGAATAAATATAAATATGATAAAGCATTCTCCACAGCAACAATAGCTTCAGCAGCAATTATAGGGGTTATGGTTCCTCCTAGTGTAATTTTCATTCTTTATGGAGTATCCACCGGTGAATCAATTTCAGCACTCTTTATGGCTGGAGTAGTTCCGGGATTTCTACTAATGACTGTTTTTATGCTCACCGCCTGGTTGGTTGCAGTTAGAAATCCTGAAAAGGCACCTGCAGGACCAAAAGTTCCTCTTAATGAAAAAATTAAAGCATTTTTCTCTGCAGGTATGGAAGTAATAGTAATTTTCCTTGCTGTTATGGGTGGACTTTTTGCAGGTTGGTTTACACCAACTGAAGCGGGTGCAGTAGGAGTTTTTGCTACACTCTTGGTAACAGTTCTAAGAAAAAGCTTAAGTTGGGATGGATTCAAAAAATCATTATCAGCCTCAGTAAATTTAGCATCGATGATATTATTTTTAGTTGCTGCAGCTTTTGTTTATAGTAGATTTTTGGCAGTAACAGGTCTTCCAACAGCAATGGCAAATATGGCAGCCTCGGCTCCATTGCCTCCCATTATGGTTTTAATACTAATCTTGTTTGTATATTTTTTGCTTGGTTTGTTTATAGATGGTTTAGCTTTAGTGCTTATGACAACGCCAATTTTTTACCCAATTATCATTCAACTAGGTTATGATCCTATTTGGTTTGGGGTAATTGTTGTTCTGGCTTTAGGTATGGGAGTTATCACTCCACCGGTTGGAGCCAACGTGTATGTCGTCGCAGGAGTAGCTAAAGAGATGGATGTTATGGAGATCTTTAGTGGAGTATGGCCGTATCTTATTGGAATCGTTGTTTGTCTTATATTATTGATAATTTTCCCCAGTATAGCTTTATTTTTACCGGGACTGATATAAAGGAGATATAAAATGATAATTACGGATATATTAGTAGAAAATGCTAAAAAGTTACCGAATGAAATTAGTCTTGTAGAGGTTAGTCCTGAGATAAAAGAACAACAGGAAAAAGAATGGAAAGAATTTGAGCTTGTTGAAACAGGAAATATTGGGAAGCATCGACGAGAGCTATCCTGGAAAGAATTTGATGACAGAGCAAATCAGTTTGCAAATATGCTTTTAGATAAAGGAATAAAAAAAGGAGATAAAGTAGCTATTTTATTAATGAATTGTTTAGAATGGCTACCCATATATTTTGGGATCTTAAAAACAGGCGCTCTTGTTGTACCTATGAATTTTAGATATACATCAGAAGAAATTAAATATTGTTTAAATTTATCAGAAGCAGATGCTTTAGTATTTGGAGAAGAATTTATTCAAAGGATAGAAAAGATTAAAGAATGTCTTCCAAAAGTAAAATCTTTGATATTTGTTGGAGAAAGTAATCCCACTTTTTCATGTAGTTATGATAAAATTATTTGTGATTACTCTACTTCTGATCCTTTAATAGACCTAAGCCCGGAAGATGATGCAGCTATATACTTTTCTTCTGGAACAACAGGTTTCCCTAAAGGGATTTTACACAATCATACTAGCTTGTTGTCTGCTTGTTATACAGAGAACAAGCATCATGCTCAAACTAAAGATGATGTGTTCTTATGTATTCCCCCTTTGTATCATACAGGTGCAAAAATGCATTGGTTTGGTAGTTTTTTAACTGGAGGTAAGGGCATTTTATTAAAGGGTGTTAAGCCTGAATGGATAATTAAAACCGCATCTGAAGAAAAAGCCAGCATAGTATGGCTTTTGGTGCCCTGGGCACAGGATATTCTTGATGAAATAGAAAGTGGCAATATTAATCCTGATGATTATGATCTTAAACAATGGAGATTAATGCATATAGGTGCTCAACCTGTTCCACCAAGTCTTATCCATCGTTGGAAAAAGATTTTTCCTGATCATCAATATGATACAAATTACGGTTTAAGTGAATCAATGGGTCCGGGATGTGTTCATCTTGGGGTTGAGAATATTCATAAAGTTGGAGCAATTGGAAAAGCTGGATATAATTGGGAAGTTATGATTACAGATGAAGATGGGAAAGAAGTTTCCCAAGGGGAAGTTGGGGAACTGAGAGTTAAAGGCCCCGGCTTAATGAAATGTTACTATAACGATCCGAAATCAACTGAAGAAGTTTTGAAGGATGGATGGCTTTTAACTGGTGATATGGCTCAAATGGATGAAGATGGTTTTGTTCATCTTGTTGATCGAAAAAAAGATGTAGTAATCAGCGGAGGGGAAAATATTTATCCTGTGCAGATAGAAGATTTTTTAAGAAAACATGATTTAATTAAAGATGCTGCTGTTATAGGACTTTTTGATCCCCGTTTAGGAGAAATAGCAGCAGCAGTCATTGAAATTAAAGCAAATAAAGAGTGTACTGAAGAAGAAATAATGGCTTTTTGTGAAGATCTGCCAAGGTATAAAAGACCGAAGAAAATTTTCTTTGATAAAATACCAAGAAATCCAACGGGTAAAATTGAGAAAATAAAAATAAGGGAAAAATACTGTGCGGAAAGTTTAGTTGATATTCAAAATAAAATATAAGACAAAAATAAATTTTATACAGAAGGGATGGAATCATGAAAAAATTAATGATAGGCAATGAAGCAATTGCCAGGGGAGCCTATGAAGCAGGTGTTAGAGTAATATCATCTTATCCAGGAACACCCAGTACAGAAATAACAGAAATAATTGCACAGTACGATGAGATATATTCAGAATGGGCACCAAATGAAAAGGTAGCAATGGAAGTAGCGATCGGTGCATCTATCGGAGGGGCAAGATCAATGTGTGCTATGAAACACGTGGGTCTTAATGTTGCTGCGGATCCAATGTTTACAGCTTCATATACTGGCGTTAACGGAGGTATGGTTATAATCGTAGCCGATGATCCGGGTATGCACAGTTCACAAAATGAGCAAGATTCAAGAAATTATGCAAGAGCTGCTAAAATTCCAATGCTTGAGCCAACAGATAGCCAAGAGTGTTTGGATTTTGTAAAATTGGCTTTTGAAATTAGCGAAGAGTTCGATACACCAGTATTAGTTAGACTATCTACGAGAGTTAGTCATTCCCAGAGTATTGTTGAGATTGGTGAACGAGTGGAAGTTCCTTTGAAAGACTATGTCAAAGATACAGCAAAATATGTAATGATGCCTGCTATGGCAAGAAAAAGACATTTATTTGTTGAAGAAAGAATGGAAAAGCTAAAAGAATATTCAAACAATACAACCTTAAACAAAGTGATCAACCCCGGCAAAGAAACAGGAATTGTTACATCTGGAATTTCTTACCAATATTCTAGAGATGCATTAAAAGATAATGTTTCATATTTAAAAGTTGGTATGGTTTACCCTTTACCAGATGAAAAATTTAAAGATTTCTATAATTCAGTAGAAAAAATCTATATTATTGAAGAACTTGAGCCATTTATTGAAGAAAGATTTAAAGTTCTTGGTCTAAATGATGTTATAGGAAAAGATATTTTCCCAGTGTATGGTGAATATAGTGCCAGAATGATCAGAGGAAAAATACTAGGGGAAGAAAAATTAGAAGAGACGGATATTGATGATAAAAATATTCCAGTAAGACCACCAGTATTATGTCCAGGATGTCCTCATAGAGGTACATATTATGTATTGAAAAAGCTTAAACTGAATGTTATGGGAGATATAGGTTGCTATACTTTAGGAGCTCTTCCTCCTCTTGAAGCAATGGATGCTTGTGTTTGCATGGGAGCCAGCATCGGTATGGCTCATGGTATTGAAAAAGCTAGAGGGAAAGAATTCGCTCAGAAGACGGTAGCAGTAATTGGAGACTCGACTTTTATTCACTCAGGAATAACCGGCTTAGCAGATGTGGTTTACAATAAAGGAATTTCAACTGTTATTATCTTGGATAATTCTATTACAGGAATGACAGGTCATCAGGAAAACCCAACTACTGGTAAAACTCTTAAGGGCGAAGCAACATCAAGTATAAATCTTGTAAAATTGGCAGAAGCTTTAGGAATAAAAAGAGTACAGGTTTGCGATCCTTACAATCATAAAGAATTCGAAAAGATCGTTAAAGAAGAAATTAAAGCTGAAGAACCATCAGTGATTATTGCTCAAAGACCCTGTGCTTTGTTGAAAAGTGTTAAAGCTCAGCCTGTTTATCATATTGATCAAGAAAAATGTAGATATTGCAAAATGTGTTTAAAAATTGGTTGTCCTTCCATTATTGATTTGGGAGATAAAGTTGAAATTAATGATGCCCTATGTGTAGGATGTGGGCTTTGTGCTTCGATTTGTCCTTTCGGCGCAATTGTAAGGGAGGAAGACTAATGAAAGATATCAGTATATTAATTGTAGGTGTTGGTGGACAAGGAACATTACTAACTAGTAGAATTCTTGGTAGTGTTGCAATGGAACTTGGTTATGATGTAAAAATGAGCGAGCTTCATGGAATGGCTCAACGTGGAGGATCAGTTGTTACCTACGTAAAAATGGGAGAGAAAGTGTATTCACCAATTATTGAAGAGCAGGAAGCGGATATCATCCTTGCTTTTGAAGAATTAGAAGGTCTTAGATGGAATAGATTTTTGAAGAAAGACGGAATGATGGTTTTAAATACTCAACAGATTGATCCTATGCCAGTAATTATCAGAAAAGCTCAGTATCCAGAAAATATTACGGATAAGTTAGAGAAAACATATCCTAAGACAATCCTTATTAATGCCTTAGGAATAGCGAAAGAACTTGGAAATGTTAAAGTGGTTAACGTTGTAATGCTGGGAAAAATTGCAAAATTGTTGGAAATAGAGGAAGAAATTTTTCTTAAGGCTATTGAAGGATCTGTTCCTCCAAAGCTTTTAGAGTTAAACAAAAAAGCCTTTGCGGCAGGGTATAATAGTTAAAGGGAGTGGAAGAATGCAAATTTGGAATCCCATGTTCGAGTGCATGGACAGAGAAGAACTTAGAAAAGTACAATCGGAAAGATTAGTCTCAGCGGTAGACAGAGTTTATCATAATGTGCCGTTTTATAGAGAAAAAATGCAGGAAAAAGGAATTTTACCTGGGGATATTAAAAGTGTTGATGATTTAAAAAACCTGCCTTTCACAAATAAGCAGGACTTGAGAGATAATTATCCCTTTGGACTTTTTGCAACTCCAATGAGTGAAATTGTTCGTATACATGCATCCTCAGGAACAACAGGAAAACAGACTGTAGTTGGGTATACCAGAAGAGATCTTGATACTTGGTCAGAAGTAATGGCAAGAACATTAACAGCAGCAGAAATTGGCAGAAATTCTTTCTTACAAATTGCTTATGGTTATGGACTTTTTACTGGAGGCTTGGGAATTCATTATGGTGCCGAGAAAGTTTGTGCATCAGTTATCCCTATTAGTGGAGGTAATACAAAAAGTCAGCTTCAAGTTATGCAAGACTTCGGAACAACAAATATTGCATGTACTCCATCCTATGCTCTTTACTTAGCCGAAGAGATTGAAGAAAGAGGAATCGACAGAAGCAAATTAAAACTTAGAACAGGTATTTTTGGAGCAGAACCATGGACAGAAAGTATGAGAACTGAATTAGAAGAACGTCTTGGAATTAAAGCCGTTGATATTTATGGTCTGTCAGAAATAATCGGTCCAGGAGTTGCTTTTGAATGTATGAGTAGAAAAGGACTTCACATTTCTGAAGATCATTTTATTCCTGAAATTATAGACCCTGTAACAGGTGAGGTTCTTGAGGAAGGTATGGAAGGGGAGCTTGTTTTTTCTACAATTACCAAAGAAGGCCTACCATTAATCAGGTACCGTACACATGATATTTCTAAGTTAAGTTATGATAAATGTGATTGTGGTAGAACCATGGTTAGAATGAGTAAGGTCACTGGCAGAACAGATGATATGTTAATTATTAGAGGAGTTAACGTTTTCCCATCACAAATAGAAAGTGTTCTGTTAGAAACTGCGAATATTGCACCTCATTACCAATTAATCGTTGATCGTGTTGGTAAGTTGGATGTAATGGAAGTATTGGTAGAAATGTCGCCAGATCTATTCTCTGATGAAGTTAAGCAGTTGGAAATTGTTGAAGCTAATATTAAAAAAGAGATCCAGGCAACTTTAGGAATAAGTGTAAAAGTAAGGCTGGTTGAACCAAAAACAATTGCACGTAGTGAAGGGAAAGCCGTAAGAGTAATAGATAATAGAAAATTTTAATTATAGGAAACTCTAAGGAGGTAGAAATATGCTTGTAAAACAGATTTCCGTTTTTATTGAAAATAAATCAGGACGTCTAGCGGAAGTAGCTGGATGTTTGGCAAAAGTTGGAATAGATACAAGAGCCCTTTCCCTTGCCGATACCACAAATTTTGGCGTGTTAAGATTAATTGTAGATCAGCCAGAAAAAGCATTGGAAACATTAAAGAGTTGTAATTTCGCTGTGAGTATAACAGATGTAATTTCGGTACTTGTTCCAGACGTACCAGGAGGACTAGCAGAAGTACTAAAAATAGTAAATGAAAAGAATTTGGATATTGAATATATGTATGCCTTTATCGGCAAAGAGTCAGAAAAAGCAATAGTAATCTTGAGAATTGATAAACCAGAAGAAGCAGTTGAAATTCTCAAAGATACCAATATCGAAATCTTAGAAGCACAAAAAGTATATAACATGTAGCCGAAGAGCCGGAGGGGACGCTTCCATTTGACTCGCTTTATCCACAGGCACCTTTATTAAAATTAAAGGTGCCTTTGTTTTATCCAAAAGTTATATTGTTTCTAAAATCAAAAATTGTGTTAAGATTATGGTGATTTGAAAGCATCCCCCTTGGGATAAAAGGAGGCTTTATTTATGGAGATAGTTAATTCATTAAATGAAATTGATGAGGTTATAAAATCAAATTACTATGTATTACTTTTTGTTGGGGATTCTGCTTGCAGCACCTCCAGAGCCCTTGATAATAAAATAGATGATTTTTCTCAAAAATTTCCGAAAGTTAAAGTATTATATACAGTTCTTGAGGCACTCCCAGCTCTTGCATCACAATTTATGGTATTTGTCGCTCCAGCAATAATTCTTTTTGTTGATGGCAAAGAAGTATACCGTGAGGGAAGATTTGTCGAATTTGATAAACTCGAGAAATATATAATCTAAGGAAGTGTATTAATATGCTATTTAGAAAAAAAGAAGCTATTTGGGATAAAAAAATAATATGTAGCCTTGATCCGGAAAGATATATGGGTAAATGGTATGAAATAGCACGATCCCCCCATCGATTCGAAAAAAATCTTGAAAAGGTTACTGCAGAATATACACTTTTAGAAAATGGAAATATTAAAGTTATAAATTCTGGATTAAAAAATGGAGTCAGAACAAAAGCAGAAGCAGTTGCTTATTTACCCGACCCAGATTGCACAGGGAAACTTCTTGTTAGTTTTTTCCGTCCCTTTAAAGGCCAATATAATGTAATTCTTCTTGATGAAGAAAATTATTCTTATGCAATAGTAGTTAGCAAGGGCCTAGACTACCTATGGTTTTTGTGTAGAGAACCAAAAATTAGCGATGAATTGTATCAAATGTTTATAGATTTTGTAATTGATGCAGGTTTTAGTAAAGAAAAAATAATAAAAGTTAATCAATAAATTTATTAAGGAAGTGGACATTAAATGGAAAGCATAGTAAATATCCTAACTCAAGCAACAGTAGGAGCTTTTACGGGATATATTACAAATACATACGCAATAAATATGCTTTTTAAAGAATATCGCATCTTCAATAAGATTAAAATTGGTGGAGTAATTATAAAAACCAAGGATGATTTTATTGATAAAATTAGCAAACTTGTTGAGAAAGATATAATAAATCATAAAACTTTAGGTCGAGAATTACACAAAGAAGAGTTTTCAAAAAACATAGAAGCTATGGTTAAAGACTTTTTTAAGGATGCTCTTCATAAAGGATTAAAAGGTCGCAAAATTCAGGATCTTCATAAAGGAAAAGAATCCTTAAAAGAAACAGAAATTTTCATAAAAAAAATTATTGATTCTAATATAGAGGAAGCAACAAAAATAATTTTTAATAATCTTACCTTAGAAGACCTGATTAGTTCAGGTCAACTTTCTTATGCTTTAAATAATTTAATTGAAATTGTAATAAAAAAAACAGAGGAAAATAAATCTATATCAAAGTTTATTCAGGCATTCCTCGAAGAAAAAGGACATCTTTCATTAGAAGAATTATTTTACTCCTCGGATGAAATATTGACCTTGGAAATAAAGAAAATCAGCAGGGAAACTCCAATTATTATTGCAGATATCCTGGAGTCGATTGATCAAGATAAGCTATTAAAAAAAATACAGTTTCAACTTAATCAAAAAAAGATTGGAGATATTATTCTTCCATCTAACAGAGAGAATACTTTAGAACAATTAAAAGATAATCTTCGTGGTTTTATAAGCTCCTCCCAAGGAAAAACGTCCTTAATCGGAATTTCAACAGAAATAATTAAAGCACTAAATAAAACAGAAAAGTCAGCTTTTGACCTTCTGAGCTCGGATTTCAGAGAGGGGATTGAAAAATATTTAGAGAAAACCCTTCCCCTTTTGACTTCAAAAGTATCTCTATGGATCAAAGAAAACTCTCAAAATATTGAAAAATTAATTCAAGAAGGAATTGATGAAACTGTAGAAGGCGTCCAAGGTATGAAGGGAATGCTTTTAGGAATGATTAAAGATACAGTTTTAGCTGATGCAGCTTCAAAAAATAAAGTTGTAGAAAAAATCGTAAAATTTATCGAAAAGGAAGTAGATATAAAGGAAGTTTCATCAGGAATAGCTGAAGAAGTAATTATTTTTTTAAAAGAAAAAAGAATTAGTGAAATCTCAGTAAGTCTTGAAAAAAATGGTTTCTTAACTCCTGAAATTATTGCAACTCAACTTGAAAACGGATTGTTGTTTTTAGTTGATTCTGTTGACAATAAAACTGCTAATGTAATTTTCGAAAAAACTATTGCAGAAGTTTATTCCCTTGATCTAGTTAAGATTGTAAATTCAACGGGTCTAAAAGATTCAATAATAACTGAGTCTTCAGAGATAATAAATGAGAAGGTTTTGCAAATATTTAAGAAGCCAATAAAGGAGCTTTTTGATAAAAATAACATCCCTAATATAAAATTAGACTCCTTAGATATTGGCAACATATCTAAGAATCTTACCTTTACTAATGAGAGTGATAAAACAATAAAAATTGACGATAAAATAATAAAAAATATTCAAGGGAAAATAGAAATTTCTTTGGAAAGAATAATTGGAGAATATGGTGAAAAAGATTTAACTTTTTTCCTTGAAAAATTTAATAATATTCCAGATATTCATAAAAAAATTAATAACTCTTTACTCAGTACTCTTCACAGTAATCTTCCTCAGGTTTTAGAGGGAAAAATAGAAAACATGGTTTCTTCTAATCTGAATAAATTAACTCCTGAAGAAGTAAATGATGTTGTTCATGATTTTATGGGCAGAGAACTTGGTCCAATAACTAAGTTTGGTGCAGTTCTTGGAGGATTAGCTGGTGCTCTTTTAGGACTCTCTGGAGCAGGAACAAGTATTACAACTCTGGCTATCAGTCCAATTTCTTTATTAATTTATGGTGCAGTAGGTGTTTTAACAAATGTGGTTGCCCTTGAGATGATTTTTAGACCATATCAAGAAAAAAAGTTCCTAAATAATATTGGAATGTCCGCCTTTTCACAGGGCTACATAATGAAAAACAAAAACGCCTTTGGCAAAAACATGGGAAATTTTGTTGAGGAAAGTTTACTAGAGCGGAAAATGATCAAAAGCAGGTTTGGTGATCTAAAGTCCGAACTTGCCATAGATATAAAAAGGACATTATCTAAAGATGAATTTGTAATAATAGAAAAAATATTTACAAATAAACAAGAGGAAATAGGGAAAGAATTAGCAGGTCTTACTCTTAATTTTTTAGAAAAAAATCAAGAAGAATTTAGCAATAAAACTGCAGATAAATTATCAGATTTACAGCTTCAAGATCTTGTAGGTCGAGATTCAAATCCTTTCATTCTCTTTGCAACAGAAAAAATAACTGAAAAATATAAAGAATTAATTATCTCCAAAGAGAATCTAAATACTTTTATTTCCCAAGATATAAAAAATATTATTGAACATACCATTGCTGAGAAAGCTGAGTATTATATTTCTAAGTTGAAGGACCCAAATTTCATCAATGAAGATGTTGTAAAAAACTTAATTGTTAATGAAGAAAAGGAAAAAAGATTCCAGAGAATGATTCAAGTTCCGATTTCAATCTGGGTTAATAATGAAACAAAAGAAAATTTAGCAAGAACAATACAAGAAAAAACAGAAAGAAAATTTTTGAGTGCACAAGGTATTTCTCAAATTTCTACATCTATAAAAAGCAAAATTGAAAACCCAATTAACCCCCAAAATACTTTAGGGGAAGCCTTTAATGGTCGTATAAAAAATTATATAGAAGAAAACATCCCAGGTATTTTAAGAAAAATTGAATTGTATATTCTTGATATCATTAATAAAAATAAAGAGAATATAACCAAAAAAGTCCAAGAAAACATTTATGAAAATCTTAGTTTCCTTCAAAAAGGTGGTTATTCACTAATGGGAGGGGATGAACTTATAACTGAAGTTATCGAGAACATTGTTATAAAAAAAATTCCTCCATATATTGAAGAATCAAAAAAAGAAATTGAATATATTTTGAGAAATACACTTGAAGAAAATATATATAACATTAAACTAAGAGATATACAAGGAACTTTAAAGGAAAAGGAAATTAATACTTTTTTAGAAGATCTTTTGTCATCAAAAGAAACAAAAAATAATTTATTAGAAATGGTATATTTTGCAGCTGATGGAGTAATAGAAAATCTAATAAAAGTACCTTTAGAGAACTATTTAAAAGTAGCGGATTTAAATACAGTTGAGAATATTTACAAAATATTTAATGAGGAGCTTAAGGTTCTCAGTAAAGAAACCCAAGAAGAAATATATTTTTGGAAAAAAGAAATTTCTCAAAAAGTATCAGAACATGGAATAAGATTATTAGATAAATCCTTTAATCAAATGACTCCAGAAAACTTCTTTTCTAAAAACCCCCATTTTTATAATCTTTTAGAAATAGAAAGTCCTACTAGAGAAGTTGTTCATAATTTATTTGAAAGTATCTGGGAAGAAGAGTTATATAAAGAAATTACAGGGAGAATCTTATCCCGTGATATTCTTGCAACAGATCTTTCTAAATCATTTGGAATATTAAAAAATAATTTAGAAATAGATGATTTTTTATACAAAATCTATCTAGGAATTATTTCTGAATTTGAAAGAGATAGGATGTCTTTTATTTTAAATGATACAAAGTTAGATATTCTTGAACAAATTATTCTTCCAGGTCTTGACTCTATTGAAGATCATCTGCCGAACATATTATTATCTATCGATTTTGGGCGAATTACGGAAGAAGAAATTAGCAAAATGGATGGGAAAGCTATTCATTTATTATTTAATTCTTTTGCTGGAAAATATTTTACCCGTTTAAAGCTATGGGGATTAATTGGTGCTGGATTCGGAGTCCATGGAGGAATAAGTTTGCTTGCGACCTTAAGCTACTTTTTAGGGAAGGAGGAGAAAAATGAAAAAACATAAAGAAATAAAAATATTTTATATATTAACAATAGTTATATTTTTGTCGATTTTAATTTTTACAGGATGTGATAGAGGTCCACAAAAAATTACAGAACCTTTAGATATTATGTCTTTAAAACACAATGAAGGTGTAAAAAATGAAGGAAAACTTTTGATTGATTATGATATTACGTATCCACAAATTAAAGACACTCTAAATCATCCATGTTTACTAAAAATTAACGAGTTCTATAAAAATAAATTTGATGATATGACAAGAAAAAACATAGCAGAATCAAAAAAAATGGCTTCAGAGGATTTTTTAGCAGCAATAGAGGGAGGGTACGAGTTTCTCCCACATATTTTAGGAAATTCTTTTGAGGTTACATATAACAATAAAGGGCTACTTTCCATAAATCTTATTGAGAATACTTACTGGGGCGGGGCTCATCCAAATGCATATAAAGAATCAGCAGTTTTTGATGTAAATACAGGTCAAAAATTAACTTTAGGAAGATTATTTGCTTTAGAAGAAACAGAGGCTATAAACATTGTTTTGGAAAAAGTTAAAGATGAAATTGAAGAGTTTGGAACTGAAGAATTGTTTCTTTTTCCCGATGCTTTAGAAACTCTTCCAGAGGCATATTTTGCAGAAGATTTTTATTATGATGGTGAAAACATAGTACTTTATTTTCAACAGTATGCTATTGCCCCTTATGCTTCAGGATTCCCTGAGTTTAGGATATCAATAAAGGATGTTCCTTATTTTAATAAATA
The DNA here is from genome assembly GCA_964574445.1 of uncultured Eubacteriales bacterium. Taxonomy (GTDB): domain Bacteria; phylum Bacillota; class Peptococcia; order Peptococcales; family SKKY01; genus SKKY01. The sequence continues at coordinate 24,054 of CAZNNQ010000003.1, forward strand.
ATAGTAAAAAGGTGATTTGATGAAAAACTCTTTAGTTATTGGGGAAATACGGGGAATAAAAATTGAAATAAACGCCAGCTGGTTAATTGTTTTTGGATTAGTAACTTTTATGTTGGCAACCAGTTTCTTTCCGGTGAATTATCCTCACTGGGACAGTGCTATTCTTTGGCCGATTAGTGCAATTATAGCATTATCAATGTTTGCTTCAGTTCTTCTTCATGAACTATCTCACTCTATAGTATCTATCAGGAATGGAATAGATGTAAAAAAAATAACTCTATTTATTTTTGGTGGAGTTGCCCAAATTGAAAGTGAACCAGATGAACCGATTAAAGAGTTAAAAATAGCAATAGCTGGACCTGCAATGAGCGTTTTTATTAGTGTAATGGTATCTTTTGCAGCGGGTACTTTAGAGGTTCTTGGTGGCAGTGAATATTTAATCGTGCCTTTAAAATATTTAGCCACAGTTAATATGGTTCTTGCAATTTTTAATATGGTCCCAGCTTTTCCTTTAGATGGTGGAAGAGTATTAAGGGCTTTAATTTGGTATTTTAAGAAAGACTTAAAAATAGCTACAAAAATATCTTCATCTATAGGTGAATTTTTTGGTTATTTTTTAATGTTCACTGGTATCTTTCAAGCTCTTGGTGGCCAGATTGTTGGAGGTTTGTGGTTTGTCTTTATTGGCTGGTTTATAAATCAGGCTTCTCAAAGCAGTTACCAACAAACTGTTATAACAGACGTATTTAAAAAGATTAAAGTTGGAGAATTTATGACAAAAGATGTTGTTGTGGTTGATTATCATAAAACAGTCAAAGAGTTTGTTGAAAACTATCTTTATACCTGGAAATATAAAAGTTTTCCCGTAAGGAGAATAGATGAAATAATTGGGGTAGTAGGAATTAACGAAATAAAGAATATTCCAAAAGAAGAGTGGAATGAAAAACTTGTAATTGAAATTGTAAAACCATTAACTGAGGAAATGGTAGTATCTCCAGGATGTACAGTGACAGATTCTTTAAAGCACTTGTCAAAAAACGGACTTGGTAGAATTCTCGTTATGGAGGATGGAGAATTACTTGGGATAGTTTCTAATACGGATGTCCTAAACTATATCAGAATCCATAGTGAGTTGGAGTAAGGGGGAGCTCTTTTGGAAAAAATAATGGCGGCAGTTCAAATTGCTATTGAAAAAGAGGCTTCTGATATTCACTTTTCTTCTGGAACTCTACCGATGATACGCTTAAATGGAGAGCTAATCCAGACTCAAAATTCACTAATAAAAGCATCTGAAATCAATGATTTTATTAAGGAAATAACGAAACCATCCCTACTTGAGGAGTATATTGAACAAGGGGAAACTGATTTTGCACATATTATTTATAATCAAAGATTTAGAATCAATATTTTTAAAGAGCGAGGACAAAGTGCAGTAGCAATGCGTTTAATAAAGGCTGAAATTCCGGATATAGATATTATGGGAATGCCAGAGATTTTTAAAGTTTTAAGCAGGAAGAAAAATGGATTAATTTTAGTAACAGGCCCTACAGGATCAGGAAAATCAACAACCATGTCTGCAATTATTAATGAAATTAACAATAATCAAAGACGTAATATTATTACCTTGGAAGATCCTATTGAATATATTTTTAAAAACAACAAAAGTATGATTAAGCAGAGAGAAATAAATTTTGATACAAAAAGTTTTTCAAGGGGAGTAAGGGCTTCTCTAAGGCAGGACCCTGATGTAATTCTTTTAGGAGAAATGAGAGATTTTGAAACTATAAATGCAGCGATTATGGCCGCAGAAACTGGTCATCTTGTAATTTCAACTCTCCATACACAGGGAGCTGCCAAGACCATAGATAGAATTATTAATGCTTTCCCGCCTCATCAGCAAAATCAAGTTCGATCACAACTAGCCTCAGTTTTGCAAGGGGTAATTTCTCAAATTTTACTAAAGAACAACTCTAATAATGGAAGGGTTGTTGCATATGAAATAATGCTTGCAAATCATGCAGTGAAAAACCTGATTAGAGAGGGCGCGATTCATCAGTTACAGAATGTTATTCAGACAAATAGCAAAATAGGAATGGTAACCATGGACACATATTT
>CAZNNQ010000003.1:26268-58233 GCA_964574445.1 uncultured Eubacteriales bacterium
ATTTCCCATAAGATTGCTTCAGAAAACATGGTTGAAGAAAAGATCTTTTTAAGTTAAAATTTGCAAGTAAAACTTAATTTACTGGAGGAATTTAATTTGGATAAAGTTAAAGAAGTACTAATAAGCGAAGAAAAAATTATAAATAAAGTGAAAGAGTTAGGGGAACAAATAACTAAAGATTATAAGGGAAAAAATCTTTTATGTGTAGGCATATTAAAAGGGTCCGTTCTTTTTGCTTCGGATTTAATTAGAGAAATAAATCTTCCGCTGGAGATTGATTTCATGGCAGTGTCAAGTTATGGATCTTCCACAGAGTCATCTGGGATAGTAAGAATTTTAAAGGATCTTGATGAATCAGTTGAAGGCAAGAACATTTTGATTATTGAAGATATAATAGATTCAGGACTTACTCTTCAATATCTGTTAAATAACCTTAAAAACAGAAAGGCTGAAAGTGTAAAAGTTTGTACCTTCCTTGATAAAAAAGAAAGAAGAATTGTAGATATCGTACCTGATTATTCTGGTTATGAAATACCAGATAAATTTGTTGTTGGATATGGCTTGGATTTTGCTGGAAAGTATAGAAATTTAAAATATGTTGGAATTTATAATGAATAAATAATTTAAGTTATTAAAAAACCGGGTATATCCCCGGTTTTTTTGTTATAATAGCTGGAAAAGGTTGATCAAAAGGAGGCGGAGTATGGGTGTAGAAAAACAATTAGCCAGGATCAAAGAATTAGCTGAATCTAAAATTAAAGACCAAGAACAAATATATAATATGGAAAAAAGTCTTTTTGATCATATATTACTAATGGAAGAAATATTACACAGTATTCCAGATGTTGTTGGGGTAATAAGACCTGATTATTCGATTGCTTTTTTTAACCGTGCAGGATATGAGCAATTCAATATATGTAGGGAAGAAGTCCGTAAGAGAAAATGTTATGAAATATTAAATAGAACTGAAAAATGTGAAAACTGTAGATTAGAAGAAGTTATAAAAAACAAAAAAGAGATAACATGTGAGATGTTTGTAAATGAATTAGGGAAATTCATTGAATTTTTTTACAAACCTGTCTTTGATAATGATGGTAATTTAGATCTTATCATATGGAAAATGCGTAATATTACTAATCAAAAAGTTATAGAAAAACAATTGCAAATGCAAGAAAAGACATACCGTCGATTATTTGAATTTTCTCCTTATGGGATTTTAATAGTTCAAGATGGTGAAATTTTAATGTTCAACTCAGAAATAATTAAGATGTTAGGATACAAAGAGGAAGAATTAAAAAAGCTAACTCTACGTAATATTGTTCATAATGACTATATTCAAAGAGCAGAAAAAACATTAAAAAGCTTAAATAATGAAAAAATGTTAAAAGTTGAAACAGAACTTATCTTGAATAAAAAAGATGGGAAAAAAATTTTTGCAGATATTACTGCAAGTAAAATAGATTTTCTTGGTATAACTGCAACCCAAGTCACAATTAGAGATACAAGTAAGCTTAAAGCGGAAATGGATAAAGCCTCAAAGATTCAAAAAGTTCGTATGCAGAGATACCCAGTCGATTTAGAAAAAATAAAATTTGAAACAGTATATGTTCCGAAAAATATTGTATCTGGAGATTTCTTCCATATTTTCCGTACTGGAGAAAATGAAATGGTCGGATTTTTAGGAGATTCAAATGGTAGTGGGGTATCGGCAGCTTTATTAAATTCAGCAGTAAAGGTAATTATTAATGATGTTATTACAAAAACTACCGATCCAGAAAAGTTTTTAAATATGATAGATGATGAATTTAAACGATTATTTGAAGAAGATTTTGTATCAGCAATCTGTTTTAAGATAGATTTTGCTGAGCAAAAGATTATTGTCACAAGTGCAGGAATTAATGAATATATTATAGAAAGAAAGAAAAGCCCAACAATTAGTTTGCTTAAAGGTCCTCCAATTGGTGGAAAAATAAAAGGTGCAAGTTTTGACACAATGACACATGATTTTCTTCCTGGGGATAGAATATACCTTTTTACAGATGGTTTTGATGAAAATATCCAGAATAGAATATTTAAAGAAAAGGTTTATAAAGAGGAATTAGTTGATCAAAAAGAATTTATAAGGAGTTATTTTGCTAAGCCAGATAACATTAAAGATGATGTACTTTGGGTTGGAGTAGAAAGCCTATAGTTTGTTGCTAGTATAAATAGGGTAAGTTTTCTTTATACAAAAAGGAGGGATAGCAAATGAGAAAAAAGATATTAATATTTATTCTCTTAATTATTGCTATGGGATTTTCAGGATGTGGCGATAAAACTGAAAAAGAAATATCTCTTTCAAGACTAGTTGCCTTCGAAGAGGGAAATTATTGGAAGTATAATGGCTACGGCAATGAATATGCAAGTTTGGAAAGGAAAGTTTTGTACAAAGAAGGAAATAAAGTTCAGATTATGGATGGCAACCCAGGCACAACCATGGTTGTAATTTATGAAATAACTGATGAAAAAGTTTCAGTGGTTTACAGCGAAGGTGAGTTTTATGAGGAAACCAATATTCTATCTACAGAGCCGAATATGGATCAACCAATTCTTGTGGCTCCTTTAAAAGAAGGGGCAACATGGGAAAGTAATGGAAATAAATATACTGTTATTTCAATGAATGAAGTTGTAGAGACAGATACTGGAACATTTGAAGAATGTGTTGCCGTTAAAGTAGAATACCCAGAAAATCCAGCATATTCAAACGTGTATTATAAGCCGGATCTTGGAATGATTAAACAAGACTATATTGATGAAGAACAAGATTTTAGAATATCAACTGTGTTGAGTGAATACCAGGTGAAGGGCTTTAAATAAATGAATTTTAAATCAGGTGGTGCTTTAAAAAGTGCCACTTTTTTTGGAGGTATAAATGAAGATCGTAAATAAATTTGAATATGAATTAAGTGCCGGTACTGACATCGATGAACTGGCAAGAAAATTAAATAAAGAAGAGCAAAAATATATTGTTGCATATGAAAGTGGCAATGAAATTAAAAATCTTTCTGAGCCATTATTAAATGATGAAACAATAAAATTTATTTCTAGAAATTGTGACTGTGGGCAAAGGATTTTTGAAAGAAGTTTAGTTTTTATTTTTCTTGCAGCAGTAAAAGATATTCTTCCTGATAAAGAAGTAATCGTTGAACATTCTCTCTCAGGAGGAATTTACCTGATAATAAAAGAAACTAATGCAAATTCATATCTAAAAAAAGATATTTTGAAACTAATGCAAAATTATATAGATAGTGATGCTCCAATTATAAAAAAAATGTACCCAAAAGAAGAAATAAAAGATTATTTCAAAGCTAAAGAGTACTTTGATAAATATTATATACTTGATTATCAAAACGAAGAACTAGTTCCAATGTATGAACTTGGTAAGGTCAAGGAGACCTTTTATGGCGAGCTAATTCCTTCCTGTGGTTACGTAGAAGAATTTGATGTAGAAATCCATGGAGAAGGTTTTGTACTCTTATTTCCAGATAAAATAAATAATTATAAAATGCCTAATTTCACCCCAAGACATAATCTTGCCAGAACTTTTAATGAATGGGGAAGATATGTTGATATAATGGAAATTGGTACAGTTGCTGAGCTCAATGAGCATATTGAAAAAGGGCGTCAGGAACTTGTCATAAAAGTGAGCGAAGCTTTTCATGAGAAAAAAATTGCCAGAATCTCAGATGAAATATGTGAATCTGGTGATAAAGGAAAATTAATCCTTATTGCTGGTCCTTCATCTGCGGGGAAAACAACCACGATGGGCCGATTGATGATTCAATTAATGACAAATGGTAAAGTACCCTTGAGAATATCTCTTGATGATTATTTTATAGACCGTGAAGATACGCCTAAGGATGAAAATGGTGAATATGATTATGAAAATCTCCACGCTTTGGATATAGAACTATTTAATAAAAATATAGAAGATCTTCTCAATGGATTTAAGACAGAAATTCCAACCTACGATTTTCTTACGGGAAAAAGAAGAGAAGAGAAAAAAAGTATTAAGCCCACAAGAGACCAACCTATAATTGTTGAAGGGATTCATGGTATTAATGAAGAATTAACATATACTCTTCCAAGAGCTGCAAAATATAAAATATATATTTCTCCAATGACTCAATTAAATTTAGACCGTCATAATAGAATTCCTACTTCAGATATTAGAAAACTTAGAAGGATGGTCAGAGATGAACGTACTAGAGGAATAAAACCAATAGACACCCTTAGCCGTTGGGAATCTATACGCAAAGGGGAGGAAAAAAATATATTTCCTTTTCAAGAGGAAGCTGATGCAATGTTCAACTCCGCTCTTGTTTATGAATTAGCAGTTATGAGAAGTTTTGCAGAGCCATTATTAATGGATATTCCAACAGAAAGTATTTATTTCCAGGAAGCTCAAAGGCTATTAACTTTTCTCAAAAGTTTTGCTAGAATTGATACTAGTCAGAATCCTATACCTAATAATTCTATTCTAAGAGAATTCATAGGATAATAAAATCGGAGGTATTTTAGTGATTAAGAAGTTTAACCCATTATGGATTCCATTTTTAACATTTTGGATTCCATCACAAATAGCCAAAATTCCAATGGCTAATGAAACTATAAAAACTGCTATAATATGGGGTATAATAGTAATTCAGGTTTATTTCCTTTATCAGGGAATAAATTATACTAAATACAAAAATCAGGCAGGTGATAACAATGCCGGAGGTAAGAAATCAAAAGATTCTGGAAGAGCTAAAAAATAGAGGCTATTTAAAAGGATCAGAACTTGCTAAAATTTTTGATGTAACACGACAGGTCATTGTAAGAGATATTGCAATATTAAGAGCAGAGGGTAATGACATAATAGCAACTCCTAATGGCTATTTCTTAAATACTCCTGAAAAAAATCAAAAATTAAGAAAAGTAATTGCAACAAAACATCAAAAAGAAACAATTGAAAGAGAGCTAGAAATCATAATTGACAATGGTGGAAAAGTTCTCGATGTTATTGTTGAACATCCTATTTATGGTGAAATTAAAGCAAATCTTATGCTGGATAACCGTGCAGATTTAGCGTCTTTTGTCGAAAACACAAAAAAAAGAAATGCAAAACCCCTTTCAAGTCTTACAGATGGAGTCCATCTTCACACTATAGAAGGGGATACAAAAGAAATTTTAGAGCGGATAGTATATAAACTTGATCAGGAAGGTTTGTTGATAAAGTAATATTTATAAATTGACATAAATTCCAAATTAATTATAATTAATGTACATTCCTCAAAAAGGAGGTGTCTGTTGTGAAATTTAAACGTATTAATGACAATAAGATACAGGTAATAATTAGTAAAGATGATTTAGAAAATAAAAACGTACAGAAATGGGACTTAATGCCAAACAGCCACAACGCCCAAGAACTTTTTCAGGAGATGCTTGATCAAGCTTACGAGGAATGTGGATTTGAAGTTGACCCTGAAACTCAGCTAATGGTTGAGGCATACCCAATGACTATAGATAGTCTGATAGTTACTTTAACTAAAGTAAACAAAACAGACAAATCCTTTTTCCAGTCATTTGTAGATGAGGATCTATTTGATGACTATGATGAATTTGAAGAATTTTCTGATGTAGAAAGTAATGAATTGATTTATGAATTCAAAGACCTTGAAGAAATTTTTCAACTGGCTCCACAACTCGATGCATTATATTTTGGTAAATCGGATTTATATAAATTCCAGGACAGATATTATCTGGTATTTAAAAATCCCGAAAAATTACTAGAAAGTAGTATTGGTACAATTGGAGAATACGGAAATATAGTGAGATTCCACTATTGTCTTCTTACAGAGCGAGGACAAGAAATGATTAAAGATGATGCTCTAAAAAAATTATCCCTTATATAAATGATTAGGCCCTTTTAGGGCCTTTTTTTAGGGGACGCTTCCATTTGACTCGCTTTATCCACAGTCTTATTGTGGATAAAGTGGGTCAAATGGAAGCGTCCCCTGGAGGTGAATAGATGAATTATAATAAAATTCTTGAATTATTAAGAGAAACTTATCCTGATGTAGAAACTGCTTTGGATTTTTCCAACCCATACCAGTTACTTGTAGCTACAGTTCTTTCTGCTCAAACTACAGATATTCAGGTGAACAAAATAACTAAAACTCTTTTTCAAAAATATCCAACTCCCAAGGAACTATCCCAAGCTACTCAAGAAGAGTTAGAGAAAAATATTAAGTCGATTGGACTTTACAAAAATAAAAGTAAAAACTTAATTAAAACGGGAACTATATTAATGGAAAAATATAATGGAGAGATTCCTTCTACTAGGGAAGAGCTTATGGAACTGCCAGGGGTGGGAAGAAAAACTGCTAATGTTGTTTTAAGTAATGCATTTAATATTCCAGCAATTGCAGTAGACACTCATGTCTTTAGGGTTTCAAAAAGAATTGGCTTTTCAGAGGGGAAAAATCCAGATGAAGTTGAACAGGACTTAATGAAATTAATTCCTGTAAAGGACTGGAAGGATGCACACCATTGGTTAATATGGCACGGCCGTCTGGTGTGCAAAGCCCAAAATCCTAATTGTCTGAAATGTCCTCTTTCCGAGGAATGTTATTTTTGGCAAAATTCTCATTAAAATCAGCCCAAAGTTGATTGGTGATGGCATTCATCATTTTATCTTTAGCTTTTGGGTTTTTCTTTACCATTTCTGCAAGAAGTTCTTTAATTTCTTGTCGTTTGCTCTTTCCATCAATTGGACAAGCTTTTTTTACTACAGGAAGTTGATGTTTTTCAATGAGACGAATTACATCCTTCTCATAAACATAGATTAATGGTCGTATAACTGTTATCTCTGATCTATCAAGATATACTTTAGGAGAAAATGTGTTAATTCTCCCTTCGTAAGTAAGACTTAGCATAAAGGTCTCTACACAATCATCCATATGATGCCCTAGAGCAACCTTGTTACAACCAATGCTTTTAGCATAAGTGTTTAAAGCACCTCTTCTCATGTTAGCACATAATGAGCAGGGGTTTTTTTCTTCTCTTTCCTCAAAAACAATTTTCCCAATATCTGTTTTTACATAATGAAAAGGTATGCCCAGACTTTCAGAAAAAACTTTCACCTCAGAATAATCAATATCCCATCCAAGATCTAAAAATACAGAATTTAATTCAATTTTAATAGGCCAGATTTTCTTAATCGTGTATAATGAGTATAATAATATTATGCTATCTTTGCCTCCAGATACTCCGATGGCAACTTTGTCACCATCTTCAAGAAGTTGGAACATTTTGATAGCCCGTTTTACCTTATTAATTAATTGGTAGCGCATTTTTTTCCACAAATTGATTTCACCTCAGGGTGATTATATAGTAAAAATAAAGGAATAAAAAGGATTTTTCTAAGGGGGATTTAGGAATGGCTGTGATTCTTGACGGTAAAAAGATTGCCGCAGAAATTCGTCAGGAAATTAAAAAAGAAACAGAAAAGATTTTTCAAGAAAAAAGTATAAAGCCAGGTTTGGCTGTAATAATTGTTGGTGATGATCCTGCCTCAGCAATTTACGTGCGAAACAAAGAAAAAGCAGCTCAAGAGGTTGGTTTTAAATCAGTAGTTAAAAGATATCCAGCGGACACTACTCAAGAAGAACTTTTAAATGCAGTTGATGAAATTAACAATGATGAACAAATCCATGGAATGATTGTTCAACTGCCTCTTCCTAAACACCTAAATGAGAAAGAAGTCATCAATCGTATTAAACCAGCAAAAGATGTTGACGGGCTTCATCCAGTAAGTATAGGTGCATTAACAATCGGAGATAAAGGCTTGGTGTCTTGCACCCCCAAGGGATGTATCAGGTTAATTAAAGAAACAGGAATAGATATTTCTGGAAAAAAAGCTGTAGTTATCGGAAGAAGCAACATGGTTGGTAAGCCAGCAGCCCTGCTTTTACTACAGGAAAATGCAACCGTTACAATCTGTCACTCAAGAACAAAGGATTTAAAAAAAGAATTGGAAGATGCAGATATAATAGTAGCTGCTGTTGGAGTGCCAAATCTCGTTCAAGGAGAGATGGTAAAAGAAGGAGCAGTAGTAATTGATGTAGGGATTAACCGTTCGGAAGATGGAAAACTTGTAGGTGATGTTGATTTTGATTCTGTGTCTGAAAAGGCAGGCTTTATTACACCCGTTCCAGGTGGAGTGGGTCCAATGACAATTGCCATGCTACTAAGTAATACTTTGGAGGCATTTAAAAATGGAAATTAAAGAAAAAGATATTAAAATTCTTGAGAATCTTGAAAAACTTGAGCAATACAGCTTAAAAATAAAAGAAGATTTTAAAGAAGAAATAAAAGATCAACTTCATGAAACATTACTTGAAAATTCCATTAAAAAAATTCGTACTTCCAGAAGAGCAATTGAAGAACTAAGCCTTCCAAGCAGAATGATGTTGGAACATTTTTCTTATTTTCTTGGTGACTATACCCATTCAATGGGATATAAAGTTGGTCAATTTTTAGATGGAAGAGCAGTATTAGTGGATTTTGAAGTTCAGGAATGGGGAAATATAATTCTAAATCTTGGGAATGTGACTCTAAAATGGAGAGATGAAGATTACAAATACCTCTTTTATCCAGATAAAGTAATGATTAAATCAAAAAATAGAAGTAACCCAGATATTTTTCTTTCCTTCAGCTTTAGCTTTAAATATACGAAGGTACACTTAAGATATAAAGATATTGAAAATGATCCTCAAGTAGAATATTGGCATGAAGATTTAGAAAGCTAAAATTTTTATAAAGGAGGATTGTTAGTGGAAGGATTAAGAGTAGTAGCAATTTTTATTATCATGATTTTTTTACTCCAAAGAAAGGTTAATACTGGAATTGTAATGGTTCTAGGATCGCTATTTTTTGGAGTTTTTTATTTAATGAATCCTTTAGATATTATAAAAGTCGCTTCAAGGTCATTATTTATTAGAAGTACAATTGAATTGATGTTAGTCCTTATCCTGATTACAGCCTTAGAATATGTTTTAAGAGTTAGCGAATTAATGCCAAAGATGATTAGAGCATTAAGAGGACTAGTTAGTGACTCTAGAGTAATTATGGCTTTTCTTCCTGCTTTACTTGGTCTTTTACCATCACCAGGAGGAGCTAGATTTTCTGCCCCAATGGTGGGAGAAATTGCAGATCAGATTAAATCCTTAAATCAAGAAGAAAAAAGTCTAATTAATTATTGGTTTAGACATATTTGGGAATACATATTTCCTCTTTATCCAGGTTTGATTCTTGCTGCAGCTTTTATTGAAAGAGGAGTTGGAGAAGTTTTTAAATATAATCTTCCATTTACCCTACTTTCATTAACAATAGGCTCTCTATACTGTTTCAGACATTTAGAAGAAAAAGAAATAAAATCTATGTACACTGGTTCAAAAGAAAGTTTATGGAGAAACTTCCTTAGTGGAATTTTTCCGATTGCTTTAATTATTGTTTTAGTTGTATTTGTAAAATTTAATATTGTATATTCTCTTTTTTCAGTAATTTTAATGGTTATTATTTGGAAAGGAATAAAGGACAAGCAAATTATCGAATTGATAAAAAATTCAGTTTCCTTAAATATGATAGTTCTTGTCTTTGGAGTTATTTTCTTCAGAAATATGATGGAAGCTAGTGGAGGGTTTTCTGAGGTAATAAAGGTAATTGAAGCTCTTGGGATAGCTCCCTGGATAGTAGTTGCCATGTTACCTTTTATTACAGGAATACTAACTGGCATGGTTCTTCCTATGGTCAGTATTAGTTTTCCTATAATAATTGGTTTTATTGGTACTGGTCTTAATGTGGACTGGCCTCTTTTTTCCCTTGCTTTTGGATTTGGTTTTTCTGGAGTAATGTTATCTCCTCTTCATCTCTGTCTTTTATTAACTATTGATCATTTTAAAGCTGATTTTAATAAAACATTTCGTTTGCTCCTTGTGCCCCAGAGTATTTTAATGATTTGCATTTATATTGTTTACAGAGTTTATCTAGTTATCTATTAAATTATAAAAACTCAAAGGGGAGGATTATTAAAATGTTATCCATTACACATATTATAAGTATCGCAATAACCATTTTGGGAGTTACGGCACTAGGAGTATATTCGATTAAAGGAGTAAAAAATTCTAGTGATTTTGCTGTAGGAGGAAAAAATGTAGGTGTACCATTGTTAATAGGTACATTAGTTGGAACGATTGCTGGTGGAGCATCAACAGTAGGAACTGCTCAATTAGCTTTTACATATGGTATCAGTGCCTGGTGGTTTACCTTAGGAGCTGGTATAGCTTTAATAATCCTTGGAGCATTCTTTGCTAAACCTTTAAGAGAAAGTGAAGCCACAACAGGACCAGAATTATTAGCCAACGTATTTGGTAAAGAAGCAAGGCCACTAGCAAGTATTTTTTCATCAATTGGGATATTTTTAAATATCATAGGCCAGATTCTATCCTCTGTTGCACTTTTGACTGCAATCTTCAATATTAATTCCATGATTGCTGCAATTATTTCTGTTTTGTTAGTTATTTTTTATGTAATTTTTGGTGGAGTAATGGGGACGGGAATGGTCGGAATTCTTAAAACTGCTCTCATATATTTCTCAATGATAGTTGTTGGTTTTCTTGCCTTAAAAAATGCTGGAGGACTTTCAGGATATACGGCTAATCTGGAACCTTTCCCTAATTTCAGTTTGTTTGGCAGAGGAGTTGCAGTAGACCTTGCCGCTGGATTTTCTCTTATCGTTGGGGTTCTTTCTACTCAAACATATTTACAAGCAATGTTTAGTGGTTCTACATATCATGAATCAAAAAAAGCAGCAATAATTTCTGGACTTCTTATTCCACCTCTAGGTGTGGGAGGAATTTTAGTTGGACTTTATATGAAAATGAGTTTTCCAGATATTACTCCAAAAGAAGCGTTACCCTTATTTATTCTAACTTACCTCCCAGACTGGGTTGGAGGAATAGTACTTGCTACACTTTTAATTTCAGTTGTAGGAACAGGAGCAGGACTTGTTCTTGGAGTTTCAACAATGCTTAGTCGGGATATTTATAAAGGAATCTTTAAAAAAAATGCCAGCGATCAACAAGTTCTATTTTTTAGTAGAGTTGCAATAATTATTGTTACTGGCTTAACATTAGTTTTCGCGGTTGGTAACATGAATTCTTTAATTTTACAGTGGAGCTTTTTATCTATGGGGCTTAGAGGTGCTACAATTTGTTTCCCTCTAATTGGAGCATTATTCTTAAAACAACATATAAGACCAAAGGCGGCAATAATTGCAATTGGAGCAGCACCCTTAGCGACTATTTTATGGGCATTATTTTGGAATGATCTCCTTGATCCCCTTTACGTAGGAATGATTTTAAGTGTTTTAATTATTACGGCAGGTAGTTTTGGATACTCATCAAGAAAAGATATTGCTAAAAATAAATAAATAAAGTATATTCTAATAAAGATGATTTCTGTTTTATAACAGAAATCATTTTATATGTTAATACAAATACAGTCGATGGGGTGATTTGTTTGGGCCTTACCAAACATGAAGTAATATTAAGATATATAAGAGACCTTACAATTGGTTCTAAAGTTTCTGTAAGACAGATAGCTAAAGAACTAGATGTAAGTGAAGGTACTGCTTATAGAGCAATTAAAGAAGCAGAAAACCAGGGGTGGGTTAGTTCTATACCTAAAGTTGGAACAATAAGAATAGAGGATGACAAAAAAGAGTTAGAGGATTTAAGTTTAAGAGAGATAGCCCTCATTGTTGAAGGTGAAATTGTTTCTGGTTCTAACAAACTTGGTTTTGTTCCTGGAAATTTTATTGTCGGTGCATCAAGCAAGGAAACATTGTTAAAATACTTAAATCCAGAAGCTTTATTTGTAGTTGGAGACAATCTTGAACTCCAGAAAGTCGCTTTTGATTTAGAAGTGCCGATGCTTATTACTGGTGGATTTTCTTTAGAAGAAGATATGCTTAAAAAAATTCAAGAAAAAAACATCCCATTAATTTATTGTCCATATGAAACTTTTATAGCGATTACTTTAATTAATAATGCTGTAAGTGAAAGATTAAAAATAAAAGAATTAATCAGAATCGAAGATATAATGATTGATAATCCTTATTTTTTAGAACCAAATCAAAATGTAAATGACTGGCATGTTCTTGCAGAAAAAACCGGACATAGCCGTTTTCCTGTAATTGATACTAATAAAAAAGTAGTTGGTATTATTACAGCAATCGATGTAGCTGGTAAAAGTAAAAAAGATCAGATTGAAAAAGTGATGAACAAAAATGTTCTAACAACAAAACCAAATAATTTAGTAACACATCTTTCAAGGTTACTTATTTGGGAAAGTTTTGAGCTAATTCCTGTTACGGATGATGACAATAACCTTATTGGTGTTGTGAGCAGACAAGATATTCTAAATTCTTTTCAACAATTACAGAAGCAACCCCAATTTGGAGAGACAATTGATAATCTAACTTTAAGTGGTTTTAAACTTGGTGAATATGAACACGGGGTAAAAATTTATGGTGAAATAACTCAGTTTATGGTAAATGAATCAGAAACTGCAAGTACTGGTGTATTGACCATGATTCTTCATACCGCCTCCTATATTGCAATAAAAAAACAGTTTCGTTGGAATACCCAGACAGAAGCATTCAGTTTATATCAGTTTGCTCCGATCGAGGTAGGGGAATTTGTTGAAGTATTTACAAAGATTTTATTGCTTGATAAAAAATCAGCAGTTCTTGAGGTGGAATTATACTCAGAAGAAAAGCTAAAAGCTAAAGCTACTGCAACAGTTAGGATGGTAAAAAAGTAAACATAATATTAATTAACAAAGGTCCTGTATAAAAGCAGGACCTTTTTTAGTATAATAGACAAAAAGACAAAGGATCGGATAATATGAGTTTTGTACACCTTCACAATCACTCTTGCTACAGTCTTCTAGATGGAGCTTGTAAATTAGAGACAATGGTTAAAACTGCAAAGGAATTAGGCATGCCAGCAATTGCTCTGACTGACCACGGAGTAATGCATGGAGTAATCGATTTTTATAAACTATGTAAGGAAAATGACATAAAACCAATTATTGGCTGTGAGGTCTATGTTGCCCCAAGAAGTAGGTTTGATAAAGATGGTGGCCGTGAAGATAAATCATACCATCTACTTTTGCTTGCAAAAAATAAGCAAGGATACAAGAATCTTATTAAATTAGTCTCTGCTGCCTGGTTAGAAGGCTTTTATTATAAACCAAGAATTGATACGGAACTTATAGAAAAGTATCATGAAGGTTTAATTGCGACAAGTGCCTGCATGGGAGGGGAAATTCCTCGTCACCTAATGAGGGGAGAAAAAGACAAAGCTATAGAAAGAGCTTTGTGGTACAAAGGAGTTTTCGGAAAAGAAAATTTTTATATTGAACTACAAAATCAAGGCATAGCAGAACAAAGGAAACTAAACTTAGAGCTTGCTGAGCTGGCAAATCAAACATCAATACCATTAGTAGCAGCTAACGATATTCATTATGTAAAAAAAGAACACTCTAAAATGCATGATATTTTACTTTGCCTGCAGACAGGAAAAATTCTTAGTGATGAAGATAGAATGCGCTTTCCTACGGAGGATTTTTATTTAAAGTCACCTCAAGAAATGAAATTAGCTCTAGGAGATTACCCAGAAGCACTTGAAAATACTTTAAAAATAGCCGATGCCTGCGAATTAGAATTTGATTTCAATGAAATTTACATGCCGGATTTTGAAGTGCCAGAAGGATATGACCCCGATACTTATTTCGAATTTTTGTGTAATGAAGGACTAAAAAAAAGATATCCAAAACCAACCCCAGAAGTTTTAGAAAGGTTAAAGTTTGAGTCGGATATGCTAAAAAAGATGGGGTATATAGAATATTTTCTTATTGTTTGGGATTTTATTAATTATGCCAAAGAAAACGGAATTTATGTCGGACCTGGACGAGGAAGTGCTGCAGGAAGTATAGTCTCATATCTTTTAGGAATAACAGATATTGATCCATTAAAATATGATCTTCTTTTTGAAAGATTTCTAAATCCAGAAAGAGTATCTATGCCAGATATTGATATTGACTTCTGCTATGAACGCAGAGGTGAAGTTATAGATTATGTTGTTAAAAAATATGGATCCGATAAAGTTTCACAAATTATTACATTTGGTACTATGGCTGCTCGTGGAGCTATCAGAGATGTAGGGAGAGTAATGAACATTCCCTTACAAATGGTAGATAGGGTTGCAAAGATGATTCCCACAGAGTTAGGTATTACTATTTCTAGAGCTTTAGAGCTTAATCCTGAAATTAAAAAGGAAATGGAAATGGATCCTCAGATAAAAGAAATGATTAGAATGGCAATGGAATTAGAAGGCATGCCAAGACATGCTGGAACCCATGCTGCTGGGGTAGTAATTTCAAAGGAATCTTTAGATTCATATCTACCTCTTCAAACAACCTCTGATGGATTTGTTACAACACAGTTTGCTAAAGAAAACGTAGAAGAAATAGGCCTTTTAAAAATGGATTTTCTTGGTCTCAGAACCCTGACCGTAATAAACAAAGGGATCGAGATGATCAAGAAAAATCGGAATATTGAAATAGATTTCTCCAAAGTTGATCTTGAAGATGAAAAAACCTATGAATTGTTATCTAGAGGGGAAACTTTAGGAATATTCCAGCTTGAAAGTTCTGGACTGAGGGCAATTATAAAAGATTTGCAACCAGAACATTTTGAAGATATCATTGCCCTTGTGGCTCTCTATCGTCCAGGACCATTAGGCAGTGGTATGGTAGAAGACTTCATTAAAAGAAAACATAAAGAAAAAAGAGTTGAATACCTTCATCCAGTACTTGAACCAGTATTAAATAATACCTATGGTGTAATTATTTATCAAGAACAGGTTATGAGAATAGCTAGTGAAATGGCTGGTTTTTCTTTAGGAGAAGCTGATCTTCTAAGAAGAGCAATGGGAAAAAAGAAGAAAGAAATTATTGAAGGGCTTAAAAAACAATTTATTGAAGGAGCACAAAAGAAAGAAATTACTAAGGATATTTCAAGTAAAGTTTTTGAATTAATTGAATACTTTGCTGGATATGGTTTTAACAAAAGTCATAGTGCAGCTTATGCTTTGATCTCTTTTCAAACTGCTTATTTAAAAACTCATTATCCCCATGAATATATGGCGGCACTTCTCTCGAGTGTAATGGATTCTCAAGAAAAAGTTAATTTTTATATTAATGAAGCAGCAAGAATGGGTATAAAGGTTTTACCACCAGATATAAATCAAAGTGGAGAAAACTTTGAAGCAGTGGGAGATCAGATTGTTTTTGGTTTGGTTGCAGTTAAAAATGTTGGGAAAAATGCTATTGAAGCAATTCATAAAGCTAGAAAAGAAGAAGGACAATTTTCTTCTATCCAGGATTTTACAACTCGTGTAGACTTATCAATAGTAAATAGAAGAACAATTGAAAGTCTTATCAAAGCTGGGGCTTTTAAAAGTATTAATCCCAATAGAGCCCAATTATTACAAATGTTAGATCCTTGTTATTGTCACGGTCAAAATGTACAAAAAGACTTAAATTCTTCCCAGGTTTCCCTTTTTGAAATTGGAGAAGATGCTGGTTTTGACATAAAAGATGTAACAATAGATACTCCTGATATTGAAGATTTTACAGATAAAGAGAAACTTGCTTTAGAAAAAGAGTATCTTGGTTATTATGTTAGTGGTCATCCTCTTGATGAATATAAAAGCACTATTAAAAAACGTGTAAAATATCAAATTTCAGATCTTCCCAATCTTAGAGATAGGATGAGAATGAGGATTGCGGGAATTATCACAAAAGCTGAAAGAAAGCCTACCAAAAAAGGTCAAACTATGGCATACTGTACCCTGGAAGATTTATCAGGAGAAATTGAAGTCTTGGTATTTCCTAATACACTGGAAAAATATTATGACCTAGTTGGAGCGGATCAATATGTAATAATAGATGGTACTCTTCAACTTCAGGAAGATGGTATAAAATTCTTTGCAGAAAAAATTTCCGAGCTAAATAAGGAAAAAGATGATATATTGATATTGGAATTCAAAAATAAACTTACAGAGAATTCCATATTTACAGAACTTCAGGAACTATTTATGGAATACAAAGGAGATACAAAAGTTATACTTAGATTCCCAGACCTAAAAAAAGAAATGATACTTCCAAGGGACAATTGGGTTAATCTTGAATCTGCATTAATAAGTAAATTACAAAAATATGATAATATTTTTAAGTATAAGAAAGAATAAATTAATGGAGGTCATGTTTTGTTTGAGAAAATTGCAATTTATCCAGGTACTTTTGATCCTGTGACTAACGGGCATATTCACGTTGTGAAAAGAGCAGTGAAGATTTTTGACAAACTGATTATCGCAGTTGCTAATGACAATTACAAAGCTACTATTTTTACAGCAAAAGAGAGAGTAGAACTTCTTAAGGAATGTTTCAAAGACGAACCAAAAGTAACTATTGATATATTTTCAGGCTTGGTAGCAGAATACTCTGAAGAAAAAAATGCAACAGCTATGATCAGAGGATTAAGAGCGATTTCGGATTTCGAATACGAAATGCAGATGGCTGCAATGAACAAAACATTGAATCCAAATCTTGAAACAGTTTTTCTGATGACAGATGCCAAGTATTCCTTTATAAGTTCCTCAATCATTAAAAAGGTTGCTTGTTTAGGAGGAGACATTAGTACTCTTGTGCCAGATAATGTGGCACAAGTTCTAGAGGAAAAATATCAGAAGGAGGCTAAATATTATGGAGAATAACGGTAATGACTATGTAGTAATAAAAGCCTTGGAAAATGGAGTAAATATCAGTGGAATCACAAGGGGCAGAGATACAAAGCTCCATCACACAGAAAAAATAGATAAAGATGAAATTCTTATTGCTCAGTTTACAGAGCAAACTTCAGCGATGAAAATCAGAGGTAAGGTTGAGTTATATACAAAGCATGGAGTTATCAAATCCGGAGAATAGCGAGGATAGATAAATGATAAGAAAAATAGCACTCCTGACTAGCGGTGGAGATGCACCAGGGATGAATGCAGCAATTCGTGGTGTTGTTCGTACAGCTATTTATAACGATATTAAGGTCCTAGGTTTCGAAAGAGGCTACCAGGGCCTTATTGACAATTCCTTTTATGAAATGAATATTACTAGTGTTTCTGACATAATTCAGCGAGGTGGAACTATTCTTAAAACTGCTCGCAGTGAATCTTTTAAAACAAAAGAAGGTCAAAAATATGCTCATTTTATTCTTGAAAAAAATGAGATTGATGCACTTGTCGTTATTGGTGGAGACGGATCTTTTCGTGGGGCAAATGAACTCCAGAAACTTGGCGTAAAAATTATTGGAATCCCAGGCACAATTGATAACGATGTTTTTGGAACAGAATACTGTATAGGATTTGATACAGCTGTAGATACTGTAGTAAGTGCCTTAAATAAGATAAGAGACACAGCCTCAAGCCATGAAAGAACTTTTGTAGTTGAGTGTATGGGAAGAAATTCAGGATGGATAGCATTAACTGCAGGAATCGCTGGTGGAGCAGAAGACATTCTGATTCCAGAAAGAGATTTTTCTTATCAACAGACTGCTAAAAAAATTAAGGATGGCTTTAACCGTGGTAAAGCCCATGGAATTGTTGTCCTTGCAGAAGGTGTGGAGAAATCAGAAATATTTGCAGAAAAGCTGGAACAACATTTGGGAATCAATGTTAACAGGATTGTCTTGGGACATATACAAAGGGGAGGCAGTCCAAGCTCCTTCGATAAGATACTAGGTAGTAAACTTGGCTATTGGGCAATTGAAGAATTGTTGAGAAGTAATCATGGAAACATGATAGGAGTTCAAGGTAATCAAAAAGTATTAGTTCCATTTAAAGATGTTAGTGAAAAGAAAAAAATATTAGATGATGTGTTAGTAGATATAGCCGAGATATTAAACTTATAAGAGGGTGAGAAAGTGCGTAAGACAAAAATAGTAGCAACTATTGGTCCTGCTAGTAGTAGTGTTGCAATGTTAACAGAACTAATAAAAAGCGGAGTAGATGTTGCCCGTCTTAACTTTTCCCATGGAACCCATGAATCTCATTATGAAATTATACAAAATATCAGAGAAGCAGAGAAAGTTGCTGGTAGAGAAATTGCAATAATGATGGATACCATGGGGCCAGAAATTCGCACAGGTAAATTTAAAAATGACAAAGTATTTCTAGAAGCAGGCAACCAAGTAATAGTTACTCCTGATGATTTTTTAGGAGACGATAAAAAGTTTTCAGTAACCTATGATTATATTTGTACTGATCTAAAGCTTGGGGACAGAATTTTGATTGATGATGGCCTTATTGAGCTTCTAGTAGTTAAAATAGAGAAAAATGATATTTATACAAAAGTAATAACAGGGGGAGAAATTTCTAATAATAAAGGAGTTAATCTTCCTAATAAAAAATTAAGTTTGCCCTCTCTTATAGACAAAGATATTGCTGATTTAGAGTTTGGTATTCGCCATAAGCTAGATTATGTAGCCGCAAGTTTTGTAAGAAGTGGAAAAGATGTTCTTGAAATTAGAAAAGTTATTGAGAGAGAAAACTCTGATATGGACATCATAGCAAAAATTGAAAACGCAGAAGGTGTAGAAAATATAGAAGAAATTTTAATTCTAGCTGATGGCGTAATGGTTGCAAGGGGAGATTTGGGAGTAGAAATACCTCCAGAAGAAGTTCCCGTAGTGCAGAAAAAAATTATAAAACAAGCAAATATTATAGGTAAGCCAGTTATCACAGCAACTCAGATGCTTGACTCTATGATGCGTAATCCTCGACCAACAAGAGCAGAAGCCTCTGATGTAGCAAATGCAATTCTTGATGGAACAGATGCAATAATGCTTTCTGGAGAAACAGCAGCTGGTAAATACCCTATGTTATCTGTTGTGATGATGGATCGTATTGCTAGAAAAACTGAAAAAGAGATGGGTTTCTTTGAGAAAAATGAAAACTTTTTGCCAGTTAAAAATACAATTCCAGATTCAATAGCAAGTGCAGCTTGTCGTCTATCCCGTAGTTTGGAAGCTAAAGCAATTATTACTTCAACAACATCAGGATCAACTGCAAAAATGGTTTCAAAATATCGTCCTCAGGCAAATATTATTGCTGCAACTCCAAGTGAAAGAGTTTATCGAAAGTTAAAGCTTGTTTGGGGAGTAGAGTCTATAATAACCTCACAAAACGACGGAACTGATGAAATGATTAGAAGCGCAGTAAACACTTCTCTTATGGAAGGGCTAATTGATAATGGAGATCTTGTTGTTATTACTGCAGGAGTTCCAGTTAAAATAAAAGGTACTACTAACTTAATTAAAGTTGAAGTTGTTGGACAAGTTCTTGTTAGTGGTTCTGGTTTAGGTGAGGGAACTATTACTGGAAGAGTAAGAATTGTCATGGATCCAGGAAAAATTACTGACATAGAGCCGGAAGATATTATTGTAAGTTATAGTACTGATATCGAATATATTCCTTTGATGAAGAAGGCCAAAGCATTTATTGTAGAAATGGGAGGACTAACAAGCCATACAGCAATTTCTGCATATTCTCTAAAAAAGCCAGCTTTAATTGGTGCTAAGGATGCAGTTTCCTGTCTTAATGATGGAGAACTAATAACACTTGACCTAGACAGAGGAGTAATATATCTTAAATAGAAATACCTTGAAGGAGGTGAAAATATGAAAGAATTATATAAATCAAATACGGACAAAATGATTTTTGGTGTTTGTGGTGGAATTGGTGAATTTTTTGGTGTTTCTGGCACAGCCATTCGTTTGTTGTTTGTTATATTCACTCTCGCCGGTGGAAGTGGGATTTTAATTTATATTATTGCGGCTATCTTAATGCCTTCAAACAATGTATATAAAGATAAAAACATTTACAGAAACAAAGATTAACTAAGAACTAAAAAAATATTAAGCACAAGGAATATTACTGTAGCGCCAGAGCCCAAAGGGCTGACGAGGAGGAAGTTAATCGAAGTTTTCGGCGGATGCTTCCCGGTTTCTGTTAAACCGAAAGGGAGAGTTAAAAACTGAAAGTAATTTCAGTGACAAAGCTTGTCCTAAGACAGTTGTGCTTAAAAACAGGGAGGCACTTATATGTGTGGAATAGTAGGATATATTGGGGACAAACAAGCACCCCATATATTATTAGATGGATTAAGAAAGCTTGAGTACAGAGGGTATGATTCTGCAGGCATTGTAACAATAAATGAAAAGAAGCTACAGTTGGTAAAAGCAGAAGGAAAAGTTGATATTCTTGAGAGCAGATTATTAACTGAAAATCCAAGAGGAACAGTTGGTATAGGACATACGAGATGGGCTACTCATGGTAAGCCTTCAGATGAAAACTCGCACCCTCATTTGAGTAACGATTATACTATTGCCGTTGTTCATAATGGTATTATTGAAAACTATATGGAAATAAAAGAAGAGCTTGTTGCAGAAGGATATGAATTCTATTCAGAAACAGATACAGAAGTAATAGCTCATTTAATAAAAAAGTATCTAAATGGAAGTTTTGAGAAAGCTTTTTTAAAGACAGTTGAAAGATTAAATGGATCCTATGCAGTTTGTGCAATTGCTGCTGATGAGCCAAACAAAATTCTTTGTGCACGTAAAGACAGCCCATTAGTTGTGGGGGTAGGTGTTGGTGAAAATTTCATAGCATCAGATATTCCTGCAATATTAAGATATACAAAAAATTGTTATATTCTTGAAGATGGTGAATTTGCTGAAATTACAAGAGAAAAAGTAATTGTAAAAGATGCACAAGGAAATATAGTCGAAAAAAAACTTCAAGAGATTACATGGAATTCAGAAGCTGCTGAAAAAGGTGGATATGACCACTTTATGCTAAAAGAAATAAATGAGCAGCCAGAAGTATTTAAAAATACACTTAGAGGAAGACTTAAAGAAAAGAGTGTAGATTTCCAAGAATTAAAAATACCAATTGAAGATATAAAAAGTTGGAATAAAATTTTTATTGTAGCCTGTGGAACTGCTCATCATGCTGGACTTGTAGGCAAGACCGTTTTTGAGAAGTTATTGAAGATTCCAGTTGAAGTAGATATTGCTTCAGAATACAGATACAGAGATCCTTTGGTTGATAAGGACACTCTGGTAATTGTAATTAGCCAATCCGGTGAAACAGCAGATACTTTAGCAGCCTTAAGATATTCGAAAGAAGCAGGAGCTAAGGTATTAGCTATAACCAATGTTGTTGGAAGCTCAATAGCAAGAGAATCTGATTATGTTGCATATATTTGGGCAGGTCCTGAAATTTCTGTAGCTTCAACGAAAGCATACACTACTATGCTGCTTACTGAATATCTTCTTGCACTTTATTTTGCAGAAGTGAAGGGAACAATGGATGAAAAAGAAATCCATTATCTTGTAGAGGGATTAAGGAATATTCCTACTCAAGCTGTTCAGGTTTTAGAAAATAATATGTATAAAAGAATTGCTGAAGACTTAAAAGAGGAGACAGATGCCTTTTATCTTGGACGTGGACTTGACTGGGCTGCTGCTTTAGAAGGAGTTCTTAAGTTAAAAGAAATATCCTATGTTCATGCTGAAGCTTATGCAGCAGGAGAATTAAAACATGGCACATTAGCATTAATAACTGAGGGTACAAATGTAATTACAATAAATACGCAAGAAAATATTTCAGATAAAACACTTTCAAATGTTCAAGAAGTAAAGGCAAGAGGAGCAAAGGTAATAATTATTGCTCAGGCAAATGATGAAATCTCAAAAAAATATGCAGAAAAAGTATTGTATATTCCCGAGATGCCAGATCT
Source organism: uncultured Eubacteriales bacterium (assembly GCA_964574445.1). Taxonomy (GTDB): domain Bacteria; phylum Bacillota; class Peptococcia; order Peptococcales; family SKKY01; genus SKKY01. The sequence continues at coordinate 48,274 of CAZNNQ010000003.1, forward strand.
CCTTACACCAGTTATTACAGCAATACCTCTTCAGTTGATTGCCTATTACACAGCAGTTGCTAAGGGTACAAATGTTGACCAGCCGAGAAATTTAGCAAAATCAGTAACAGTTGAATAAATTAAATTACCAAAAACCTCTGGGAAGTCTTAAAGATTTCCTAGAGGTTTTTAAGTTAAAAAAGAATTGACTTTAGAATAGTAGTTTTATATAATCCATTTAAATTAAACAAACTGGGCGATAGTTGTTGGAGAAATCCCTTAGGGATTACCGAAGAAGCAAAACTTATCTAAACTACTGGAGATAAGTTGAACCTTTCAGGTTTTTAACAATGACTGGACAGACCCCTGGAGAGACTCATTTCGAATGAGCGTCGAAGAAGCAAATACCATTTTGGTAGAGAATCTTTCAGACAAAAGGACAGGGAATAGGTAGTACTTTTTGTGCTGTTTATTCTCTGTCTTTTTTTGTACCTATTTTTATATCCATGACTGGGAAAAACAGAAAAAATTATAAACTGGAGGGATCGGTTATGGAAATTTTTAAAGGTTTAAGTATGTTGTTAGTAACATTGGCATTATTCTCAGTTTTCAGTTTCAAAGCACCAAAAGGGCAAAAGGCAATGTCAGGTTTAGCTGGAGCTGCTGTAGCAAGTTATTTAGTAGAAGCTATTCATAAGTATATAAGTGGAGACTTCGCAGGAATTGCTTTTCTGGGTGAAGTTGGGCACGCTTCCGGAGGTATGGGAGGAGTAGCAGCAGCTGCTTTGGTTCCAATTAGTATGGGAGTGAATCCTGTTTTGGCAATTACTGCTGGTGCTGCTATGGCTGGATACGGAATATTACCGGGTTTTGTTGCTGGATACGCTGTCGGTCTTCTTGGTCCAGTTTTAGAAAAGAAGGTTCCAAAAGGACTTGATATTATCGTTGGAGCGATTCTGATTGCTCCCTTTGCTAGAGGGATAGCTTTTGCAGTGGATCCTATAGTAAACAGTACTTTATTAAGTATTGGAACAATGATAAGTACTGCAGCAGATCAATCACCTATATTAATGGGCTTTATTTTAGGTGGTATTATTAAAGTTGTTTGTTCTTCTCCTCTTAGTGCAATGGCCTTAACTGCTATGCTGGGACTACAGGGATTGGCTATGGGTATTGCTGCTATTGCATGTGTTGGCGGAGCATTTACTGATGGAATAGTATTTAAAAGACTAAGGCTCGGGGAACAAGGTAGTGCTTTAGCTGTTATTTTTGAACCACTAACACAAGCTCATATAATAAGCGCTAACCCCTTAGTTGTTTATGGTTCAAATTTTTTTGGGGGAGCTTTTGCAGGAATAGTTGCTGCATATTTTAATATAGTAAATAATGCTCCAGGTACTGCAGCTCCAATTCCTGGTATTCTTGCACCCTTTGGTTTCAATGATCCATTAACTGTTATTGCAGCGATAGTTCTTGCTATTGGGGGAGGAATTTTAGCTGGGTTAATAAGTACAACAGTTATTATTTTCTTTAAAGAAAAAAAATTAAAGGCTGTAAATTTAAATATTTAGTTTTCTAATTAGAGAAGGAATTAATAATTCCTTCTTTTTTTATTGTAAATTAAAGGTATAATTTAATTGGTGATTAAAATGATACCTATAAGAGACGATAATCCATACAAAACAAAACCATATATGACTTGGGTCCTAATATTAGCAAGTATTGGTATATTTGCATTTCAAATGACTTTGCCCTACGAAGAATTAGAAGCTCTAGTGATTCGCTATGGTTTTATTCCTGGAGAATTAAATGCTTTAATAAATGAAGGGGATATTTCTCTTCTAGGTCATGTAGCAACCAGTATCTTTGCCTGTATGTTTCTTCATGGAAGTTGGGCTCACCTACTTGGTAACATGTGGTCATTGTGGCTTTTTGGCGATAATGTAGAAGATAAGATTGGAAAAATTAATTTCTTATTATTCTACCTTCTAAGTGGAGTTGCTGCATCTTTGGTCCATTTTTTTGTTAATATGAATTCAGATCTTCCGGTTATAGGAGCCTCTGGGGCTATCGCTGGGGTAATGGGGGCTTATGTATTAATGTTTCCCTTGGCAAAAATTGTTACTCTAATTCCAATAATCTGGATACCCTTATTTTTTCGAATCCCAGCTTTTATTTTTATAGGATTATGGTTTTTTTTACAAGTTTTTCTTGGAGTTTCAGAGTTAGCAACCACTCAAGTTGCTGGAGGAGTTGCTTGGTGGGCACATATTGGAGGATTTCTATTTGGAGCAGTAATTGTTAGAATTTTAAAAGGGAGGTCTTCATGACTGGTAATTTAATAATTAATACCACTCATTACATATTACTTGGATCATTACTACTAATATCAGGAGTTATAACTACAAAGTTCTCTAGCAAATTTGGTGTTCCAGCTCTTGTTCTATTTATCTTAGTTGGAATGATTGCAGGTAGTGATGGAATAGGTTTAATATATTTTGATAATGCAAGAATAGCTCAGGGTGTTGGCATCTTGGCTTTAATTATAATAGTGTTTGAAGGTGGTTTGTTAACAAATAAACATACTGTAAAGGATGTAATTAAACCTTCAATGGTACTAGCAACTTTAGGAGTTTTGATTACCAGTATAATTGTTGGCTTAGGAGCAGTTCTTATTTTAAAAGTTTCTCTTGTTGAAGGATTTCTTTTTGGAGCCATTGTTGGTTCCACAGATGCTGCAGCGGTTTTTGCAGTTCTAAAGGGTAAAAATATAAAAACTAAACTTGGCAGTACTCTTGAAGTCGAATCAGGATCTAACGATCCTATGGCTGTGTTTTTAACTATTTCTATGATAAATATTTTGACAGTTGAGGACCCAAATTATTTAACTCTTATTTTGTCCTTTTTTTGGCAAATGGGTCTAGGAGCTTTCCTCGGATTCTTTTTAGGCAAAGCAGCGTCTTATTCAATAAATTATATTAATCTTGAATCCAGTGGTCTTTATCCAGTTTTTGCTCTCTCCTTTGCTTTATTAACATACAGTTTGACAGACTTATTAATGGGAAGTGGATTACTGGCAGTATATGTATCAGCACTTGTAATTGGGAACAGAGAACTTACATATCGTCATTCTATTTTTAAATTTAATGAAGGTTTTGCTTGGATGATGCAAATATGGATGTTTGTTATTCTTGGACTTTTTGTGTTCCCTAGTGAGCTTTTTACTTGGGAGATTATATTTAAAGGATTAGCATTGGCATTTATATTAATATTCATTGCTCGTCCTGCAGCAGTTTTTATTTCAATGATAAATTGTAAGTTTACTAATAAAGAAAAATATTTCCTATCTTGGGCAGGATTAAAAGGAGCCGTTCCAATTGTTCTTGCAACTTTCCCAATGATTAATGGAATTGAAAATAGTCAGTTATTCTTTAATGTTGTTTTTTTCGTGGTACTTATTTCTGCGCTGATCCAGGGATCTACAATATCAATAATTGCAGAAAAGTTAAATCTTACAGGTCCCAAAAAAGTAGAATCCCCCTATTCAATTGAATTGATTTCCATTGGAAAAGCTAATGCAGAAATAATTGAATTTGAAGTAAACGAGGAAGTAGGATTATTAAATCGAACTTTGGAAGAAATAGAGTTTCCCAAGGATGTTTTGGTCAACGCAATAATACGAGATGGTGATTTGATAACTCCAATAGGAGAGACTAAAATATTACTTGGAGATGTAATTTATGTTCTAGTTGCAAAAAAGAGCAAAAAGGAGCTTGAAAAAATGCTTCATATGTAAGGGAGATGTTTATCATCAAAGATTTTTATAGAATATCTAGAAAAGAGGCCCTAGAAAAATTAAAATCTTCGGAAGAAAATGGATTAAATATAAAAGACGTTGAGAAAAGAATAAAGGAGTATGGTAAAAACAAGCTTCCAGAGCCTGAAAAGAAGAATCCAATACTTGTATTTCTTTCTAATTTTAACAATGTTCTTATTTATCTTTTAATGGCTGCGGCTGTAGTAACAATGTTACTTAACCATATTATTGATGCTGCAGTTATCTTCGCTGTGGTTGTGATTAATGCTGTAATTGGTTTTATACAAGAAGGAAAAGCAGAAAAGGCAATTGATGGAATTAGAAAAATGCTTTCCCTTGAAGCAAATGTAATTAGAGAGGGTAGTCTTAGCAAAATAAATGCAGAAGATTTAGTACCAGGTGATATAGTAGAAGTGAAGGCTGGAGACAAGGTACCAGCAGATATGAGGATATTAAAAAGTAATAACCTTAGGGCAGAAGAGTCTGCCTTAACAGGTGAATCTATGGATTCTGAAAAAACAGCAGATATTATTGAAAAGGAAGTAGTTATTGGGGATAGAAATAACATGCTTTATTCAGGAACACTTATTACATCTGGAAAAGGTATGGGTATTGTTACCGCAACAGGAAAAGAAACAGAAATCGGTAGAATTTCTCAAATGATAACAGGAGTAGAAAAAATAACTACTCCATTAATTGAAAAAATTAACGGTTTTGGGAAAAGTCTTTCTATTATTACAGTAATTTTGGCAATCGCTTTTTTTTCCTTTGGCTTTTTTGTAAGAGATTATGAATTGGTTGATATGTTTCTTGCTACGGTTAGTTTAGTAGTAGCAGCTATTCCAGAGGGCCTGCCTGTAATTATGACAATAACATTGGCGGTTGGAGTTCAGAAAATGGTAAAACGGAATGCAATTATCCGTAGACTTCCATCCGTAGAAACCCTAGGATCCATAAATGTTATCTGCTCTGATAAAACAGGTACTTTAACTAAAAATGAAATGACAGTAAGATCTGTTGTTACCTTCGATAACTTTTATAGTGTTACTGGAGAAGGATACGAACCAAAAGGTAAGATTTTAAAAAATGATGAAATTGTAGATTTGCAAAAAGATGAAGCTTTATCTTTCTTAATTAAAACTGGAAAACTTTGCAATGATTCAGATATAGAACAAAAAGATGATGGCCATTGGGGAGTTGTTGGTGCTCCAACGGAAGGAGCTCTTATTACCCTTGCCTATAAAGGTAATCTTTATGATATTCCTGAAGAAAGAATCTCTTCCTTACCTTTTAATTCAGCAAATAAATACATGGTAACTCTCAATATCATTGAGGGTAAGAAATACTTGCTTCTTAAAGGAGCCCCAGAAAGAGTACTAAAGTTTTCTCAACATCAGTTAACGGACAGTGGAATAAACCCTATTTCTCGAGACGATTGGGGCAAAAAAATTGATAGGTTAGCAGAAGAAGGAGAAAGAGTTATAGCCCTTGCCTATAAAGAATGGTGGGATGGTGAAGAACTTGATCCTTCCCAGGGATTAAATGAATATATTTTCCTTGGTCTTACTGGTATTATTGACCCACCTCGGGAAGAAGCAATGGCTGCAATTCAAGAATGTAAGGAAGCTGGAATAAATGTAAAAATGATTACTGGTGATCATTCCGTTACAGCAAGAGTAATTGCTGAAAAACTTGGTATTGGCAATAATAATGGTGTTCTTACCGGCTCTGAAATAGAAAAGATGACTTCGGAAGATTTAAAAGATCAAGTTTTAGAATATGATATTTTTGCAAGAACAGAACCAGAGCATAAGCTAAGATTAGTAGAGGCAATTCAAGAAAATGGTCTTCTTTGTGCTATGACTGGAGATGGGGTAAATGATGCTCCAGCTTTAAAAAAGGCAAATATAGGCATTGCAATGGGCATAAAAGGAACCGAAGTTTCAAAAGAAGCAGCTGAAATGGTTTTAGCAGATGATAATTTCGCATCCATTGTTTATGCTGTTGAAGAAGGAAGAACGGTTTATGATAATATCAAAAAAAATATGATTTTTATGCTACCTACAAATGGGGCAGAGATGATTGTATTAATGGCTGCAATATTGATAGGACTTACTTTGCCAATTACCCCAGTTCAAATTTTATGGGTTAATATGGTTACAACTATAACTCTTGAATTCGCTCTTATTTTTGAGCCTATGGAGAAAAAGGTTATGACAAGGCCACCTAGACCTAAGGATGAACCAATATTAAGTTCTTACTTAGTATTTAGAACTGCCTATGTAGCTCTTTTATCTGGTTTATTAACATTTGGTCTCTTTAATCTTTTCCACGGAAATGGAGAAACTATAGCATATTCAAGAACGGTGGCATTAAATATGTTGGTTTTTGCCCAAGCTTTTTACTTAGTGAACTGTCGTAAAATCCATGATACTACTCTTGGTGAAGGTTTTTTTGAGAATAAAAAGGTGTTTTATGTAATTGGAATTTTGATAATATTCCAACTGTTGATTACTTATGTTCCTTTCCTAAATCTATTTTTTGGGACCTTACCATTAAGAATGTCCTCTTGGGTATATCCAATAGGTGGAGGACTAATAATTTTCTTCTTGGTAGAAATTGAAAAAATTATTACTCAAAAATTTTTCTAAAATGTAAATATATTATATATCACTTGTTTTTATCTCATTCAGAGGCTAAAATTTTAGAAGAAATAAATTATATTCATAATTTGGAGGAGAATAAATGAAAAAGGTTTTTTTAGTGTTATTAATAGTTGCACTTGCATTTACAGGATGTCAAAAAAATGAGTTCGCTCCTGATAGCAATCTTTCCTATGAAGGTGAAAGGGTAAAGGAAAAAAGACAGGGAGAAGGAACATTATTTTATGATAATGGTAATATTTTTTATGAGGGCCAATGGATGGATGATAAATTTAATGGAGAAGGAAAACTTTATTATGAAGATGGAACTCTTCGTTATGAAGGCCAGTTCAAAGATAATTTAATGGATGGAAATGGAAAAATATATAGTGAAGTTGGAGATCTTGTTTATGATGGCCAATGGTCTGAAAATGAGATGAGTGGAAAAGGAAAAATGTTTTATGATAACGGAAAACTTATGTATGAGGGTGAAATGGCAAAGAATAAAATTAATGGTTATGGACTATTCTACTATTCAACTGGAGAGTTAATGTATAAAGGTGAGTTTAGAAATAACGACCTTCATGGAAAAGGAACACTTTATTCTGAAACTGGGAATATTAAACACGATGGAGAATTTAGAGATGGAACAAAGTGGAATTAAATACTAATTTATTAAAACTGCCAATATTTGGGTATTAAGTATAAAAACTAGGAGGTATATATATGCAGGTAAAAGAAATTATGACAACAGCTCCAATTACAATTACAAGAAAAACATTATTGCCAGACGCCCTTGATTTAATGCAAGAAAATAATATTAGAAGACTTCTTGTGGTAGATGAAAATGGCAAATTAGTTGATATTGTTACAAAAAAAGATTTAAACGAGGTTAGCGCATCTCCTGCTACCAGCCTGAGTATTTTTGAGTTAAATTATTTGTTAGCTAAAACAACAATTGGGGATATTTTAAAAGTAAGAAAAGACAGACCAGATAGATTGGTTACCATTGATGGAGATGCTCTTGTTGGTCAAGCGGCAGTTCTCTTAAGAGAATATAAAATTGGTGGGCTTCCAGTAATGAGCGGTGAAAAAGTTGTTGGAATAGTAACAGAATCAGATATCTTTGACGTATTTGTTTCAGTAATGGGATATAAAGAACCAGGAACAAGAATTATTATTGAAGTTGAAGAGGACAAAGAAGGCACGATTAAAGAAATTTCCGAAATTATTTTTAATAACCATGGTAATATACAAAAACTTCTTGCTTACCTAAATAAAGAAGAGAAATATATGATTGAAATTAGAATAACTTCAGGAAATGATGAAAAGATTATTGCTGAATTGAAAAAAAAGGGTTATTTAATAAAGAATGTAGTTAGCTGAAGTAAAATAAGGAGGAAAAATGAATACTAAAAAAATTGTCTTATTATCTGTTTTTTTTGTAATTGCAGGAATCTTCCTAACAGGATACATCTTTGCTGATGATGACAGAAGCAGACAAAGTTCAACGGAGATAGAAGAATTAAAAGAGGAACAAAAGGTTCTTTTGGAAAAAATAGCAAACTTAGAAGCTGCTTTAAATATAACGGAAGATCCAGAAGATCCTGAAGGACCTGTGGTTGAGGTGCCAGGAAATGAAGAAGATCCTGAACCAGTAGTTCCGACCCCAGAGGATGATAAAGTCTTAGTTGCCTATGTAAAAGATGAGCATAATGCAATAAATGCCAGAGCAGAGATGGGAACTAGTAGTCCTATTGTAGAAAGAGTACCTCAAAAGTCTCCAATGATTATTCTAGAAACAAAGGATGATTGGTATAGGGTAAAATTAGAAAGCGGAAATATTGCCTGGGTTGCATCCTGGGTTGTTAGGGTGCAAGAAGAATAAAAGTGAGAGAAGATGTTTGTCTTCTCTCTTTTTCTATGCAAAAAAGGGGGAAATATTGTGGCAAAAAGATATCTGTGGGAAGAAATAGAAAAAAATAAAGAAAATCTTTCTTTATCATATGGACTTTTAGAAATTAATTTAACAGAAAAGATAATGGATCAATCAATAATAGATAGCTATATTAAAGAAGCAGATCGCCTTATGTATGAACATAAGGCGAAGGTAAAATCCTATGACTAAATTAATTTTTTAATATTATTCCAACTGGGCAGTGATCACTGCCCATTATTTTATCCCAAATAAAGGCATCTTCTACAGAAGTCTTAAATCGTTCAGAAACAAGAAAATAATCTATTCTCCAACCGACATTTCTTTCTCTGGACTTTGCAAAATGAGACCACCAGGTATAGGCCTCTTCCTTATCTGGATAAAAATAACGGAAAGTATCAACAAAACCAGAATCAAGAAGAGTTGAAATTTTATTTCTTTCTTCATCTGTAAAACCAGCATTTTTTCTATTTGTTTTTGGATTTTTCAAATCTATTTCTTTGTGGGCAACATTAAGATCACCACAAAGAATTACTGGCTTTAATTTGTCTAATTCAAGAAGATAATCCCGGAAGTCATCTTCCCAGTTCATACGGTACTCTAATCGAGCAAGTTCTTTTTGAGAATTAGGTGTATAAACATTTACCAAGTAAAAACCTTCATATTCTAGAGTTATAACTCTTCCCTCTTTATCATGATGAGAATGATTGATTCCATATGATTTTGAAAGGGGAGTTTTTTTTGTAAAAATGGCAGTTCCAGAATATCCTTTCTTTTCTGCATAATTCCAGTAAATTTCATATTCTGGAAGATCCAATTCAATTTGTCCTTCTTGAAGCTTTATTTCCTGTAAACATAGGATATCTGGTTTTTTTGAATCCAAAAAATCTAAGAATCCTTTTTTCATAACTGCTCTAAGACCATTAACATTCCAAGATACTAGTTTCATCTAAGCCCTCCTGTTTTAATTGATGTAATTAATTTTAACACAATTAGAGAGTTAGAAAAAATGGTATAAACTTGTAATTGATTTAATTTGGAATCTATTAAGGGGGACCAGTCATGGTGATAAAAAATATTAGTGGATTAGATATATATCAAGCATTTGTTGCAGGGAAAAATAGAGTTGTGTCCTTTAGAGAAGAATTAAACAGAATAAATATTTTTCCTGTAAATGATAGTGACACAGGGAATAATTTAACAGCTACTCTTACTTATATAGCTGATACGGTTGTTCCAGAAAAATCTCCTGAAGAAATGGTAAAAGTTATTGCTGATGCTTCTCTTAGTGGAGCAAGGGGTAACTCAGGTATAATTGTTGCCCAATTTATAAATGGACTATCTGAAGAATTAGCAATAAGTGATTTTGAAAAAGATAGTTTTGCGGGGATAATAAATAAAGCTGTTCCCTATGCATATAAAGCTGTATCAAAACCAGCAGAGGGGACAATATTAACGGTAATTAAAGAATGGGCGGAGGCCTTAAAAATCTTAGAAGTTTCCAGTAAAAGCTTTAAAGAAATTTTTATTAATTCATTAGAGTATGCTAAAACTTCATTGGAAAAAACCCCAGAAAAGTTAAAGGT
>CAZNNQ010000003.1:58333-62139 GCA_964574445.1 uncultured Eubacteriales bacterium
ATTCATTAGAGTATGCTAAAACTTCATTGGAAAAAACCCCAGAAAAGTTAAAGGTTTTAAAGGATGCAAAAGTAGTTGATGCCGGTGCTCAAGGTTTTCTTCATTTTCTTGAAGGGATAGGTGATTATATTTCTGGAATCCAAATTCAAAATATTTCAAAAGAAAATATTGTAATGAAACATGAAGAAGATGTTATAGTCGATTATGAAATAACAAGGCGCTATTGCAGTGAAGCCCTGTTAATTGGAAATAATATTGATATAGAAAAAATCAAAGAAATACTAACTCCAATGGGAGATTCTCTTATCGTTGCAGGTAATAGTGAGAAGGTGAAGGTTCACCTTCATACAAATAATCCACCACAAGTTTTTTCAACCTTAAGTAAGTTTGGCAGAATGAGTCAGCAAAAAGTTGACGACATGAAACTAGAGCATGAGGTTAATAGTAATAGGAAATATCCTATTGCCCTATTAACAGATTCAATAGCAGATCTACCCCAGGAATATATTGATAATAACCAGATTCATGTCATTCCTCTAAACATAGATATAGAGGGATCAACCTTTTTAGATAAAGCTTCAATCAACAACGAAATATTATTTTCAATAACTGATGATTTAAAGGTGTTCCCAACTAGTTCTCAGCCAACAATCAAACTAGTAAAACAGAGACTTCAATCCCTGGTGGAATAGTTACAATAATAAGTCCAATAACCATTACAGTTTTACTCTTATTTGTATCTGGAGTTCCTTTACTTGAAAAAAGCATGAAAGGTAACCCAGGGTTTCAAGAATATATGAAAGAAACAAATAAATTTTTCCCATGGTTTCCAAAAAAAATATAGTGAGGAAGGGATTATAATGTCAGGTTTCATTAAAGTTTATCTTATTGCAGTAATATCATTTTTTGCAATAGATATGGTATGCTTGGTTTGGTTTATTTTGTTATTAATCCAGCTTTAGATAAAGGAGAAATAGCTTATGCAATTTTTGCTGGGGCTTTATTTGGACTTATAACCTATGCAACATATGATTTAACAAATCTGGCAACCTTAGAGAATTGGCCCCTTAAAATAACTATTATAGATTTAATTTGGGGAACTATCCTTGGATCCTCAGTATCAACATTAACTTATTTTCTTGTTGGTCTCTTTAAATAATGTTAAAATTATTTTATTGAACAATATTTATTGAGAAGAGGATTTTTATGGACCAGTATTTAGTACTTTTTACAATAGCAGCCGTCCTTGTTTTATTTATTATTGATAAAATACGTTATGATATTGTTGCTTTAATAGCCTTAATCTTTTTAACAGCTACAAGAGTAATCCCAGCCCCTCAAGCATTTTCGGGTTTTTCTCATCCAGCAGTAATAACAGTTGCTGCTGTACTGGTAATTGGTCAAGGGTTGCTAAATTCTGGCTTAGTTGATGTTATAACGGATATGGTTAATAAAGTTGGTAACAGAATAACGGTTCAGGTCTTTGTTCTTTGCTCAATGGTTGCAGTTTGTTCAGCTTTTATAAATAATGTTGGAGCCTTGGCTTTATTTATGCCTGTGGCTATTCGTGTTGCTAAAAAAAGCGAAATATCTCCCTCAATCCTATTGATGCCAATTGCTTTTGCTTCCCTTCTTGGAGGCATGACCACTTTAATTGGTACTCCTCCGAATATTATTATTTCAAGTTTCCGTTCAGAATCTCTTGGTAATCAGCCCTTCAATATGTTTGATTTCTCCTTTGTTGGCGTGGGTGTTGTAGTACTAGGCATTATATTTATATCTCTAATTGGTTGGAGATTAATACCGATAAGAAAAGGGAATACTGGAGATTTTTTTCAAATTAATGATTATATAACAGAAGTGGTTGTAGAAGAAGATTCCAAGGCTATCGGAAAATGTGTTTATGAATTTGAGGAATTTTCTGAAGGTGATGTTCTTGTTATAGGATCCATTAGGGGAAATGAAAAAATTGTTGCACCAAATCCCTTTAGAAAACTTCAGTCCGGAGACATTGTAATCGTTAGATCTAGTGCTGAAGCTCTTTCAAGTTTAATTGATAAAGCTAAAGTGAAACTTCTTGCAGATAAAAAAATTACTTTTGGAGATGATGATTTAAAGCAGGATGACATTGATATTGCTGAAGCAGTAATAATGAATTCCTCACCAATGATAGATAAGACAGCAAGATCTTTAAGGCTTAGATATAGATATGGTGTAAACTTGATCGCAGTTTCACGTCAAGGTGAAATGCTTCGTCAAAGACTTAATAATATAAGGTTAAAAGCTGGAGATATTTTGTTACTTCAAGGTAGAGAAGAAACTTTGAGTGAAATTTTGCCAGCTCTTGGTTGTCTACCGCTAGCTGAACGACCAATCAGAATCGGTTATCCAAAAAGATTAGCCTTGGCCCTAGGTATTTTTGCTACAGCAATAACTTTAGCTACTTTAGGATTTATATCCTTTCCTATCGCCCTCATTGGAGGAGCGGTACTTATGGTTCTTCTTGATCTTATATCCCTTGAAGAAATTTACACAAGCATTGATTGGTCAGTTATTGTTCTCTTGGGAGCAATGATTCCAGTAAGTACAGCTTTTGAAACCACGGGGGGAGCAGAAATGATTTCTAGATCTTTTCTATTTTTTGCACCATATCTTCCTGACTGGGGATTACTAGCTGGGCTCTTAATAGCCACAATGATCCTGTCTGATATAGTAAATAATGCAGCAGCAGCAGTTCTTATGGCACCTATTGGTATTCAGGTTGCTCAAGGTATGAGTTATTCAGAAGATCCCTTTTTAATGGCTGTCGCAATCGGTGCTTCCTGTGCTTTCCTTACACCAATTGGCCATCAATCCAATACTCTAATACTTGGTCCTGGGGGATATAAATTTAAAGATTACTGGCCAATGGGACTACCCCTTGAAATACTTATCGTTTTAGCTGGTGTACCAATGTTAATGTATTTCTGGCCTTTATCCTAAAGACGTGGGAGTGTTGCATAATGAGTTCAGTAGAAAGCTTAAAAAAAATAATAAAATTTTCAGAAGAATTAGTTCAATATAATATTGAGAATGTTGATTTTAATTCAATAGCCAATAATCTGTTGGAACTTTCTAAAGCAGCATATATAACCTTTAGCATTAATTGCTGTGATGAAATTGATAGCAAAACAGTTGGCATTGCAGGAAAAATGATAAAAAATTATGAAGCTACTGACTTTTTTCCTCTGGAGATAAATTATAAGAAGGAAAAAAAGGGGGAGTTCTTAATATTTTTTCCTTCGGGAGAAGTTCTTCAAGAGAAAGAAGTTTTAGAAATGTACGCTCTTCAAATTGGAGCTTTTTTAGACAGGTTGACTAGAGAAAGAAAGTTAAGGCATAGTGAAGAAAAATTTAAAAGTTATACAGATTATTCTCCCTTCGGGATGTTAATTTTCGATTATAAAAATAATAAAATTACTGATACTAACAACAAAGCATTAGAAATGCTTAAATATACATATAATGAAATAATAGGAAGCTCTCCAGAAGATTTTTTTATCTCTAAAACAAGGAAATCTCTAGGAGGTCATTTCAAAAGAATTTTATCCCTTGGGCAAGACTATATGGAAACAGAAATGATCAAAAAAAATGGAGATGTAATATTTGTTGGAATTACTGGAGTCAAACTATCTGATTTTAAGATTATAGGCTTTTTTGAGGATATTACGGAAGATAAGATTTTAGATGAAGAATTAAAACATGTGAACTCAATAAAAAAGCAGAAGAAGTATCAAAACTTTTTTATGGTCAGGAGATCAAAGTTG
>CAZNNQ010000003.1:62239-72933 GCA_964574445.1 uncultured Eubacteriales bacterium
AATAAAAAAGCAGAAGAAGTATCAAAACTTTTTTATGGTCAGGAGATCAAAGTTGGAGCAGCTGTGTCAATTTTTTCCACAAAAGGTCAGGAAAGACTTTTTGCAGAATTATTTAAAAAAGCCTTTCAAGGTATACCCGTTAAAGATGAAATTACCATAAAAGATCCTAATGGGAATGATTTTTATATTGAAATTAAATTGATACCTGTTATTGACGAAGAAAGTAATGAAATCTGGGCTATATCTTTAACAGGTTATAATATAACAGAGCTAAAAAATTCAGAAAATGCACTTAGAAAAAGTGAAGAAAGATTAAAATATCTTAGTTATTATGATCAGTTAACGGGTGTATATAATAGGCGATACTTCGAAGAGGAATTAAGAAGGATTACTATGAACAAAATCTATCCCGTAAGTCTTATCGTCTTGGATCTAGATGGATTAAAATTAATTAATGATACTATTGGACATTATAAAGGTGATGCCCAATTAAAGACTACAGCTAAAATAATAAATGAATCAGTTCCAAATGACTCTGTAGTCGCTAGAACTGGTGGAGATGAGTTTGCGGTAATCCTACCAGGTTATACAGAGTCTGAGGCGGAAAGAGTACTTGAAAGAATAAATAAAGGGATTGCTAAAAGCAATAAATATAAAAAAACCATCACACTTAGCATTTCTTCCGGAGTATCATCTTTAGAAGATGGAATGAATATGACTGAGGTTTTTAAAAAAGCCGATGACTTAATGTATCGTAATAAGCTGAGAAAGGGTAATAGTGGAAAATCTCAAATAATAAATTCTCTTATGGCAACTCTAGCAGAGAGAGATTATATAACTGAGGGACATGCTAAACGTTTGTCTGAAATATGTATAAAAATTGGACTGAAAATGAATTTGTCCTCACAAGAGATTAACAATTTGGATCTTCTTGCTAAAGTTCATGACCTGGGTAAGGTTGGAATTCCAGATAGTGTTTTACTTAAACCTTCGGAGCTTAATGAGAAGGGATTTAGAATAGCCATATCTTCACCTGATCTTGCAGGTATAGCAGATTTAATTTTAAAACATCATGAAAGATGGGATGGTTTTGGCTATCCTATTGGTCTTTCGGGGAAAGAGATACCCATAGAATGTCGGATTCTTTCTGTGGTAGATACCTTCGATGCAATAACAAATGATCGTCCTTATTGCAAAGGGAAATCAAAGGAAGAAGCATTGGTAGAAATTATTCGTTGTTCTGGCACACAGTTTGATCCTCAGGTCGTAGAGGTATTCTTGGAAGTTATTTAAATTTGTGGTAATATTAATTTAATTAGAATAAGGAAAAAGGGGAGCTGGCGGAAGCTGGCTGAGAGGGAACCTAAACCGGTTTCGACCTTTAACCTGATCTGGATAATGCCAGCGTAGGGAAATATTTTTTGACATGTACTTTTAAGTCACCCTATGTTTTTTTAGGGTGACTTTGTTTTTTTGAAAGGAGTGTTTTAAGTGAGCGTAATTTTTATAATAATTCTCTTATTAATTTGGGAAGTTGCAGGAAGATTCTTTGAAGTACGAGAATATATCCTTCCTTTGCCAAGTTCTATAGTTGATGCTTTTTATAATAATTTTTCACTACTTCTTTCTCATAGTAAGTACACAATTATAGCAGCACTACTAGGGCTTATTGCAGCTATATTATTTGCTCTTATTCTTTCATATCTTATGAATAAAATTAAGCTTATAAAAAAAATATTTTATCCTTTATTGGTTATATCTCAAACAGTCCCAATAGTTGCCTTGGCTCCAATTATGATGATTTGGTTCGGCCTTGGCCTTGCGCCTAAGATACTAACAGTAGCCCTTGTTTGTTTCTTTCCTTTAAGCATAAACATTACGGAAGGGCTGTCCAAAACCTCTAAAGAAGAAATTGAGTTGTTGAATGTTATGGGGGCTTCATCGTGGCAAATATTTAGCAATATTCAAATGCCCTCTGTATTACCCTACTTTTTTTCAGGTCTAAAAATTTCTGCTACCTACAGCGTAATGGGGGCAGTAATTGGAGAATGGCTAGGAGGAAATAAAGGTCTTGGTGTTTACATGATCAGATCAATGCATACCTACAATGTGAGCAATCTTTTTGCAGGAATAATAACAGTGGTTTTTCTTAGTATCATATTTTTCAAAGTAATTGAATTAATATCCTGGCTGATGATGCCTTGGGACAGAAAAAAGGAGGAAAATTAAGTGTTTAAAAAAATATTTATAACAATAGTTTTAATTATGATGGTTAGTATCTCTGGTTGTAGTGCTTACCAAGAAAAAGGTGCAGAACTTGAAAAAGTTATAGTTATCTTGGATTGGACTCCTAATACAAATCATACAGGACTATATACAGCCTTAGAAAAAGGATATTATAATGAAAGGGGACTTGAAGTAGAAATTATTCAACCCGCAGGTGGAACTGCAGAACAAATTGTGGCAGCAGATCAAGCTCAATTTGGAGTGAGTTATCAAGAAGGTGTTACCTATGCAAGGGCAAATGGTATGCCGGTAGTTTCAATTGCAGCAGTTATTCAACATAATACTTCAGGTTTTGCTTCTTTAGCTTCTAAAGGTATTGAAACTCCGAAAGATTTTGAAGGAAAGAGATACGGAGGCTGGGGGTCGGAAATAGAAAATGAAACTATTAAAGTTTTAATGGAGGCTTATGGAGGAGACTATGAAAAAGTAGAGATATTAACTACAGGAGCTGCAGATTTTTTTGCAACTAGTGAAAATAATGCAGATTTTTCTTGGATCTTCTATGGCTGGGATGGTATTGCAGCTGAATTAAAGGGAATTGAGCTTAACTATCTTAATGTGGCAGATTTTGATGAAACCTTTGATTTTTATACTCCAGTAATTATTACTAGCGAGAAAATAGCTTCAGAAAACAAAGAATTAGCTGAAAAGTTTATAAAAGCAACCTCAGAAGGTTATAATTTTGCCATCAATAATCCAGAGGAAGCCGCTGATATATTATTAGAACATGCTCCAGAACTTGACTCAACACTGGTTCTAGAAAGTCAGAAATGGCTTTCTGAGAGATATGCGGGAAAAGAAAAAGCCTGGGGGATACAAAAGTATGAAGTCTGGGAAAGATACACAGATTGGCTTGTTGCAAGAGGATTATTAGAAGAAAAGATAGAAGTTGGGAAAGCATTTACAAATGAATTTCTGCTAAAATAATGGGCAAGGGGGAGAGTTTTTTGGAAAAGAGTGATGAATGGGTTCTTAAAATGGATAAAGTTAACAAAGAATACAAAGAACTTAAGGTTCTGAAAGATGTTAGCTTTTATGTAAAAAATGGAGAATTTGTGACTCTTCTTGGTCCAAGTGGCTCAGGAAAAAGTACTATTTTTAGAATTATTACTAACTTAACAGAGACCTCTTCGGGAACACTAGAAATTAATACACCAACCCATAGCTCTGGGAAGAAAAAAATAGCATATATGCCTCAAAAAGATACTCTTCTTCCCTGGAAAAAGCTTAAAGATAATATAGCCTTGCCTCTCCTTTTAAAAGATATTTCTAAAGAGGAAGCCTATAAAAAAGTTATGGAGTTGATGCCTGTTTTTGGCCTTCAGGGATTTGAAGATTACTATCCTTATCAACTTTCTGGGGGCATGAAACAAAGGGCTGCTTTAATGAGAACCTTTCTGATTGACAGTAATTTAATGCTTTTAGACGAACCCTTTGCAGCTTTAGATGCAATTACAAGAACTAATCTTCAGGAATGGCTTTTAGAAGTATGGCAAAATTTTAACACTTCCGTGTTATTCGTGACCCACAGTATAGAGGAAGCCATATATCTTTCGGATAGGATATATGTTTTATCCAGCCAGCCGGGAGAGATAGTTCTTGATCTTGAAATAAATATACCCAGACCTCGTAAGGGTGAAATTATGACAAGCGTTGAATTTAATAACTACAGAGAAATACTGTATAAAGCATTGAGGGGAAAATAATATGAAAAGAGTCTATATTTTTGCTAATGGTGAATATTCATCTTTAGAGTTTTATCATAGTATTGTTAAAAAAGATGATTTTATTCTTTGTGCAGATGGTGGAGCAAACACCGCATATGCAGCTGGAATAATTCCTGACTTGGTATTAGGTGATTTTGATTCTATAGATGAAAGTATTCTTGAAAAACTAAAAAATGAAAAAACTCAATTTGTTAAATTTCCTTCTGAAAAAGATGAATCTGATCTAGAAATTGCGATTTCAAAAGCAATCTCTTTAGAACCGGAAGAAATAATTTTCTTTGGTGCCTTGGGCAAAAGACTAGATCATATTTTTGCAAACCTAATGCTTTTGATGCTTCCTTTAAAAGCTGGCATTAAAGGGTTTATTTTAGAAGAGGATTATGAAATATATTTGATAGATAATAAAATAGAAATAATGGGAGATGCATCTTGTAATATTTCTCTTTTCCCTCTTACCTCTGTTGTTGAGGGTATTGAAACAACAGGTCTTAAATATCCCCTGAATGATGAAAATCTATATTTGGGTTTATCTAGAGGATTAAGTAATGAATTTAGTGCAGAAACTGCAAAGATAGAAATAAAAAATGGAAACTTATTAATTATAAAAACCAACAATTAAATTAATGGTGGTGATTTTGTGGAATACCCTTCAGCTTTATCTTTTTTGATGGAAGAATTAAATATTACAGTAAAGGAATTGTCTTCTGCTTTAAATGTTGATTACTCTTTAGTAAGCAAATGGAAGAGGAACACAAGACCCTTAACTAGCAAAAATATACATTTGAAAAATTTAGCAAAATTCTTTATGGATATTGAAAATAAAATAGATGAAGAAAAATTAGAAAGATTACTTAAAATATATAATCCACAAATTGATTTAGATTCATCCCAGGATATTGAGCATAATCTTTGCCTTTGGTTTACAGGATCCTTTAGTCCATTACTTCAAGAAGATAAGCTGAATAAAATAAAAGGGAAAGCGTCAAGGGGAGAGTATGATTCGGAGTTTAGTGTTTTCAGAGGTAATACTGGACGGAGAGAAGCTGTACTGCAGTTTATGGACTATATTATTGGTTTAGAGGAAAAACAGAAACTTTTGCTTTTTAGCCAAGAAGAACTTTCCTGGATGTTGGAGGATCAAGAATTTTTAAAGACTTGGCAAGCTAAACTTTTTGAGATACTTCAGAAGGGACATATAATAAAAATAATTCACTGTATAGACAGAGATAGCAGAAGTTTAGCAAAGATTATTTTAGAATGGCTTCCTTTATATTTTGCCGGAGGTTTACAGTCTTGGTACTATCCTAAATATTGCGATGCCCTCTTTAAAAATACATTTTTTGTATTAGAAAATCATTTAGCTATCCATGGCTTACAGGGTGATGGGAGGGATAATCGTTATACAGCAGTATATTATGATAAGCAAACTACCAGCCAATTTACCTGGATGTTTAACAATCTCCTAAAAGAGTGTAATACTCTTGTACAAACTTTTCCCTTCGTAAATAAAGAAAGTATAACAGAGACTTTTAAAGGGACAGAACTTTTAAACCATATGTCAATAATGGTTTCAAATTATCCGCCAATTTCTTTTTTATCGGAATCAACCTTTGAATCAGTATTAGATGAAAACAAACTTAGCCCTGAAAAAAGAGAAAAATGCTTAAACTACTATAACTCCTTAAAGAAAATAGTGAATCCAAGAAAGGAAAAAGCTAATCACTTTCATATATATAGTAAAAGGGCAATTGAGCTTATTTTAACTAAAGAAAATTTTGAATACCTAGATTTATCAGCTATTGCAGAAAAGAAAATTAAAATTAAATCAAATATCTTTAGAAAACATTTAACAAATCTCCTTTCAGTTTTGCAAACTTCTAAAAATTTTGAAGTTGCTTTGATTCCAGGTGATATTTTTAAAATTAATCTTTTTGTTAGAGAAGATGATTATGTTTTTGCCTGGGAAGGTGAAAATGCCAAAAAAATAGTTATGGCAAATGAGCCAACAGTAGTCGCTACATTCTTATACCAATACCTGGATTTTTGGGAACAAGCTCCAAGAAATAGCAAAGAAAAAAGCATAGTAATAGAGAAAATTAAAAGCCTTTGTTAACAATTGTCCAAATTTGTCTAAGACAAAAAATAGACAATTGTTTTTAGTGCTTTTTTATAATCAATATAAATGATAGTATAAACTAAAATAGCAAAAATATTTTTACAAATAGTGTAAAATGGTTATGTACCATACATTAATATATATAGGAGTGATTGTTCATTGAAAAGTTACAAAAAAATAGGAGAACTCCTTGTAGATGCGGGTCTAATATCTGAAAATGACCTTAATTTTGCACTAGAACAGCAAAGAAAAGTTGGAAAGAAACTTGGAGAAATACTTTTAGAGGGAGACTTTATCAAAGAACGAGATATAGTTGAAGTTCTTAAAGGTCAAATGGGTGTTCCAAGCGTCGAGTTGGACAAAGAACAAATCAATCCAGATATCCCTAAAATGATTAATGAAAATATAGCAAGAAGACATACGATGATTCCTTTTAAATTTGATGGAGATCGTATAGCTCTTGCAATTGGGGACCCCTTGAACGTTGTAGCCTTAGAAGACGTAAGAATTATCACGGGCATGGATGTTCAACCATATATTGCATCTCGTCAGGATATTATAGCTCATATAGATCGGTTTTATCGTAAACAAAGCACTGAAAAAGCAATGGAAGACTTCAAAAAAGAATATGATGATGAAGTAAAGGAGCAAGTTGATGTTGATGAGGATACTTATATTAAAATCAGTAATGCTCCCCTAGTTAGATTCGTTGATTCTTTAATTCTACAGGCTGTAAACTCAAAGGCCAGTGATATACACATTGAACCTTATGAAAAAAATGTTAGAGTTCGTTTTCGTATTGATGGAGACTTACAAGAAGTATTTACCCCAGAAAAAACCAGTCACGCTGCTATTGTTACCAGAATCAAAATAATGGGTAAAATGAATATTGCTGAAAAAAGAGTACCCCAAGATGGCCGGGTAAACTATAATGTTGCAGGCCGGGGAGTCGACATGAGGATTTCGATTCTCCCCACAGCTTATGGTGAGAAGGTTGTAATTCGTATCCTGGATATGGGTGGAACGATTCTTAAAAAGGAACAGCTTGGTTTTACTGAAAATGATATGGAAGTATTCGAAAAAATCATCAAGTATCCTTATGGAATAATCCTAGTAACGGGACCAACAGGTAGTGGTAAATCCACAACTTTGTATGCTATCTTGCAGGAACTTAATAAAATAGAAAAAAACATTATTACCGTTGAAGATCCTATAGAATACAGAATTGAAGGGATTAACCAGGTTCAGGTAAATACAAAAGCCGGTATGACATTCGCTGCAGGATTAAGATCAATCCTCCGTCAAGACCCTGATATCATAATGATTGGTGAGATTAGAGATGCAGAAACTGCACAAATTTCAGTCCGTGCCGCAATTACAGGTCACCTAGTATTAAGTACTATCCATACCAATGACACAGCATCAACTGTGAGTAGACTTTTAGACATGGATATTGAACCTTACCTTATTTCCAGTGCCCTTGTTGGAATTGTTGCTCAGCGTTTGGTTAAGAAAATTTGTGAAGAATGTAAAGAACGCTATTTAGCATCAGATGAAGAAAAGCAGCTACTGAGTATACCTCCAGATAAAGAGACTTATCTTTACCGAGGAACGGGATGTTCAACTTGTGGAGGTACAGGATATAAAGGCAGGACTTCAATTGTAGAAATTATGCCAGTAACAAGAAAAATTAAAGAACTTATTGATAGAAAAGCTCACATAGAAGAAATTCGTAACGCTGCAAAAGAGGAAGGTATGATTTCTCTTAGGGAAAATGGAATTAGCTTAGCCCTAAAGGGAGTTACTACTGTTGAACAGGTGGTTCGTAACACATACACCCTAGACTAGGAGGCAAATATGAGAATTTTCGAATTGCATGAATTGTTGTCGTATGCTGTGGAAAAAGGAGCTTCTGACTTGCATATTACTGTGGGGGTAGAACCTATAGTGAGGGTAAACAGTGACTTGGTTCCTGTTAGGTCAGAACAAGATGTTGAGGGATGTAAACTTACTCCCGAGGATACAGAAAACTATGTGAAACAGGCACTTACCAAAGAGCAGTTAGAGATGGTCAATGAAAGAGGGCAATTGGATTTTTCCTATTCAATTCCTGGACTAGCTCGTTTTCGGGTAAATTGCTATAAACAAAGAGGTAGTTATGCCTTAGCCTTCAGGGTACTTTATAACGAGATTCCCGTCATGGAAAAACTAGGTATTCCACCAATAGTTGCAGAACTTAGTATGAAACAAAGAGGTCTGATACTAGTAACCGGTCCAACAGGAAGTGGTAAATCAACAACACTAGCTGCCATGATTCATTTGATAAACCAAAAAAGAAAGTGTCACATTGTAACTTTAGAGGACCCAATAGAGTTTCTTCATAAACATAATAAGAGTATAATTAACCAGCGTGAAGTTGGTCATGATACTAATTCCTTTGCTGATGGTCTTAGAGCAGCCCTTCGTCAAGATCCAGATGTTATTCTGGTAGGAGAGATGCGTGACTTGGAAACTATTAGTATTGCTATTACAGCCGCTGAAACTGGTCACCTTGTGTTATCAACACTACATACAACAGGTGCAGCAAGAACCGTTGACAGAATTATTGACGTTTTCCCTTCTAATCAGCAGTTACAGGTAAGAATTCAGATGGCAGGAGTTATGGAAGGTATTATTTCTCAGCAATTATTACCTAAAGCTGACCATAGTGGAAGGGTAGTTGCCTTCGAAATTCTTACAGCAACGCCAGCAGTAAGAAACCTTATCAGGGAAGGTAAGAACCATCAAATAGATAGTTCCATTCAGACAGGAGCAAAATATGGCATGGTTGGTATGGATCATACCCTTGAAGATTTATATCGCAGAGGTGTTATCAGCAAAGATACAATGCTTAGTTATGCATTAGATGTTGAAATGATGCGTAAAAGGTATGAAAACAGGTGAGTAAGGAGGAGTAAAAATGCCGGCTTATAACTATAAGGCAATCACAGTTGAAGGTTCAACAGTTACTGGAACTCTGACTGCTTCCAACAAAAATGAAATCGCCGAAATGCTTAATAAAAGACAAAGCTATCCTGTCTATATTGAAGAGAAAAAGCAGTTTAATATAAGCTTTGGTTCAAAGACCAAATTTTCAGCCCGGGATATATCGATCTTTTGTCGTCAGTTTTATGCAATGTTAAATTCCGGTGTAAATATTTTAAGTTCCCTTGATATTTTAAGAGTTCAGGTTGAGAACAAGAAACTAAGAGAACTTACTGGACAAATTTACGAAGATGTTCAGAAGGGTAACTCACTTTCAGGCTCAATAAGAAGACAAGGAGAAAGCTTTCCAGAACTCCTTATCAATATGATTGAAGCTGGAGAAGCTAGTGGTAACCTAGACGAAGTTATGAAAAGAATGTCAGAACACTATGAAAAAGAGTATAAGATAAATAATAAGATAAAGAATGCTTTGGTTTATCCTACAGTTTTAGCAATAGTAGCAATCCTAGTAGTTGTATTTCTTCTAACTTTTGTAATGCCTACCTTTGTTGGCATGTTTACAAGTAGTGGAGTAGAATTGCCATTACCCACAAGAATTGTGTTAGGTGCAAGTTTAATAATGCAGAAATTCTGGTATATAATTTTACTTTTAGTTATTGGAATAGTTTTCTTATTTAGAAACTATATAAATAGCAATAAAGGCAGAAATTGGTTTGATGGATTAAAGCTAAAGCTTCCTGTTATTAAAAAGGTTAATGAAAAAATCATCTCTAGTAGATTTACTCGTACTCTTTCAACACTTCTGGGTAGTGGTATACCTCTTTTACAAGCATTAGAAAACGTTTCAAGGATAGTTGGTAATGTAGTGGTTGAAAAGGCCATATTAAAGATCAGAGATGATGTTAGAAGGGGAATGCCATTAGCAACTCCAGTACAAGCTTCAGGTTTGTTTCCGCCGATGGTGGATAATATGATAAATATAGGTGAAGAAGCTGGTACTATGGAGGACTTGCTAGATAAGACAGCTAACTTTTATGATGAAGAAGTTGAAGTTGCTCTTCAAAGAATGACAACTCTTTTTGAACCAATTATGATTGTAATTATGGGTATAATGATTGGTTTTATTGTAGTGGCAATGTTAATGCCAATGTTTGATATGGTTAAAACAGTTGGATAATAATAAATGCAATAAGCATATTATTATATAGATTATTAAAAATATGAATAAGTTTATATCGAAGTGGGGTGGTAAGAAAATACTTGAAGTATTTGTTATGTTTTAATAATTTTAAATTTAAAAGGAGGAATTATTTATGTTTTCATTAATGGCAAAATTTAAAAAGAACAGAATGAACAAAAAAGGCTTCACCCTTATTGAACTGATTGTAGTAATTGCTATTTTGGGGATTTTAGCAGCTATAGCGATTCCAAGATTTGCAGGAATTCAAGATCAGGCGAAGATTGATGCCGATGCAGCGACAGCAAAATCAATTGTGAGTAGTGCTAGAATTTATGATGCGCAAAATAACTCAACAGGTACAGCAGATATTGCAGCAGTAGGAACACTAATGAATGTTCCT
>CAZNNQ010000004.1:0-52140 GCA_964574445.1 uncultured Eubacteriales bacterium
CTTGATATTACTGCCTTACAGCCTCTTTATCCTTTCACCATACTCACGTCGAATTCTTTATTCAACCTCTCGGGTTTTCTCGCTAAATGTAAGGCATACTATCACCATCCTCTTCCCCACCATTCTTCTCATTATGAATACTACACACTATTTTGCCATCTTTATGAGTAATGATTCCATGAGAAGGACATAATTCTTGGTCGTAACTTTCTAAAAAAGTCTCAGATAATAAATCGCTGTGCTCAATTCCTTCAATATGCAACTGCAAACGATAATGTCTTTCTATTTGCAATCTGTTTATTTTGCATACCTCTTCTTTAGATTTTCCAATATATCCTATAACATTAGGACCTATAATCCCTAAAAGGTAAATCCTTTATTACTACTACAGCTTTTCATGAATATCATCTTCTTTTTTTCTTTTCTACATGATCTTCAGTAAATTGAGTACTCTGTAGTTGCTCAACTCTCTTTCATCTTCTTTAGATACGACCAATAGCAAATCTTTTTCTAATCTTTCGTAACTATTCTCTTCTATTTGTATTATTTTTTCTTGTTTCTCTTTTTCCAACCCATTTATTGCTAATTTCAATATTTCTGAAGCACCATCATTTGACAATAAGACTTGAATTTTTCCATGCTCCTCTATTAGTTCTTCTAAGGCTTTCCCCATAGCTGTTTTTTGTTCTTCTATATATATATAATTCTTTGTTATATAGTTATAGGTTTTTGTGGCTTTCTCAAGCATTCCCTTTGGAGTAAGCATATAAGCTACTCTATTAGCAGGAATTTGCTCCATTTTTACAAGACCCTCTTTAATCATTTTTTTGATTAGGATATTTACATTACCCAGGGATATTCCTGTTTTTTCGGCAACATCCCGTTGACTTATATTTTTATCATTATGTAGCTCTTCTAAAATTGCAAGTTCCTTATCCATTTTAAAACTCCTATTCAAAATAAAAATGTAGGCTCGTTCAATATCTGAACGTTACCTACATTTTGAACATTTTCTATTGATTTGTCAACTATTGTGCCAGTAGTGTTTAAAGAATGCGAAGAACACTCCCAACATTAAACCAAGGACCCCTCCAATAGCTAAATTTAGTGCATTTCTTGGGGAGACTTTTTGCGTTTCTATTTCTGGTCTGTTAACAAGGGTAACTAAATTCTTCATTGAATCAGAAACACCAGATTTTAGATTTGTTGTTTTATAGGTGTCTCTATACTCATTAAGAGCAACCAATTCTTCATCTAAATCAATTATATTTCTTTCAATATCTAAAAGACTATTTTCTAAATTATTTTTTTCCATCTCTAGATTAGTCATCTGTTCGGTTATTTTAAGATAAGAAGGATTTAACTCTTGACTAATAATTTTATCACCAGAAATACGAGAAAGATCCACATTTCCCTTGGAAGAATAAATTAAAGCATAATCTGCCTGACTAATTAAAGCATTCTCTAAGTTAATAGCCTTTGGAGTCTTTTCTAATAGCTCTTGAGTCTTTTTCATATTTTCTTCATTTCTAATTAATAATTTTGCAATACTTGATTTTTGTGTTAGGGAATCATTATAAAATTCTTCTACTGCTGTTCTTCTAAAAAGTATTTCCATATGATTTAGGTAATTCTTAACATGAAGAGTAGCAAGATTATAGGCTTCCTCTGGAGAACCATACTCGGCTTTTATTCTAAAAGAATTAGTATCTTTAATAAGTTCTACATTAATTTTTTTCAATAAACCCTCTCTGCTTAATTCTTCTTTAGCAAAATCCTGTAGAGTTCTTTGAATAACTACTGGGTTTTTTACTATATGAGTATATTCATCTATAGTTGTAAAAGGAAGTTCAAAAGTACCATAGGGTGTATCTACGGTTTCTTCTAGACTTACTGTTAACAAAGCTTCACTTTTATAAGAAGGCTTTAAGATTCCTAAGGTATAAATTGCTGCAAGAACAATAACAATGGCTGTTATTCCTGCAATAACAAACTTCTCTTTAAGAAGAACCTCAATTAATTCCCTTAAACTTATTTCATCATAATCCTGATATTGTCTCTCATTATTTTCCATCGTCAACTTCCTTCTTTGTATTTTGACTTATATTATAATATGGTTTGTACTCTGGAACAAGTTCTAAAAGCATCTCAATAATTTCATCCCGCTCAAGGGGTAGATTATTCGTTTCAATTCTATTAATTAAGTTAAGTAATGCTCCATTTCTTTTTTCTTTAAGTTTTTCAATAAATATTCTGCTATGTTTAGTTCGGTTACAGTTTTCTTCTGAAGTAATAAGCTCTTCATAAAGCTTCTCCCCTGGACGAAGCCCAGTAAACACAATATCAATATCTTCGTAGGGTTTTAAACCAGATAACCTGATTAGAGTCTCAGCAAGATCTAAGATTTTAACCGGCTCACCCATATCTAGAATGAAAATTTCTCCACCTTCAGCCATGGCACCAGACTGAATTACAAGTTGGACAGCCTCTGGAATAGTCATAAAGTACCTTATTATTTCTGGATCAGTTACAGTAATAGGTCCACCTAAAGCTATTTGTTTTTTGAAAAAAGGAACTACACTACCCTGACTTCCCAAAACATTTCCAAAACGCACAGCCACATAATTAGTAGAAGATATTTGATTAAAATGCTGAACTAAAAGTTCTGTAACCCTTTTTGTAGCCCCCATTATATTAGTAGGGTTAACCGCCTTATCCGTTGAAATTACAACAACCTTGTTAACTTTATGTTTATCAGCATACTTTAATAGATTGTAGGTTCCTCTAATATTGTTTTTTACAGCCTCTTCTGCGTTATTTTCCATTAAGGGGACATGTTTATGAGCAGCAGCATGAAAGATAATATCTGGTTTATACTTACCTAGGGCATCATTAATAGAATAACCTTCCCTAAGATTTTTAATCAAAGCTATTATTTCAAAATCTTTCTTTTTTCTTAATAATTCATTTTGAATATCATATAGAGAATTTTCACTTATATCTAAAAGGATTAGCTCTTTTAAATCAAGTTTGGAAATTTGACGGGCGATCTCGGAGCCAATAGAACCCCCTGCTCCTGTAATTAAAACTCTTTTTCCCTTAACATAATTGCTAACCTGGTTTAGATCTATCTTAACAGGCTCCCGTCCAAGAAGGTCAGTAATCTGCACTTCTCTGATATTTGATACTTTAATATTACCTTCTAAAATATCATATACTCGAGGTAGAATCCTAACTTCCTTTCCTGTCTTTTGGCAATCTTTAATAATGTCTTGAAGCTTCTTGCCTTTTACCGAAGGCATGGCAATAATAATTTCATCTATCTGATGTTCCTTAACTATCTTTTGTAAGTCTCGACTTGTTCCTAAAACTGGAACCCCGAGAATTTTTAGGCCACGTTTTTCATCTTTATCATCAACAAAACCAACAACCAGATGTTCTCGATTTTTCTTTATTTCTTTTAAAGTAAAATGACCTGCATCTCCTGCCCCATAAATCAAAATTCTTTTATCAGGATCTCCAGATTTAATGTCTAGAACATATTCCTTATATATTCTCCAAGCTAACCTAGAGCCAGAAAGAGAAAATATCATTAGTATTAAAAAAATTACAATTGCTCCACGGGGAAAAATAACTTTAGCGGGAAGAATGAATTCCATAATTAAGTACACAAGACCAGTACCTAGAAATAGGTTAACCATTATATTAACCAGCTCACCAATACTTGCATAACGCCAAATCCTGTTATATATTCTTCCAAAATATAAAACTAAAAGAATAACTGAAGAAAAGAGAAAGGTATATTTAAAATAATTAGTTATGTATGGTTCTCTTATTGTTCCTTCAAAACGGATAAGGAGACTTAGATAAAGCATTAAATTAATATTTATATAGTCAATTAACATTAAAAGAATTTTTCTGTATTTATCCATCTTATTGCCCCATTCACATCATCTAAAATCTCCGGTTATTATATCACTATTTATATTTTTGGGCAAAAAAAGCCACGGCAGACTTTTTTGCCGTGGCTTGGCTTAACTATTTTATTATCTCTATTCCTCTAGTTTGTGCAGTATAGTTTACAATTGCTCCTAGTTGTTCTGATACATATCTTACCGGAACCATTGTTCTACTGTTAATAATTCTTGCTGGAGTTTGAAGCTCTGCTGTAACCTGGTCTATTGGAAGATACAAGGTTTTATCTACGGTTTTTATTTCTACTTGTCTTGTTTCCTCTAGAAACTCTACCTCTGCCCCTAAACTTTCAGCAATAAACCTAATTGGAACGTAGGTGGAATTATTAATCAGTGTTGGAGGTGCATCTAGCCTTACAATATTATTGCTTACTCTAGCTACGGTATCATCAATTGTCATTAATATTCTTTTATATTCCTTTTGTTCAACAGAATAGTAACCAGGACCATTGATGTTAAAAGTATATTCATGAGTCTGGCTATTGTAAGTTCCTGTAGTAAACAATGTTTTTGTTAAAGAGCCATCCTCTTGTTTTAGATATTTAACTGGGATAAGTTTATCAATCATATTATTATCTAAAGTTAAAAACTTCATTGTTACCTTAACTCCGTCAAAATGTTCTCCTGGACCCATTAGAAAGGTTGAATTTGTAAGACGATTCTTAACGTAAGGGTTAATTTCGAATATTCTTGCTCCTACAGAATCTGAAAACTCTGGGTTTTTATACTTTAGTGATTGGTATTTATTTATTACTAATTTAAAGTTATATGGGTTTGTATCGGAAAAGAAATTCCAATTGTCACCTTCAGTGAAAAATGTTTTTGGAAAATCAATTGTAATATCTGAATCATTTATTATATAAGAGTCATTAGTTTTTAAATGTTCTTCTATTAAATAAGCTAACTCTTCAAATTCCTTTGAAGTAATCTTATCTTCTACACTAACTGTATTCTTATTAACAATCTTAGCAACTGCAATTGGTTCCTCGGTTACTATAGGACCTAGTGGAGAAGTAATTGTTGAATTACTTGAAAATTCTACTGTTATATCTCCATCAGTTGTTGGTTTAATGTCTTTAAAATGAAAAACATAATCTATATTCTTATATTCATATCCATATTCATCAACTGTTTTTTCAACTAATTCATAGGTAACACTGTTTACAGTTGTACCAGTATAATCTTCTATCGGTTCTAAGAAGAACATACCAGTCTGACCAGCAGTGTTATTTAATGAAGGAATTGGATTTTCCAATACAGGAAGAGAATTAAAAACTCCGTTTCTTATGGTAAGAGTAATTCTATCTCCTTCTTGGAGTAAACCAACAGTTTCATTATCTTGTCTGAATCTAACTCTACCGATATCAATAGAATCGTTTGTTTCAACAATGTTTATTTCACTTTGTTCCTTGCCACTTTCATCTACAAGCCATGTTTTTGTTGTTGCATAACCTGAAGAGGTTAATAACAAAAAGAAAATGGCTGTAAAAACTATTAATATTTTATTTTTTTTCATCTTTCTTCACCTCGTATAATTTAATATGTATTCCTTACCCTTATTAATAAAAACAATAACGGCAGGTTACCCTGCCGTCAATAAGATTTACAATTTATTTACTTGTACTACTCAACATTTTTCATTGTTGGGAAAAGAATTACGTCTCTGATCGATGATGAGTTAGTTAAAAGCATAATTAACCTATCTATACCTATCCCTAAGCCACCTGTAGGAGGCATTCCATACTCTAATGCTCTTACGAAGTCCTCATCCATCATATGAGCTTCCTCGTCTCCACCTTCTCTTTGTTCAACCTGTTTCATAAATCTTTCCTTTTGATCAACAGGATCATTAAGCTCTGAGAAAGCATTGGCAAGTTCCCTGGAAACAATGAAAGCTTCAAATCTTTCAGTAAAGTCTGGATCATTGTCAATTCTTTTGGCAAGGGGAGAAACTTCCATAGGATATTCTGTTACAAAAGTAGGTTGAATTAAATTAGGTTCAACATATTCCTCAAAGAAAACATTTAATAGTTCCCCTTTAGACATTCCTTCTGTAACATCTAGATGCTTTTCTTTACCAAGCTTAAAAAACTCTTCTTTAGAAATTGCATCATAATCCACACCTGCGTATTCTTTAACTCCCTCTTTCATAGTGATTCTTCTCCAAGGAGTGCTTAAATCAATTTCATGTTCTTCATATTTAATATTTAGAGTACCAAGAACCTTCTTTGCAATATAGACAATCATATTTTCAGTAAGGTCCATCATATCAGTATAATCAGCATAAGCCTGATAAACTTCAACTAAAGTAAACTCCGGATTGTGTTTTGTAGATACACCTTCATTACGGAAAACTCTTCCTATTTCGTATACTCTATCGAAACCACCAACTACAAGTCTTTTTAGGTGAAGTTCTAAAGCTATTCTCATATACATATCAATATCAAGAGCATTGTGATGAGTAATAAATGGTTTTGCTGCCGCTCCACCTGGAATAGATTGGAGTACTGGAGTTTCAACTTCAAGGAAACCATTATTATCTAAAAATTCACGCATTGTCTTAATAACTTTGCTTCTAGTTATAAATGTATCTCTAACCTCTTTATTCATAATAAGGTCAACATAACGCTGACGATAACGAAGTTCAACATCAGTTAAACCATGAAACTTTTCTGGTAGTGGACGAAGGGACTTGGCAAGCATAGTCATTTCCATTACTTCGATAGTTGTTTCGCCCTTTTGAGTAATAAAGACCTTTCCTTTAATCCCTAAAAGGTCACCAATATCATTCTTTTTAAAAACTTCATAGTTTTCTGCACCCATGTCTTGAACATTAGCATGGATCTGAATATTTCCACTCATATCCATAATATTTCCAAAACCGGCTTTGCCATGACGTCTTTTTGCCATCAATCTCCCTGCAACTGAGACAACCTCACCAGATTCAATAAATGTGTCTGGATTATCTAATATTTCTTTAGCTGTATGGCTTGCTGTATATTTGTCACCAAAGGGCTTAATATTTAAGCCTCTTAGTTCTTCCATTTTTTCTAAACGAACCTTCATTAACTGGTTCACATTTTGTTGCTGTTCTGGTTTGTTACTCATATTTACACGCCTTCCTAGTCGTTGATAACATCTAAAATTTTATATCTAAACTTTCCTGCTGGAGCTTCTACATCTACTTCTTTCCCAATTGCTTTGTTAAGAAGGACTGAACCTAGAGGAGACTCGTTAGAAATCATATCATTTAAAGGATCTGCCTCTGCTGAGCCAACGATTTTATAAATAATCTCTTCATTAAATTCAAGATCAAGAACTTTAACCTTTGACCCTAGAGAAACCTTACCCTCTTCTCTATCTTCATCTCTGATGATTTTTGCATTTCTAAGTTGATTTTCTATCTGGACAATACGCCCTTCAATAAAAGCCTGCTCATTTTTAGCTTCGTCATATTCTGAGTTTTCACTAATATCCCCGTAAGCAATTGCCTGCTTTATTCTTTCTGCTACTTCTTTTCTTTTTACGGTTTTTAGTTTTTCTAGTTCTGCTTCAAGTCTTTCAAAGCCTTCTTGAGTTAAAAGAACTTCTTTTTCCATAATAATATTCCGCTCCCTCTTCTATATACTAGAATAAGCACTACACCTTTCGATGCAGTGCTTTTACTAACAATAGCTTATATAATTATCGGGATTTATTTTATATTAACCATTATCCCTTGTCAACTAAAGTTTCACAATTCCCTTTTTTATTGCGAAAAGTGCCGCTTGGGTTCTATCTTCTACCTGAATTTTTTTAAAGATATTGGTAAGATGATTTTTTACAGTTTTTTCGCTAACAAATAGTGTAGCTGCAATATCCTTATTGCACATCCCTCGAGCAATTAACTGAAGAACATCCCTTTCTCTTCTGGTTAAGTCTTCTGCAAGTTCTTTCTTGAGGTAGGTTTTTTTATCAGTCTTTAAGTTAACTTTGTATTCCTTTTCAAATAAGGAATTTCCAGCAAAAACCTCTTCTACTAATTTTATCAATTTATCTGGTTTAATTTCTTTTAATAGATATCCATAAGCTCCCAAAGCTGCCATTTCATTTACATACTCTTGGTTATCAGAACTGGTAAGAGCAACAACCTTTGTATCTGGCAATTCTCTTAGAATAACCTTAGTAGCTTCAAGGCCATTCATATTGGATAAATTAATATCTAGTATGACTATATCTGGGTGGAGCTTCATAGTAAGTTTAACTACTTCTCTACCATCTCCAGCCTCAGCAACAATATTAAAGTCATCATTAATTAAAAATATTTTTTTTAATCCTTCTCTGAATATAGGGTGATTATCTGCAATTAAAATTTTCAAAATATTCCTCCCTAATAAGTTCTAATTTTTATATTACCTAATAAAAATGTCTCCCTGGAAATCCTGGGAGACATTGAGATTATCCAAGTTGAACGTGGGGATGATTTAAAACAAAGACTAACTGATTATATCCAGCTTTTAAAGCGGCTAAATTAGCTGCATTCTCTAAAAGAGTATTTTCTGATTGTCTTAGATCCATTTTTGTTATCATGCCTAATTCATATTGAATTTCTTTTATTTTGTGTAATTCTTTGTCTGTTACATCTTTTACTAATAGTTTACTATAGTTATCCTGCATTTCTTGAGCACTATAAAACATTTCTATCATAAATTTTTCAATACCCTCTTTTGTAGCTGCAAAAGAAGTGACTTCAGATTGGTGTTCTAATTTAGTAGCATTTAGCGTTTTGAAATTTGAAGGATCATTATATGCATAATAATCTACATTAAGCTGGCTCATCTCTAATCTTTTTTCTGACATTTCAAGAATAAGATTATTCGCTAATGCTTTTGTTGTAAAGTACATGCCATCTTCTTCGGTTAACTTTTCGCTAATTTCAGAAATATCTTCATATACAAGATTGTATCTAGCATCCGCATTTAGACCAATTAAAAGATTGAGATTTTTAAAGCTTTTATCATTTTCAGCATTTACTAGAGCTAAAGAATCTTTTGCCATATTATACTGACGAATACTAGCATCTTTTTCAATAGTACTAATTAAACCCATGTTATGTTTTAGGATTGCAATATCCATCATATTCTTTTTGTATTCAAAGTCTTTTTTGGAAAATTCCAATTTTTTTGCAAGGTTCTGAACTTCATAAAAACTAGATATCACATTGTTTCTAACTTTATCTTTTTCCAACTCTAAAGAATTTTGTGATAAAGAATAGGCAATGTCATAATTTCTGTATAACTTATATACACTAACAGCAGAAGGAACGTTATTAGACAAACTCGCCGCAGGAACAAAACTTGTCATTCCCCCTACATTATCTAATGTATCAAAATTTGCTTCTTTGCTTAGTTCAGCACTTTTTAAAGAATTGCTATTTTTTAAGGCCATTTTTGTTAATTCTTCTAAGCTATATGCTGGCACTTCATTTTCCTGTGCAAAACCCGCTACAGGAATTAATAAACTTAAAATTAATAAAACTATAATATATTTAACTGTATTTTTTCTTTTCATTATTTACTTCCCCTTTATATTTCTAGATAAAGTTATTATGACCCGACAGTCAGTCTAAGTCAATCTTTGTTACAATATGTTAACTATTTTTTACCCAAACCAGCAAAAAATAAATCAAAAGAAAAGCCCTGCATATCAGCAGGGCACTAAAATCATAACTTTATTTTTTTACTTTCAGCAATTTATAGAAAATATTATGAATTTCAATTTGTTTTAAAACTCCAATATTTTGAGCACCCATATAGATAACAATAGACAATGCAGTTACCAAAACCATTCCTTGGTTCTTAGTCAGAGTTGATAATAGGATGGCAGAAGCACCAAGAATTATATTAATCAAATAAATGAACAGTACTGTTTTTTTATGGGATAACCCTTTGTTTAATAAACAATGATGTAAATGTTCTTTGTCTGCTTTGAAAATTGGTTGGTTCTTCTGGTATCTTCTAATTATAGCAAAGAGAGTATCAAATAAAGGTACACCTAAAATTATTATTGGTACAAAAATGGATAGCACAGCAATACTCTTAGTTACACTCATTACTGAAATAACTGCAAGATTCAACCCTAGTAACATGGAGCCCGTGTCTCCCATAAAAATTTTAGCAGGATTGAAATTATACCATAAAAATCCGACACAAGAGGCTGCTAAGATTAAAGCCATGAAACCTATGCTACTAATTCCTTGAGAAAAAGCAACAATAGATAAGACTATAGCAGAGATTGCTGAAGTTCCTGCGGCAAGACCATCAAGACCATCTATTAGATTAACCGCATTTGTAACGCCAATAATCCAAAAAATAGTAAGGGGTATTGCAAAATATCCTAGATAAATTGTTCCACCAAATGGATTTGTTAAAAATCCAATTTGAACACCATGGAAAACTAATACAATTGCCGCTACTAACTGGCCTAAAAGCTTTTGCTTTGGTGATATATTATATAAGTCATCAAGAATTCCCAAAACCACAATAATAGAACTTGAAATAATAATACCCGTTCTTAGCTCTGAAGAAGGAAAAAACATAAGAATTGAAGTTATGTAACCAATGAAAATTGCTAATCCTCCGATTCTTGGAACAGGAACAGAATGGACTTTCCTTTCCGAAGGAATATCAACTGCGCCAATTCTGTATGCAAATTTTATTACATAAGGAACCACAGTAATTACTACAAGATATGCAATTATAATACCCCAAAAATATTCCATCTTCATGATAATTCCTTTCTTTTATAAACTAACTCTAATCAATTGCTGATTATATATTATTACCATAATTATTTCAATCTTAATATGTTAACAATTTTCTTAGTTAATCATAAACATTAATTCCCCTTGGCAAACAATTTCTCCATCAACACTTGCCTTCGCATTACATTTTCCAACAGAAGACTTAAGCTTAGTTACTTCTATTTCTAGTTTAAGCTGGTCACCAGGAACAACTTGTCTTTTAAACCTAACATTATCAATACCAGCAAAAAAGGCAATCTTACCCTTGTTCTCTGGTTTCATTAAAACCAAAACAGCCCCTGTTTGAGCTAAAGCTTCAATAATAAGGACCCCCGGCATTACAGGATGATCTGGGAAATGCCCTGTAAAGAACTCTTCATTACCAGTAACATTTTTTAATCCAATAATAGTCTTGTCTTCTTCATAGTCTATAATTTTATCAATTAATAAAAATGGATACCTATGAGGAATGATTTCCTTTATTTCTTTTATGCTTAGTTGTTTTTCCGACATTATTTTCAACCTCCACTATTTCTTCATCATTATTTACCCTTGATATTAAAATTCCAAAAAAGATAAACATAACTGGATAAGATCCTACATTAGAATCGTTAACCATTCCTTGAACTAAAAATGCTATCATACCCAAGAATATAGCTAAATTTCTTGGATCAAACTTATCTCTAAACTTTTCTAAACTTTTGAAAGTTAAGTTAACAAAAATCAAAAGAAAAGCACTTAAAGCAAATATTCCAGCCCCATAACCTACCTCTAGAAAGCTATTGTGTGGTTTATCAAACACTGTAGAAGAAGGCCACCTGCTGCTAGGATTAAACATATTACTATGATTTAACTCAAAGGCAAGGGTACCAAAACCATATCCTGTTAATGGTCGCTCTTTTATTAAATCAAATGTATTTTGCCAAGGGAAAACTCTGTTACTTAGAAAATCAGTTTTTATCTCTTTATTGTTTATTATACTAACTATTTCATCTCTTTCATAAATTTTATCTGGATAACTTTGCTCATAGTATGGGGAATGGGGAACTACAAATAAACCAACTAAAAACATTGCAAAAATTACTCCCGATAAAACATATTTGAATTTGGAATAATTAAAGAATTCCTTAATAAAATATATCATTATCAAAAGAATAAATAAGATACTAACAGCATAAACAATGTTATTGTCCAAAAGATTTCTTAAAGTTGTAATCTCTTGGGTAATTCTTGGATCTCTGTCTTTAAAGTAATCTAAAAAAACATAAAAAGCAGGTATGAAAATTATCAATTTTAAATAGGTATATAAATCTGTCTTATCTATAAAAATAAGAATTAAAATTAAGGCTATAACAAAAGCAAATATCCCACTAGAGGAGAATGATGAAACTAATAAAAAAACTGAAAGAATTGATCCTACAAAATCAATAGGGTTTATTTTCCCTAAAAAAACAAATCTAGTAATAAAGAAAACGGATAAAAAGCCAGCAATACCAGAAAGATAGTTTGGATTTTCCAAGGTTGAGATAAGGTAACTCCCAGCCTCAATATTAATATCTCCGCCTAATAAGATATACTTTTTAAAGAAATTACTTTCTAATAGGTTATATTCGTTTTGATATAAATATGCTAAAACCGTATTAATAATTAAAAAAGGGAATAGGGCATAAGATAATATATCTAGATCTATATCTGAAAATCTTATTTTTGAAGCAATAAAAAGTAAAACCATTAACAATATAAAGAAAAGAGCCCCATCGGTTCTGTTATATTTACCCATAAGAGCAACATATTTATATTCGGAGAAGAAAGTAGCAATTAGTGCAAAGAGAGTGAAAACTCCGATAAGAATATCAAAAATATTATACTTAATGTCTTTTTTGGTAGTCATTAAATAAATAATAAAAATGGTTACTAATACTAAACTTGAAAAAATTAAAAAGGAAAATTTACTTTGTACAAATATGTTAAGATATGTACCACTTCTTAAAGTATCAGGCTCTAATATTGGCGAAATATAATTTACAATTTTTAATTTTAATATGTTTGGTATAAATAGGAGCATAGCAAACAATATATAAATCATTATTTTATTGATTTTTTGAGAGTTATCGTACTTGTTTTTCATTATTGTTTTAAATCCTCAATTCTACTAATTTCCTCGACAAAAGCTTTTTCTCTAAGATATCCAGGATAAATGTTATACGCTTTTTGATAATATTTTAGTGCTTCTGAATTTTTTTCATTTTCATTTAAGACCCTAGCATAACTTAAATTATAAAAAGATGACCTATCATAATAAGAATCTTTGAACTGACCTATAACTTCTTCAGCCTCTATGTATTTTTCTTGCTGATACAAAATTATCCCTTTAGCTAACTCTGATTCTCTTTTAAGTATCTGTTCATTTTGTTTTGTTCCCAGAAAATATTGAAACAAAATAACTGAAAATACGATCAATAAAGCTAAAACTATTTTTTTATTATTCATAATTATATAATTTCTCCAATTTTTCTATTTTTCTACCACTAAAAATTATACATAATTTTCTCTTGTTTTAAAAGGTTTATCCTCTGATTTATAAAAGCACAAAAAAAAGAGACTCCGAAGAGTCTCTTTTTAACTAATATTTAAATTAGTTTAATGTTACTGTTTGTGTAGCTTCGTCCCAAGTTACGTTTATTCCTAAACCTTGAGCAACGAAT
This sequence comes from uncultured Eubacteriales bacterium, assembly GCA_964574445.1. Classification (GTDB taxonomy): domain Bacteria; phylum Bacillota; class Peptococcia; order Peptococcales; family SKKY01; genus SKKY01. The sequence goes on from CAZNNQ010000004.1 coordinate 13,461, forward strand.
CTAATTGGAAGCATTGTTCTGCTAGCAGTAATCTCTGGAGCAACGTCCATTGTTACAGGAACACCGTTTACTAACATAATGTTAGAATCGATTGTAACTTGAACAATTCTGTTAGCTCTGAAGATTGTTACTGTTCTTCTAGCTTCGTCCCAAACAACATTGTCTGCAGAAATTCCTACAGATTGAGCAACGAAACGAACTGGGAAGTAAGTTCTGCTGTTCTTGATGTATGGAGCGATATCCATTTGGTGCTCAACTCCACCGATTGTGTAAACAGTTGATCCAACTGTCATAACAACTGGCTTAACAACTCCGTCAACAGCTGGAGTAACAACAGTCATTGCAACAAATGAAAGACCATTAGTTTTAGCTGCATCTAAAGCTTCGATTACATCATCAGCTGTAGTACCAGTAGCTGCAAATACTCTGTTAATAGCTGTTCCGTATACTTTAAGTTTGTATTCGCCTTCAGCTGGAGTACGATCTAAATCAAGAGTAAGACCACTAATTTTAATAGTTGATTCTTCAGTACTTACTCTGTCTAGAGTAATAGTAATTTCAGTACTTGACTTTTTAACATCATCAATTTTTAAGTCACCTTCGATAACTTCTACAACTGGAGTTCCAGCAAATGAAGCTGTACCAGCTTTATCAAAACCAATAACAATAGTTCTGTCAGCTTTTAAATATCCAGCTTTAACTTCTTTAATTAAAATGTCTCCGATTGGTTGAGCTTGTTTACCAATTTCAACATCGATAGCTGCAGCAGTAATGCTAACTGGTTTAACGATTTCTGCAACTGTTAATTCACCAGCAACGTTTGAACTACCATCAACTGTTACTGTTACTTCTTTCTCAGCAGCACTTGCTTTTACAGCAATTTTTCCATCTTCAAATTTAAATGTCATAGCTGTATCTGAGAAGTCTGTATTAGCAGCAAAAGAATATGTTGCTGTTCTTCTGTCATTTGAAAGTGTTGCTCCACCAATGACTAAGCCTGTTCCTTTATCTACATTAGCTTCTGGTGCAGATACCCAAGCAACATCAGTTGGTAAAGTTAATTTAATTGTTCTGCCATTACCAATAATAGTAGCAGCAACTTCTTCTTTAAGAACGATATCTTTTAAAGTTTCAGTTTCGTCACCAGCCATAACGTTGATAACGCCTTCAGTAGTTAATGTGAAACCATAAGTTCTAGTTGAACCTAAAAGTAATGTTTGTGATGTAGCATCGCCAGCAACTTTAATATGAACGTCGCCTAATTGAGCATCATCATCAACATTAACCTTAATACCAGTAATTTCGATAGTAGCAGGGCTTGTTGTTGATTCACCAGTTACTTTAAATACTACTTCTGAATAACCATCAGCATTTTCATCTGGTGTAGTACTAGTAAGTGAAGCAAGAGCGAATCCGTCACCATCGTTTGTGATTGTAGCTGTTACTGTATCAAAGAAAACAACATCTTCTGTTGGAATTGATAACTTAATTACATCGCCACTAGCTAAAGAACCAGCTCTTGTTTCAACGATTCTAAGTGTTCCAGCAGATTGTTCATTTTTACCTACTGAGAAAATCTTAGTAGATAAAACAGTAGCTTTTGTGTCGCCTGAAGCAACTGTAGCAACTGTTACTTGACCGTTTGTTACTCCACCTTGTGGGCTGTAAACGTCAACTTTAACTTCATCTCCAGTAAGAGATGTTAAGTCTAAATCTACTTGGCTTAATAAAAATTCAATTGCAGTTTCTTCAGCAGCAACTTCGATTGTTATTGAAGTTTCAGATTGAGCTACAACTGCAGCTGCATTTTTAAAGTCCGCTGTAGTAATAGCATTAGGATTAGTAATAGCATCAAAATCTGCAAATTCAGCACCATTTAATAGGCTAAAAGTAATTGTGTCACCTGTTGCAATAGAACCTTTTGTTGCAGTTGTTTCAGTAATTCTTAAGTCTCCAGCACGTTCATTGTCTGTAGTTCCTACAGTCTTAACTTGAAGAGCTGTGTTTGTAGTTGCTGCGAAAGCTCCCATTGGTAGTAATGTCATTGCGAACATAACCAATGTAAGAATCGCTATAAGTTTCTTATTCAAAATAAATTCCCTCCTTAAATTATTTGGCCTGTTTTGGCCAAGCCCTTTGTGGGCTTTTTTTCGATGTGCTTTACTACGGGTTTCTTTTGTCTCAGCCTTATGTAGATAACCCCAGGCTACACTTGGTAGTGGCCTATCCCCTCCTCTCAAGAAAAAGAAAATTCACAATATATCAATGTAAATTGCTTACCCGCCATTAACAGTCAGTATGTAACATGGCGAATATTTTCTATCATAAGTGAGGCTGGTCAAAAACACAGGTTGAGCTCTTTTGTTCTTGACCTATTTTAGCACAGATACTCATTTTGTCAATAATTCAGAGAATTAATGACTAAAAGAATAGCTATGCCAACATTGGTACTTTATATATCATAGGACGTGGCCCCTTTGATATCCTTCAAAGATTGATTTTACTATTATTTCTATAAAAATCAATAGTATTATGTTTTTATTTTACCCTCTTTTGGGAAACTTTAAAAACATCATGTAAAAAAAATGCAAAAATAAATTTTGGAAGGGCAAAATATCTTCTAAATCTCCTTGGTTCTTGAAGAAATCGATAAAAAAATTCGATTCCTAATTTTTGAACCAACTGAGGAGCTCTCTTCTTGTTCCCAGAAAAAATATCTAAACTTCCACCTACTCCTATAGATACAGGAACATTTATTTTATCCTTGTTTCTTGCTATCCAAAGCTCCTGTTTAGGAAAGCCAAGAGCAACAAAAAGAATATCAGGCTTCTTTGCTATGATATCTTTTATAATTTCATCTTCTTCATCGGGAGTGAAATACCCATTACGGGTACCAACAATCTGAACATCAGGATATTTTTGTAAAAGATTGCTCTTAGCTTTTTCTGGAACTCCTGGAGCACCACCGAGAAAGTAGAACTTCCAATTTTTCTGACCAGAAAGAGCAAGAAGTTTTTCAGTAAGTTCTACCCCCGCTACTTTGCAGGGTACTGGTTCTCCTTTAATTTTTGCTGCATGGACAACGCCGATACCATCAGCTGTGACCATAGCACTATTATTGACGATATCTTTTAATTTTTGTTCCCGAGATGCGGTAAAAACAATTTCTGCATTTGCAGTTACGATCTGCACTGGTTTTTTTTCTTCTATATAACGGGCAATATTTTCAATTGCTTCTATATAAGTAACTTTGGAAATATCTATCCCCAGAATCTGCACCTTATTCATTAACGGTTTCCTCTGCATCGGCAGGTTCCTCTACGGTTGGTTTTTTTATACTATCTACAATTTTTTTGGTAGCATTTAAGTCTGGAATCCAGTAGCTCACCTGATTTTGCATCCCACTAAATCCAGGAACTTGGTATCCTTCAAGGTCCGCAGGATCCATTTTAGCAAATCTAGTTGCATAGGTAATCATGTCCATAATACTTAAATCAGTTTTAACATATTTTTTCATTTCATCTACTAAGACGGGGATCTTTGCAACATTACTTGTTCTTATTGTGTTCTCAGCTAAGACTTTTATGAAGTTCTGCTGTCTTCCAATACGACCAATGTCACCCATGCCGTCATCCCTGTAACGAACGTAGGCGAGGGAATCATAACCATTTAATGTTTGAAGCCCTGGTTCAAGATCAATGTTTTCTTCGGGTTTATACATTTTCTTTTCAACATTAAGCGAAACGCCACCCAGGATATCTATGACATTGATAAATCCTTGAAAATTTGTTTCAACATAGAAATCTATAGGAATACCTGTAAATTCTTCTACTGACTTTTTAACCAGATTTACTCCACCATAAACATGGGCATGGTTAATTTTATCGTTTCCATGTCCTGGAATTAGAAGTCTGGTATCTCGGGGAATAGAAAGAAGCTTAACTTGTCTCTCCTCTGGAAACAGACTTGCCAATATTATTGTGTCTGCTCGGGCAGGTTCCCCTTCTCTTTCATCTATCCCAAGAACGAGAATATTAACTCTCTTCTTAGCAAACTCATCATCCTCTGCTGGAGCCTTTGGTTCAACAGGATCTTCAATGTTTGTTTCTGGAGGTTCAGCTGCATTTAAAGGGGATATAATAAAGTCGAAAACCTTGTAGCCAGTAAACAATATTAAAGCAAGAACAATGATCAGAATTACATTTCTTGCTGTATTTGGCTTTTTCTTCTTTCTTGTTGTAGCATTTCTACGACTCATTCTGCTTAAGTCAGACAAAAAACAGCACCTACTTTCCTTTTACTCTTGGAGCATTTCGATAAAAGCTTCTTTATCAGCTTCCCAGAACCAAATTCCTTCTATTAAAGCATTTTCTCCAGGAACTACCATTGTATCAATACCATTTTTAAGGACTGCTGGTGCAAGTTTACCCAGAGTCATAATTTCTTTTAAAGGTATATCTGTAACCATATTTTCTTCCATAGTCCTGTAAAGGGATGGAATCATGGAAACTCCTTTTACTGAAATGATTTTTTTAATCAAAGCTTGAATAACCTCTTGCTGACGTCCAGCTCGATCAATATCTCCACCAGGAGTGCCTCTATAGCGGGAATAAGCTAGGGCCTGTTGGCCATCTAAAACTTGAAGTCCCGGTTGAAGATTTATTTCCTCTGTTGGACGATACATACGAATAGGAACATCTATCTCTACGCCCCCAAGAAAATCAACAATTTTTACAAGACTTTGAAAGTCTACAACCATTGTACGATCAATGCGAACTCCTGCAAACTCTTCTACTGTTTCTTTAGCTAACTCCACTCCACCATAGACAAAGGCAGCGTTAATTTTATTGTAGTTACCTTTAACTTTTACCTTTGTATCTCTAGGTATAGAAATCAGCTTAGCTTTTTTTTCTTTAATATCTAATGAAGCCAAGATCATTGTATCTGTACGATAACTTTTTGCCTGAATCTCGGTTTTAAGATCACGTTCTGTCCGGGAATCTATACCTAGAAGAAGGACATTGTATTCGCCGAATACTCCAGAATTGGCAAACTCCTGGGCTGCCTGTTCCTCAGGAGTAAGGGTGTTCTCTTTTTGTAAATCTTTTTCCATTTTTTTATCTGTCAGCTGGGATGTCCCAAAAATTGTAAAGTTTATTATCAGTGCTGCAAGAATTATTCCACCAAGTATAATGTATCTTTTTTTAATATAATTAAAGTTCAAATGTTTTCTCTTCTTTCTTGTTAAATTCACTTGCATATTTTATCAATTAAGGACATGTTAGGCAAATTAATTAATGTAAATTTTTTGCAAAGAGCAGAGGGGACGCTTCTATCTGGCTCGCTTTATCCACAGGTCCGGGTGGGGGTGGGGATAAAGCGGGTCAGATGGAAGCGTCCCATCCACTAGCGAATCAGGGCTACCCGGGAGTGACCGGCATAGTCTGGGATAATGGTGCACTCCTGGTAGCCTTTGGCTTTAGCTAAGGCCAGGAGGGCTGGGCCCTGCTGGCTTCCGATTTCAAAGATCATTGTTCCACCCTTGGGGTGGAGGTATTTTTTTCCTTCTGCTAGGATTTTGTCGTAGAAAAAAATACCTTCATCTTCTGCCACTAGGGCATTGAGTGGTTCTTTCTTAACTTTTTCATCTAATGTAGAATATTCTTCTGCTGTCACATAGGGAGGATTAGCTAAAATCAGGTGATAACCTTGAAAAGAAGAGTTGACACCAGGTAATTCTACATTTTCAAAAAGATCGCTTTGAATAAAAGTGAGTCTTTCTTGTTCCTCCAGAGTAAGCAGTTCTTCTCTGTTAATTTTTGCAACCTGTAAAGCCGGAAGGCTTATATCCAAGGCCTTTATATTTGTTCCCTTGGTGTGATGTATTACACTAATCGGAATCGCTCCACTGCCAGTACAAAGCTCAAGGATTTCTATATCTTCATCTAGATTAGGTTGAATTTTTTTAATCTCTTCTAGGGTTGTATCAACTAAAATTTCTGTATCAAAACGAGGGATCAGAACTCTCTCATCAACGAAAAAGTCTAATCCCATAAAATTTTTTGTATTAATAATGTAGTGGACTGGAACTTTTTCAAAAACTAGGCGATGAAAAGATTTTTGCCAGTTTTTATATTCTTCCATACTAAGTTCTTGGTCCATGTGTAGAATCAGTCTTGCCTTTTCTGTCCCTAAAATATGAGCCAGAATGTAACGCAGGTCGTTAATCTCATCTTGAGAGAGATCTGGGTATGAGCCAATCTCTTTAAGAATAGATGAAACCTTTTTATCAGTCATTTTTACTTGATTCCTTTAGTTTTTCAGCTTGATCGTAAGTGATCAAAGCATTAATTATTTCATCTAAGTCCCCAAGGAGGATATTCTCAAGTTTGTGGAGTGTCAAACCGATTCTGTGATCGGTTACTCTACCCTGAGGATAGTTATAGGTACGGATACGCTCACTACGGTCTCCTGTTCCTACCTGGCTCTTACGTGTTGAGGCAATTTCTCCTGCTGCTTCTTCTTGAGCTTTTTCAAGTATACGGGCACGGAGTACTTTCATTGCCTTGTCTTTGTTTTTATGTTGAGATTTTTCATCCTGACAGGATACTGTTATTCCTGTTGGAAGGTGTGTGATGCGGACTGCGGATTGTGTGGTGTTAACGGACTGGCCGCCAGGACCACTTGAGCAGAATACATCAACACGGATATCATTTGCTTCTATTTTTACTTCTACTTCTTCAGCTTCTGGCAGTACGGCAACAGTGGCTGTGGATGTGTGAATGCGGCCTTGAGATTCAGTATCTGGAACACGCTGAACACGATGTACGCCACTTTCATATTTTAAATAACTATATACTTTGTTGCCGGAAATCAGGAAGCTGATTTCTTTGATTCCATCCACGCCGGTCCAGCTGGTATTAAGGACTTCCACTTTCCAGCCCATATTTTCCGCGTAACGGGAATACATGCGGAAAAGGTTGGCGGCGAAGAGGCTTGCCTCGTCTCCGCCGGCGCCGGCACGGATTTCCACTACAACGTTCTTCTCGTCGTTAGGATCTTTAGGGAGAAGAAGGAACTTTAGCTCTTCTTCTAATGTTTTTTGTTTTTCGGAGAGTTCGTCTATCTCCATTTCTACCATTTCTTTCATTTCTGGATCTAGTTTATCTTTCAGCATTTCTTTCGATTCTTCAAGACTTTCTGTTATTTTTTTGTATGAACGGTAAGCATTTACTGTATCAGAAAGATCGGATTGTGCCTTTGCATATTTTTGTAATTCGTTATGATCATTAATGATATTTATATCACTCATCAACTCATTAAGCTCTTCATATCTTTTTTCTATTGCTTCTAATCTATCAAACATTTAAAAATTCCACCTTAATATTAGATTTACCTGAAAAAAAATTATACCATTTTTTTGTAAGTAATCAAGCAAAGAGCTGATAAGAAGCTTTTTAAAAATTATTTTAGGAATTTTTTATTGCATTTTGGAAGCAAATATATAGATGGTTTAAAATTACCCATTTTTTAGAAAGGAGATGATTTCTATTGTCTAAAACTCTTTCCTTTTCTGATCATGAGAATGATTTTGAAGAGGATAAAAGTATCGAGAAAAAAGATACTCAGGAAATAAAACATATTTCTGAAAATGAAAACAAAAATGGAAATGAAAAAGGAAGAAAAAGAAATTTTAAAACTTTTCTTTTTGAACCTGATGACAGAAAATATTTTTTTGTCATTCTGTACGGACCAAATTAAAAGAAGGAAGTGAAGAATCTTGCCAAGAATTCCAAGAAACTATTATCCTTCTGGCTACTACCATGTTATGAACCGGGGTGTAGGGCGAGAAGCTATCTTTGACTCAGATAGGGATAAAAATTTTTACAAAAATCTGGCCAGGGGCATTTTTCAGGATTACCCTATAGAGATTCTCGCTTATTGCATTATGAATAATCATTTTCATTTCGTCATCAAGGGTGATTTATTAGATTTTTCAAAGGCTCTTCAGCGGGTAAATCTGAGTTACGCAATGACTTACAATAGTCGCAGAGATCGGGTAGGTCATGTTTTCCAGAACCGCTTTAAGAGTGAAATGATTGATTCAGAGTCTTATTTGATGGCTGCTATGAGATATGTTCATAATAATCCTGTTAAAGCTAAAAGGGTTAAAGATCCTGGAGAGTACCCTTGGAGTAGTTATGGGGAATATTTTAATTTAGGGGATAAAAATATGCGTTTTTTAACTACTTTAAAGGGAAGAATGGAGATCTTTGGTCATTTTGAAAAGTCCCCTAGGATTTTCAAAAAATATCATAAGGGAAAGGATAGCCATCTCTTTTTGGATATTCATGAAGATTTTAAAGAAAGGCAGGTTGAAGCTGCTGTGAATTTAATTGAAGAATATTTCCCTGAAATTTCCTTGGATGATAAGGAAGAATTAACTAGTGATATTTACTTGTTGTATAGAATAGTTGCAGTAATGTTGAAAAAAACCACCTTAAGCCATCAGGAGATTGCTGATATCCTCGGACTCAGCAAATCTCAGGTGGGAAGAATTGCAAAAAGAAACAAAGACAAAGAAACAATCCATTTTTAAAAATAATGCCGTAATACAATTCATGGGACGCTTCTATTTGGCTCACTTTATCCACAGGCAAGTAATAGAAGCGTCTTTATTTAAATAAAAAAGTCCTAATATACTTATCTATTACTTTAGTATCTTAGGACTTTTTATTTTTTTTCGTTTGTTTCGTTTGTTTGTGGATAAAACGAGCCAGATGGAAGCGTCCCATCTGGCTCGGTCTTTTTTTTTTATTTTATTCGAATAACCATTTTTCTGGTAGGTAGTCGTAGTCTAAGATTTCTGATGCATCGAAGTATACTGCTAGTTCCTTTTCTGCACTTTCTACGCTGTCTGATCCGTGAATAATATTTCTGCCGATATCTTGGCCGAAATCTCCTCTGATTGTTCCTGGTGCTGCGTCTGCTGGGTTTGTGCTTCCCATCATTTTTCTTGCTTCAGCTACAACGTTTTTACCTGCGAAACACATTGCAAAAACTGGTGCTGATGTAATGTATTCAATCAATCCAGGGTAGAATGGTTTGCCAACGTGCTCTGCATAGTGCTTTCCAGCAAGCTCTTCTGAAACTTGAATTAATTTCATTCCTAACATTTTGAATCCTTTTGCTTCGAATCTTTTAACGATTTCTCCAACCAAGCCTCTTTGTACGCCATCTGGCTTGATCATTAGAAAAGTTTTTTCCATCTTATCTTCAACCTCCAAAATTTTTATTCTTCTTTTTTGTCTTCTTGGTTCTCTATAGGATCTTCCTTTGGAAGATTTTCCTCTGCAGCTTCTTTTTTTGCTTTTTTGATAGATTCTTCTTCAGCAGCTTCTTCCTCTGCTGGTGTTTGTTGATATCTTTCTTTTTCGATTCTGTCAACTTCTTCGAAGACATCATCCTTGCCTTCCATCAGAGCAAAGAATTCTTTGGCATCAATGGTTTCTCTTTCTTTAAGAGTCTCGGCGATAAGCACAAGAGCGTCCATATTTTCAGTAAGAATTTTTTCAGCCTTCTGATAACACTCTTCGATCATCGCTCTTGCTTCTTTATCAATAGAGAAGGCAACTGCTTCAGAGTAATTTCTATCTCTAGCGATGTCTCTGCCTAGGAATACCTGGTCCTTTTTGTTTCCAAAAGTCATTGGGCCAAGTTCTTTAGACATACCCCACTCTGTAATCATTCTGCGGATAGTTTCAGTTGCTCTTTCCAGGTCGTTTGATGCTCCTGTACTGATTTCCTTAAGAACTACCTGCTCGGCAACCCGTCCTCCAAGAAGGGTGGTTACCTTGTCAATAAGTTGACTTCTTGTTACGTAGTTTGTATCTTCCTTAGGCAGGAACAGTGTATATCCACCGGCTCTTCCCCTTGGGATAATTGTAACTTTATGCAACTGATCTGCGTGCTCCAGCTTTGCTGCAACCAAGGCATGACCTGTTTCGTGATAAGCTACGATATTTTTTTCATATTCACTGATAACCCGAGATTTTTTCTCTGGTCCGGCTATTACTCTTTCAATAGATTGCTGAAGTTCCTTCATGTGGATTTTCTTCAATCCTTTTCTTGCTGCAAGCAAGGCACCTTCGTTTACTAGGTTGGCAAGATCTGCACCTGTGAATCCTGGTGTTCCTTTTGCAAGAATTCTTGTATCAACATCATCAGCGATTGGTTTGTTTCTCATATGAACTTTCAAAATTGCTTCTCTTCCAACAACATCTGGGCGATCAACAGTAACCTGTCTGTCGAATCTTCCCGGTCTTAATAATGCTGGATCCAGAATGTCTGGTCTATTTGTTGCGGCAATAACAATAACACTTTGGTTAGCATCAAAGCCGTCCATCTCAACCAATAACTGGTTAAGAGTCTGTTCTCTTTCGTCATGTCCGCCACCAAGGCCTGCACCTCTTTGACGTCCAACAGCATCAATCTCATCTATAAATACGATACAAGGTGCAGTTTTTTTAGCTTGTTCGAATAGATCTCTTACTCTGGATGCACCAACACCAACAAACATTTCCACGAAATCGGAACCACTTATTGTATAAAAAGGTACTCCAGCCTCACCTGCAACGGCTCTTGCAAGTAATGTTTTTCCTGTTCCTGGAGGTCCAAATAAAAGAACTCCTTTTGGGATTTTTGCACCCAAGGCAACGAACTTTTTGGGAGTTTTTAGAAATTCAACAATCTCCTCAAGCTCCTCCTTCACCTCGTCAGCACCGGCTACATCATTAAAAGTAACCTTAACTCGGTCTTCTGATTGCAGTTTCGCTTTACTTTTACCAAACTGCATAACCTTTCCGCCGCCACCTTGTCCTTGCTGCATTACAAAGAAAAATATTCCTAGTATTAACAGTATTGGGAGAAGGCTTGTAATGATACTAAGCCAAAGTGGTGGAACCGGAGTAGGCTCCTGGTCGATTAGGACCTTATTTTCTCTCATGATATCAATGATTCCATCATAGCCCTTGGGGGCTTCTATAGTAAAACTTCTGTCATCGATAGTTTTTCCATCTATTTTCTGATAGTTATCCTCGGTAATTATGTTAACCTGCTTAACCTGACCTGCTTCAACAGCATCCATGAATTCAGAAAAAGTGCCAAATGGGGTAGTCTGAACTTCAGGAGTTGTAGTCAATCGTAAAGCGGTAACTGCAATTAGAACTATTATTAAATAAATTGCTAGGTTCTTAAAGACTCTGTTCACGAACGCTCTCCTTCCAAGTTGAAATCTATTTTTAATGATACTAATAAACTTTATCACATTGAGGGTTATTTTTCAAACTCTCTTTCCCACTGGCAGACTACTTTTAACAATTTTTTTCCACTCTGTTCAACATTGTTTTTACTGTAGACATAATTCTGAGAAAAAGCGAGACCTGGAATCCAAATAACTTCATTTCCACTTGCTAACAAAATTAAATTATCCCTCGCATCTCTCGGAACTTTTTTTTCAATTAAAAAATTTTTTAGTTTTTTAGTTTTCCCTTTTAAAGGTTTGATTATATCGCCGTCTCTGCGATTGCGGAGAGTCAAATTTTCCCCTAAGATCCAAACTTCCTCCGATGCCTCCGATGGGACGCTTCTATTTGGCTCACTTTTTCCACACCCCTGACCCTGTGGAAAAAGTGGGTCAGATGGAAGCGTCCCCTCCGCGAAGGTGAAGGTTTTGGAGCCAATGCTTAGAGTAATGGGTCCTTCTTTTGCAATTTTTTCTAGGTCTATATCAATTTCTACTTTTTCTGCAATTTTAATTTCCTGTTTTCCGAAGCGTGCTTCTTCGTAACTTATTTCTAATGTATTTTCACGGGACAATTTATAGCTTCTTTGTCCTTTTTCTTCATTGAGAAGCTGAATAATTTTTTCTATCTTTTCATAGTTATAATTAAGATCTTCGTTTTCTATTGCTTCGAGGATTTTTATCACTAGTCGTCTTTGAATAGCTTTTTCCTGAGATTGGAATGCTTTTTTATTGAGTACCAAAACATCGGATTTTTCATCTGAATTTTTTGTAACCAATTCGTTAAAAGATTCATTTACCTTCTCATTTATGAAAGATTCTTCTTCCTCTAGGATCTCCACACTTCGAAGAATAACTTCTCTAATTTTCGGATTATATTCTTTTTCTAATTGAGGAATCAACTCTAAGCGAATTTTATTTCTTTTATATACAGCTTTTTCATTGCTGGGATCTTTAAAATAGAAAATGTCCTGTTCTCTACAAAAATTTAAAATTTCATCCTTTGTAAAATCTAATAGGGGACGAATCACTCTAATTCCATCAAAGTATTCCCCCTCTCTAGGCAGGGCCGTTAATCCTCGGGGGCCAGCACCGTGAAGTAAATGAAGAAAAAAACTTTCCACTCGGTCATCTTTGTGATGAGCTAAAGCCACATACTCACTTTTATACTTTGCAGCCAAATTCCCAAAAAATTCTTTGCGTACTTGATGTCCTGCGTCCTGATTTGAGATTTTTCGCTCTTGGGCAATTTTCTTCACATCAACTTTAAGGGTTTCAATAATTTTCCCCTCTGCTAAAACCATTTCTTTTAAATATTTCTCTTCCTTATCCGCCTCAAGGCCACGAAACATATGATTTACATGGGCTGAAATAAGCAAAAACCCATATTTTGCCTCTAAGTCTTTTAGAATATAAAAAAGAGCCATTGAATCCGGACCTCCCGAGAGTCCCAGTATCAAAGCTTGTGGTGGATTTTTTTTAGAAAAAATGTTTTGGATAATTTTTTCCACTGCTGAATACATTTCAATTCCCCTTAATATAAAAATAACAATAATTTAACTTTGATTCATTCTGTTTTCCCTAAAATGGTTACAGGGTGATTTCCAGGATGGTGAAAAAATTGTCTCATATAATAAATTATACAACAATATATAGACGTTATTACGAATTTTTAAGAATTCTTAATCAAAAAAATATTAGATCTCTTTTTCAGCCCATTGTTTCTTTGAAAGATGGAGAAATTTTGGGTTACGAGGCTTTAAGCCGTGGCCCGGCTGGTTCGGATTTTGAGTCTCCTCTGGCTCTCCTGGCTTATGCTAAGGAAAATGATTTTCTTTGGGATATTGAGTATCTTTGCCGTCAACAGGCTTTAGAAAACTCTCGGAGCTTTTTGCAGGAAGGTCAGCTTCTTTTTATTAATGTAGATGCAGATATCTTCAACGACTCTAAATATCAATCAGGCCTGACAAAGAAAGCATTGGATTATTACGGTATTTCTGCAAAAAATGTTGTTTTTGAAATTACAGAGCACAATTCTGTTTCTTCAAAGGATCTTTACGCTACTGCCCTTAAAAATTACCGAGAGCAAGGGTATCAAATTGCTATTGATGATGTGGGTACTGGCTACTCTAATTTAAGTATGCTATTGGAAACTCGTCCGGAATTTTTGAAAATCGACATGGCTCTGGTTCATGATATCGACAAGGACCTTACAAAACAGTCTCTTCTGAAAACTTTTAAAAGCTTCTGCCAATCAAGTGGAATAAAAATGATTGCCGAGGGTATCGAAACTCTTGACGAGCTCGAAGCTTTAATTCGCATTGGGATAGATTACGGACAAGGATATTTTCTGAAGAGGCCATCCCAGACAGATTTAATTTTAAACAAAGACTTACAAAATCAAATTAAACTTCTAGCCGATTTAAATCGTCAGGGTACTTCTCAGTGTTTCCCATTAGATATAAATGTTGGAAGTATTGCAAAAAGTGAAGTTACTGTAGACATCTCCGCTCAGGGTCATGATCTGGATAAAATTTTCCGCTCTCATCCGGAAATATTGGGAATACCTGTTTTGGAGGATGGCCGTCAGTATGGATTGGAACTTTTTCTAAAGAAAAATGTAGCGAGGCTTATGGATGCTGCTCCTATGATTTTGGATTATAACATGCCGATACGGGATGTATCCCGCAGCAGCATGAACCGGGATAATGAGAGTATTTATGATCACATAATTATCATTCAGGATGGTTCATATTTCGGGGTAGTAACAATTAAGGACTTATTAGAAAAAACCAGCCAGATTGAACTGAATATCGCTAAGCATTCTAATCCTCTGACAGGGCTTCCAGGAAATATTATGATCGAAAAGAATCTTCAGGAATGTTTGGAGTCGGGGAGAGATTACTGCGTTTTGTATCTTGATCTGGATAATTTTAAGCCTTTTAATGATAAGTACGGGTTTGAGCGAGGTGATTTATTAATTTCTCTCACTGGGCAAATTGCCAAAAATCAGTTAGAAAACATTTGCAAGTTAAAGGGAAATCCTCCTTTTATCGGGCATATTGGTGGTGATGATTTTGTAATAACTTTGCCTGGAAGTATAGGGGAAGGAAAAGCTTTGGCGGAAAATATTATTGCAAATTTCGAAAAGGAGAAAAAGGTTTTCTTTCCTAAAGAGGATATTAAGCTTGGATATTTTTATGAAAAAAACCGACAGGGTAAGAAGCAGCGTTTTAATCTGACTTCCTTGTCTATTGTCTTAGTTTACGGTAATTCGGGGCAGTATCAAAGTGTTTTTGAACTTAGCGAAGCTGCGGGAAAAATAAAATCCCTCTGCAAGGCGCAAGAGGGAAGTGTTTTAATTATTGGTTAATCAATTTATAGAAGAGGTGATTAGCGCGAATAGAAGATCTTTATCTGAAGTGATGATTTTATCATAGCCATATTCTTCCATAAATGTGATTAAAATTTTAGTGCCGTATACTATGATATCTGCTCTTTCAGGTTGGAGTCCTGGAACTTTTTTTCTTTCTTCTAAGGAAAGTTTTTCTAACTTATTGTGAATCTCTTTTATCTCATCAAGCTTAAGGGTTAAGCCATGAACTTTCTCCCATTGGTACTCAGTCATACCTAATTTAATTGAGGCAATAGTCGTTATAGTTCCACCTACACCAATTAGGCTAGTTCTTTTGAGTTTTTGAATTGAGGGAATTTTTTCTGCAAAAAGTTCTTTAATTTTTTCTTCTTGTTGTAATTCAAGATTTTCTTTTAGCCTTACTCCACCAAGATTTGTACTAGTATATGTAAGCTTATGAGTAGGATCATCTTCAAAGATAACCTCTGAGCTACCGCCACCGATATCAATAACAACGTTTTTTCCAGGAAAATCTCCTGTTGCTCCGAGATAGCTAAGTTCAGCTTCTCTTTCTCCGGTTATAACTTCAACATTTAGTCCAGTCTCGTTTTTAATTCTTTCTACGACTTCCTTGCTGTTTACTGCGTCTCGCATTGCACTGGTAGCAACAAGAAAATAGTCTCCCCCTTCAATTTTATACTCAGAAATCTTTTCTTTATATTTTTTTAAAACTTTTATAGTTCTAGAAAGGGGGATATCTTGAATGAGATTGTGCTCTTTTAGTCCTTCACCTATGCGAGTGATATTAGTTTCTTGGTGGATAATTTTTTCTGGAGTTGCAATTAAGAGACGAGTACTGTTAGTTCCTATATCCATTGCAGCTCGTATCCTCATTTTTTCTCCTCCTGATCAACAGCGGGCTTTTCTTCAATAGTTATTGGTTTAATAAGAATTTCATTTTCTTTTACTAAACCAAGCTGTTCCCTAGCTATACGTTCTATTCCCTCCGGACTTTGTAATTTCTCAATTTCCAATTCTAGCTGGGAATTTCTGATCTTTTCATTTTCAAGTTCAATTTTTAACTCATCTATAACTTGTTTTTGCTGGTAGATTTTTATAAAGCGCTGGCCTGAGAAAAATACTAGAAGAACTACGCAAATAATGATAATAGATTTCTTTAAGGTCATTTGATTCTTTTGTCCTTCAATTACTTTAAGTTTTCTTCTATCTTGTTCTGCCACAAAAACTACCTCCTTTTGGAACCATTATAAAGTTATGAAATGGATTCGTAAAGCTCTGGGGCTTCACTTTGTGAAACATGATCTTTTACTATAAGTACCCGGAATTTAGCAATTTTATCACCGAAGCGTATTTCGATAATATCTCCTGGGGCTACTTCTGAACCTGCTTTAGCAGGTCTGTCATTTATTTTTACACGATCATTGTCGCAAACTTCTTTAGCAACTGTACGTCTTTTGATTATTCGGGATACTTTTAAAAATTTGTCTAAACGCAAAATTTTTACCCTCCATCCTTAAATGAAAGGGACGCTTCTATTTGGCTCGTTTTATCCACAGCACCAACCCTGTGGATAAAGTGGGTCAGATGGAAGCGTCCCCTCCGCTTTAAAAAAAAGCCTCCCAAATTTGAGAGGCTTTTCGGCTTATTTATTTACTGCATCTTTTAAAGCTTTACCTGCTTTGAAAGCTGGTACATTAGCGGCTTGAATAGTAATTTCTTCGCCAGTTCTTGGGTTACGGCCTGTTCTTCCAGCACGCTCTCTTACTTCGAAAGTACCAAATCCAACTAATTGAACTTTTTCGCCTTTAACCATCTCTTCTTCGATAGTTTTGAATAACGCTGCAACAACTTTCTCAACATCTTTCTTCTTAAGATCTGTTTTTTCTACAACACTTTGTAATAATTCCGCTTTGTTCAAAATTAAACCCTCCTATATTCACCTTAAATTAAAGGCTTTTTTGACTAACCACAAGTTCATATGTAGTTATATCATATCCCAACAAATATGTATCTCTTGTTATTTTCTTATTATACATTTTTTTTTGATTCTTTCCATAGTTTTTCCATAGTTTTTCTGTTTTTTTTGGCTAAAACAGTACTTTTTTCACTAAATTTTCTCTCAATGTAGGAAAATCTTCTTCTAAACTTATTATTCGCCTTAAAAAGTGCCTCTTCCGGATCTAATTTTAGGAAACGCCCAATGCTAACTAAGGTAAACAAAAGATCTCCAAACTCTTCTTCAATCTTATTTTTATCTCCTAATTCAATGGCCTCTTTTAATTCAGTTTCTTCTTCACGAACCTTTGCTTCAACTTCCTCTATTGTATCCCAATCAAAGCCAATCTTTTCTACTTTTTCTTGAATTTTTAAAGCTTCAAGGAGAGATGGCAGATTTTTGGGAACTTTATCTAGCATGCTTTCATAGGTAATGTTTTTTTCTTTTTTTTCGAGACTCTTTATTTCATCCCAATTTCTAGTAACCTCATCTGCATCTTCAACTTCCCTATCAGCAAATACATGGGGATGCCTGCGAATGAGTTTTTGGGAAATAGTGTCTGTAATATCTTCCATAGAAAAAGTACCTGCCTTTTCTGCAAGTTTTCCATGAAAAAAGATTTGCAAAAGAACATCTCCTAATTCTTCCTTCAAACCTTCCTGGTCCTTATCATCAATTGCCTCTAGTACTTCGTAGGACTCTTCGATAAGGTAGCGTTTTAGAGATTCGTGAGTCTGCTCTTTGTCCCAAGGGCACCCATCCTCACCTAAAAGTTTGTCCATTATTTTTCCAAGATCTTCAAAAGTATATTTTTTATTCACAGTAGTTTCACTTTCTTTCCTATTTTAACAAGTTTTTCACCATATTTTGGAAGTTCTCTAATTTCTTCTTCTTTAATTCCTTTTATTTTAACTAAAACCAAGAGATAGATTACACCTGCTAAAGAAATAGCCAGAAGTGTTGCAATGGAATTTCCAGCCACCATAAATATCTTATGAAAGAAAACAGCGGAAATTGACATCATTAATACTGCCGCAAAGGGTTTTGTTAAATGTTCTTGAAGAGAAAACCAACTTTTTCCAGTAAATTTATTCATGATCTGGATATTGATTCCTGCAGCTATTAAATATCCAACAACTGTTGCTAGTGCTGCTCCCTCAATTCCCATTCCATTTAATATTAAAACATAGGTTAGGATCGCCTTTATAGTAACTCCAGAGACCAAACTAATAACTGGGACCATGGCTCTTCCATAGCCTTGGAGTGTTCCTGATGCTACTTGATAAGCTCCGATAGCAAGTACTGTTGGTGCCATCCAAAGTAAAGCAGATCCTGCCTCAGGCTCATTAAAGAGCATTGACATGATTGGCTGGGATAAAACCATCAACCCAGCAGTAGCCGGAAGAACAATTACAGCTGCTAATTTAAATCCACTACTTAAGAGTTTCTGAACTTCCTCTTCCTTGCCTAACTTTATTTTTTCACTAATAGACGGGACTATTGCTGCAGCCAGACTTGTCGTTACCATAAAGGGAAGGTTTATTATTGATCCTGCCATACCGGATAACTGACCAAATAGATCTGTAGCTCTGCTTGCTTCTACACCAGCCTTTTGTAGTGTTCCTGTAACTAGAAAAGTATCCATTATTTGCATTAAAGGTAAAACTAGAGCCCCGATTGTTATTGGAACTGCAAGCTTAACTATTTGCTTTAAAAGGTCACTACTTTTTTCTTCATTAACAATTTTTGATTCTTCTTTTCTCTCTTTAGAAAACATATAAATAATTATAATAATTATTAAAGCAACAAAAGACCCTGTACTTGCACCAAAACTTGCTCCTGCTGCTGTAAGCTCAAGCCCTTTATCTAAAAGAAACCAAGTGGCAACAAAAACTGTCCCCACTCTTACAAATTGTTCTAAGACTTGAGAAATTGCTGTAGGGGTCATTTTCTGATGACCTTGAAAAAATCCCCGGAAATTAGAAATTATTGAGGTAAACAAAATCGCTGGAGCTATAGCTTTTAAACTAAGAGCAGCTCGTGGTTCTTTTAGGATATTGATTGAAATCCAATCTGCCGAGAAAAAAAGCAGCCCTGATGCGAGAATCCCAAAAGCTGTTAAGGCAAAAAGGGATAGACGAAAAACTTTTCTAACACCATCATAGTCTCCCTGACATTCCCGTTCAGATATCAATTTTGATACCGCCAAAGGAATTCCCGCCGTTGATACTGCTAGTATTAACGTATAAAAGGGATAGGCCATTTGGTAAATGCCTAATCCCTCTCCCTCTACTATCCGTGCAAAGGGAATCCTGTATACTGCTCCCAGTATCTTGCTCAGGATCCCCGCGGCACTTAATATTATAGCGCCTTTAATAAATGATTTTTTCTGCAAGGTAATCTCCCCTGTTACTTCAATTCAAAAAATTACTTCATTTCAATATTTGCTGCATTTCTTAACTCTTCTATATAATCAGAGAAAACTTTATTTCTTTCTTCTTCAATAAGGTAAAAATTGATTTCCTCTTCAACATCACTAAAGGAAATATCTTCTGCTGGAACTAAGTCATTAAGACGAATTACATGATATCCAAACTGACTTTGTACTGGTTCTGGATAAAGCTGGCCTTTTTCCATGGCGAAAACAACTGTTTCAAACTCAGGAACCATTTGCCCTTTACCAAAATATCCAAGTTCACCTTGATTATCTTTTGCAGTAGGATCTATAGACTTATCTGCTGCCAGTTGGTTCATATCTGCTCCACCTTGTATTTCTTCGATAAGCTTTTTCGCTTCATCTTCGGTTTCAACAAGAATATGAGTTGCTGATACTTCTTCACCCTTTACAAAAAGGTCTTTATTTCTTTCAAAGTACTCTTGTGGTGATGATGTTGATGAATTTATATCTTTAGTTATTTCTGCATAAAGCTTAGATATCAACAAGTCATTTTGTAAAATTAGTTTAAATTCATCTTCTGTAAGTTGTAGATAATCTTTTAAATACTTTTCAAATTCCTCTTGAGTACTAAAACTTGCCCTATACATTTTGATTTCTTCATCAATTTCTCCTGGCTCAACCGTTAAGCCTTTTTTTTCCGCTTCCTCTAGAAGAACTACCTCATCTACCAAACTGTTAAGGATTTGTGTTTTTAATTCTTCTTGATAAGCCACATGTTCTGGATTATTTGCATCAAAACTATATTGACCTGCAACAATATTATATCTTTGGTTAAACTTAGCCTCCGTTATTTCTGTGCCATTAACATTAGCTAATACATTTTTTTCCCCTGAAGAACCGGAACATCCGGAAAGAGTAAGCATAAGAATCAGAGCCGCTGTAAGTAACACTAATCCTGATTTTTTTTGAGTAAATTTTTTAATCATATTTTTTATTAACCTCCTAAAAATTTAAGAAACTCTTCTATTTGTCTTAGAAGCTCATCTTTATTTGTGTATTTTATACTATATCTTATCATAAAACCATTGTCATCCTTAAAGGTCACCTTATTCTTAAAGTTTTCAGAAAGTTTTAAAATTGTTTTAGGTTCCAGAGTTGCATCTTGGGATACAAGAAATTCCAAAGTGTTATTTTTTAATTTCAAGGTTGATATTCCTAAGTTAGCCATTTTAATACGAATTTCTCCAAGAGATATCAGGTTTGCAACTTCTTCGGGGAAGTCTCCGAAACGGTCTATAAGCTCATCGGTTATATCCATCAGAACATCATTATTAGGAGCATTTTTTATTTTCTGATAAAATTCCAGTTTTAAACCGTGGTTGCGGATGTAATCTTCTGGAATAAGGGCACTTATTGGAAGCGTTATCTCCTGGTCCTTATCTCTGTCCTTGATAACATCTTCTGCTGTATATTCTCCAGCATCTTTTTTCTTTTGAATTTTAAGGTCTTGAATGGTTTCTTGGAGCATCTGAGTGTAGAGGGCAAAGCCGACTGCATCAAGATGTCCGTGTTGTTCTTTGCCAAGAAGGTTTCCTGCTCCTCTTATTTCTAGATCTCTGAGGGCAATTTTAAAGCCTGAACCAAGTTCAGTAAAATCCTTTATTGCTTTTAGTCTTTTTTCTGCATTCTCAGATAAAGTTTTGTCTGCTTTGTAGGTCAGGTAGGCATAGGCCACTCGTTCACTTCGTCCAACCCGTCCCCGGAGCTGATAAAGCTGAGATAGTCCATACTTATCAGCTTCATCCACTATCAAGGTATTTACATTTGGAATGTCTAAGCCGGTTTCGATTATAGTTGTGCAAACTAGACAATCTTTTTCTTTTTCCATAAATTCTACCATTGTTTTTTCTAATTCATGCTCTTTAAGTTGTCCGTGGGCAACGGCAAAGGATGCTTCTGGTACAATTTCCATCAATTTCCCCGCTTCGAGGTAAATATCATGAACCCGGTTATGAACATAGAAAATCTGTCCATCTCTACCTAATTCTCTGAGAATAACTTCTCTAAGAAGATCATCGTTTTTTTCAACAACAAAGGTCTGAATTGGATAACGGTTTTTTGGTGGTGTTTCAATCAAGCTCATATCCCGTAATCCAGCCAGTGACATTTGAAGAGTCCTTGGTATTGGAGTTGCAGAGAGAGTAAGAACGTCTACGGATGCTTTTATTTGTTTTATTTTTTCTTTATGTTTAACTCCAAAGCGTTGCTCTTCATCTACAATAAGAAGACCCAAGTCTTTAAATTTCAAGGTGCTTGATAGTAGTTTGTGGGTTCCAATTAGGATGTCTACTTTTCCTTTAGCTGCATCATCTTTAATTTCTTTTTCTTCCTTTGCGGATTTAAAGCGACTAAGAACCTCAATAGTTACTGGGAATCCTTCAAAACGTTTACTAAACGATTGAAAATGTTGTTCTGCCAAAATTGTTGTTGGAACTAGAACTGCTACTTGTTTGCTGTCTCTGACAGATTTAAAAGCTGCTCTCATTGCAACTTCTGTTTTACCATAACCTACATCACCACAAAGGAGACGATCCATAGGTGTTTGGTTTTCCATATCTTTTTTAATTTCTATTATTGCTCGCAACTGATCTTCAGTTTCTTCGTATTGGAAGTTATCTTCAAATTCTTGTTGCATAAAATCGTCGGGAGAGAAGGCAAATCCCTTGCTCATGGTACGTTTAGCATAAAGTTCAAGAAGTTCTTCTGACATATCTTCGATAGATTTTTGAACACGAGCTTTTGTACGTTGCCACTCACTTCCACCAAGTTTATTAAGTTTGGGGCGTTTTTCTTCACTTCCGATAAATTTTTGTAAATTGTGAACTTGCTCTACTGGTACATAGAGTTTATCTTCACCTTTATATTTAATTAGAAGATAATCTTTTTTGATCCCTTCGACTTCCAGAGTGTTTATACCAAAATATTGACCAATACCGTGGGATGAGTGAACTACAAAGTCTCCAATTTCCAACTCGAATACGGATCCAATACGTTCTGCATCTTTATTGTAAATCTGACGAACTTTTTTCTTTTTCTTGTTAAAGATGTCTAGCTCTGTAATGAAGAAGGTCTTTCCTTTTTTATCTTCAAACCCTTTTTCTATATTTAAGGGAGCAAAATATACTCCTGGTTCTTTTTGGCCATTGTAGTTATGAATCGTTGTATTATAGTGGTGGCTTTCTTCTAGGAGTGCTGCCCGTTTTTCTTTACTATCAATGGAAAGAATTGTCCGATAACCTTTTTTCGTTTTTTCTTCCATAAAGTGGAAGAGGTGGTCGATCTTATTAAAAAAGGGAATTACATCCCCTAAAAAATCGCCATTGATCCTTTGAGAAAAAGGAATATCAAAAGCTCCTGATGTAGGAAGGAGTGCCATAAAAATACTATCTTTTTCTTTAAATAGTGCTATTAATTCTTCACTAGTTGCATAAATTTTATGCTGATTTTTTAAAACTCTACCTTTTTTTAGAAGCTCTGTATAAATTTTTAGTTCTTCTTTTTCAACCAATTCCAAGGCGGCGGCAATTCTCTTAGGCTCATCTATATAAATTGGTGCTTTTTTGGGAAAGTAATCTATCAGCGTTGTCCCTTGTGGGAAGAAGTAATGATACAGATACTCTTCTTCATTTATACAAAGTCTATTTTGAATTTTTTCTTTAATCTGGCCGAAGAAGTTTTTGAAACTTACAAGGGCATTTTTGTTCTCAGATTCCTCGTAGAGTGCAAGTTGTTCCTGGTAATCTTTTTGAAGATCTTTTGGGATAGTAGAATCTGTGGGGCAGATAAATTCCCGGGTGGGTCCAATTAGAATTTCATTGATTTTTTCTAGGGACTTTTGGGAATTAAGATCAAAGGTTCTGATTGAGTCTATCTCGTCGTCAAAAAGTTCTATTCTAAGGGGATTGTCTGAAATAACGGGGAAGATGTCGATAATTCCACCCCGGATGCTGAATTCTCCTCTTTTAATTACGATTTCTTTTCTTTCGAAACCTGCTTGAATCAAGTGTTCTGTGAATTTTTTAAGGTCCAAGATACCACCAATTTTTAGTGGAATGATATTTTCTTGATATTTTTTAACTGGACTTAACTTGCGACGAATCGACTGAATACTGGCGAAAACAATGATGTTTTCATTATTAGCTAAACGTGTCAACACTTCGGCTCTTTGACTTTCGATATCTTTACTTTTCGCAAATACTTCGAAGGGTATTCTTTCCTCCGCTGGATAGTAATAGCAATTTTCTACCCCAATTTCTTGAAATTTCTCTAGAAAAAATTTTGTTTTCTTTTCGTTTTCAAAAACAAATAGAGCTGTTTTTGGGCATAACGAAGCTGCTAAAATCCCTTTTTTATGGTCATCTATCCCATAAATTAAGGTGTGTTTTAGCAGATTAAGTAGGCGCTGATCTAGTTTTTCCAGGTTGAGAAATTTTCGGAAATCTAGCGTCTCCATTTCATCCATCTCACTATTCCTTTTTATTTTCATTTTTTCCCAGGTTATTTTTTTGAGTGTTTTTTTGGTTATATAAATTCATAGCTTTTTGAACTCCTTCTTCTAACCATGTTTCAACACCTGGTATTGAGTCCTTTATAGCTTGATCCAAAAGTTCTTGTTTTTCTTTGGAGAATGGTTCAAGAACATAGTTCACTACCTTTTGAAATTCTGGGCGGCCAATTCCTATGCGAAGGCGATCGAAATCATTAGAGTGAAGATGAAAAGCAATTGACTTCAACCCATTGTGCCCTGCCAGTCCCCCACCTTCTTTAAAACGAATTGTACCCTCAGCAAGATCTAAATCATCATGAATAATCAAAAGTTCCTCTATATTATCGTAATAGTTGAGAACTTGAATCACTGCTTCTCCACTAAGGTTCATATAGGTTTGAGGTTTAGCTAGGAGAACTTTTTTGCCCTTGTACATTCCGGTTCCGAGAATAGAACTGCAATTTTTCTTGTCTAGGGTAATCCCCATTTTCTCGGATAAGGCATCAATAAGCCAAAAACCTACATTATGTTTAGTATTTTCATATTTTTTCCCCGGGTTTCCCAGGCCAACAATAACATACATAAAAAAAATCCTTTCGCTTCGCAGGGGACGCTTCCACTTGGCTCGGTTTATCCACAAGGGTAGCCTGTGGATAAAGTGAGCCAGATGGAAGCGTCCCCTCTAAAAACACCGGGCTTGTGGGCCCGGTGTGTCCTTTTTAGTCAAATAATTTGCTTACTGATAAATCTTCGTGAATTCTCATGATTGCCTCACCAATAAGTGGAGCTACAGAAAGTACCTTAATTTTGTCAATATGCTTTTCTTCTGGTAATTTTATTGTATTTGTTGTAATCATTTCTTTGATACATGAATTTTGAATTCTTTCGATGGCAGGTCCTGAAAGAACTGGATGAGTACAACAAATGTACATATCCTTAGCTCCTCTTTCTTTTAGAGCTTCAGCGGCTCCAACAATAGTACCCGCAGTATCGATAATATCATCAATCATAATTACATTTTTTCCTTTAACGTCTCCAATAAGGTTCATAATCTCACAAACGTTTGGCATTGGTCTTCTTTTGTCAACAATTGCTAGGGGAACACCTAGTCTTTCTGCAAGACCTCTTGCTCTAGTTACTCCACCCATGTCAGGAGATACAACGACTGTATTTTCCAAATCCATGTTTTTGAAATAATCAGCAAGAATTGGTGCTGCTAACAGATGGTCAAAGGGAACATCAAAAAATCCCTGAATCTGGGAAGCGTGTAAATCCATTCCAAGTACTCTTCTTGCGCCAGCCTGAACTACCAGGTTAGCTACAAGTTTTGCTGTGATTGGTTCTCTAGCCTTGACTTTGCGATCTTGACGTGCATAACCATAATATGGTAGGACTGCTGTAATTCTTCTTGCTGATGCCCTTCTTGCCGCATCAATCATAATAAGAAGCTCCATAAGATTGTCATTCACAGGACTACTAGTTGGCTGGATAATAAAAATATCTGCTCCTCTTACACTTTCTGTTAAGGAAAGAGATATTTCACCATCACTGAAAGTTTTTACTTCAGTTTTACCTAGGTCAATTCCAATATAGTCGCAAATTTCTTTTGCTAATTCAGGATTGGAATTTCCAGTAATAATTTTCAGGTTTTTAAACCTTTTTTCCATTTCTTTTTTTCCCCCCAGATTTTTTACTTACTTTTTATTTTTTTTGATTTATATTTTTTTGCCTGCCTCTGGCTACTGCCAAGTGGTTATCAGGCACGTCCTTCGTGATTGTAGATCCGGCACCAATAAAAGCATTTGCTCCTACTGTAACTGGAGCAACTAGATTTGTATTGCTTCCAATAAAAGAATTATCTTTTAATAGAGTTTTAAACTTATTTTTACCATCATAATTACAGGTAATTGTTCCACAGCCAATATTAACTTTAGATCCTACTTCTGCATCTCCCACATATGAAAGATGGGGAATCTTACTTCCTTCGCCAATTATCGATTTTTTTATTTCAACAAAATCTCCAATTTTTACGTTGTCTCTAATGTCTGCTCCAGGGCGAAGATAAGCATAGGGTCCAATGTTACAGTTGGATGCTACAGAACTTTCAAGAATTTTAGATTTCTCGATTTGGTTAGCTGTACCTATTTTTGAATCAATGATCAGAGTATCTGGTCCGATGATATTATCTTCACCGATCTCTGTTTCACCTTCTATTATAACATTAGGATAAATAATTACATCCTGAGAAATTTTTACTTGTGAATCTATATATGCTGTTTCAGGATCTATGAAAGTTACTCCATCAAGCATTAGCTGACGAATTTTCCTTTTTCGAAGTATTGCTGAAGCTTGGGCTAGTTGTTCTCGATCGTTGATGCCAAGGGCTTCTCCAGGATCTGAAAGAACATAGCCGGCAGTTTTTAGTCCTGATTCATTAGCCATTTTCAAGAGGTCTGTTAAATAATATTCCCCTTGAGAGTTTTTATTATCTAAATTAAATAAATTTTCTTTTAAAAATCCTCCATCAAAAACATAAGTACCTGTATTTATTTCGGATATGTTTTTTTCTTCTTCTGTGGCATCTTTTTCTTCAACAATCCCAAGAACAGTATCTCCATTGTTACTGCGAATAATTCTGCCATAACCCTTTGGATTTTCAATAATACTCGTTAATACTGTCACAGCAGCTTGTGAGTTTTGGTGCATTTCAAGGGCCTGATTAAGGGTATCTTCTGTGAAAAGTGGTGTATCACCACAAATTACAAGGATCTCATCCCCTGCGCCGATATGATCTGCCGCTTGCATTACAGCGTGGCCAGTACCAAGTTGTTCTTTTTGCAAAACGACCCTGGCAGGATGTGCAAGTTTAGTTTCAACTAATTCAGCACCATGGCCAAGGACAGCGATTATTTCATCAATATTTATTTTTTTTAAAATATCAAAAACCTGATTAATCAATTCTTTGCCACCAGCTTTGTGAAGAACTTTGGGCAATTTAGACTTCATCCTTGTGCCTTTTCCGGCAGCAAGAACAATGGCTTTTCTCATTATCTCACCTTCAATCTAAAAAATAATAACATAAATCTAATTAAAATAAAAGGGACGCTTCTAGCTGGCTCACTTTATCCACATGAAGATGTGTGCCAGCTGGGACAAAAGCGATCCCGGCGATGTTTTTTTAAATAAGATAAGGGATTAAAATTGAGCTCCTATCCTAGGGGATGCTGCACATTTGACAAAAATGGCAAAATGGCAAAAAATATCAGCGGCGATATTTACGAAGTTGTAATTGGCTTCGAAAATATTTCCGCTGATTCTACTGGTTCTTAGCTTATTAAATTTTTATATATTATGGAACCTGTGGATAAAGTGAGCCAAATGGAAGCGTCCCCTAGGACTCGATTTTCCAGGTGATTTCTCCTGCTACTCCGGCTGCCATATCTTTTCGCCACTCTCTTACTTGCATTGCCTGGCGGAGGGAATCTCCGAAGGCTCTGAAAATGCTTTCCCATTGGTGGTGACCGTGATTGTTCCGTGCTTTTAGTAAATCAATGTGCAAGGTTGCTTGGGCACCTTGAACAAATCCTTCTAAAAAGGAAACTAGATCCTCTGAGTTAATCCCTTCAACAGACTCTGGCACAATAATGTCTCCAAAATCTAAATCAAGATAAGCTCTCTTTTCGAATCCAATTACACTTCTAGCCATTGATTCATCTATATTTCCATAGGAGTATCCGTAACCTGGAGCTCCGAGTTTTTGCTTTTTATCCATCATTTCACCAATCGCTTTTCCAAAGGTGATCCCAAGATCTTCGCAAATTACATGATTTAAAGCAAAATGGTCTAGGGAAACATCAAGATAAATATTTAATTCCCCTCTCCAGGCTATCTGCTCCATCATGTGATTATAAAAGGTGAGTGGTGTATTTAAATATTTCTTTGCCTCCGGGTCTCTTGGTCCATCATTTACCCTAACTGACATTTCGGATTCTCTTGTAGTTCTTTTTACCGTAATTTCCATAACATTACTCATATTTTATTTCCTTTCCTCAACTGCTAAAGCATGAGTTTCGAAACCTTCTACTCTGGCAAATACTGAAGCATGTTTTTTGGCACTTTCAAATCCGTCTTTAGTAACATAGCCAACAGAAGTCTTTTTTAAGAAATCAAATACAGAAACACTAGAGTGTGTTCTTGCACTTCTTCCTGTTGGCAGGATTGCATTAACCCCAATTAAGAAATTAGCCATTGTGATTGGAGTATTTTCTCCAAGAAGAATTTCTCCAGCATTCTTAATTTTTGGCAACACTTCCCAAGGATCTTTGGTCATAACCTCCATATGTTCTGGAGCATAATCATTGATAAAGTCAATGGACTCCTGGAGTGATTCAGTTATAATGATTCCTCCATACTCACTAAACACTGTTTCAACAAACCTTTTTCTTTGCTCAGATAATTTTGGAATTTGCCCTTTTACAAATTCTTTTACTTTTTCAGCAAGTTCTCTAGAGTCTGTTACAAGCAAAGCAGCTGAATCCGGGCCATGCTCAGCCTCGATCATTAAATCTAGGCCAACTTTTTCAAAATCAGCAAAGGCATCTGCTAAAATCACACCCTCCGATGGTCCTGCTGGAGTTCCTGCATCTATCTCATCACTTAATACTCTTTTGGCAGCAGTAACAAAGGAACTACCCGGTCCAATAATTTTACTGCACTTGGGAATTGTCTCTGTTCCATAAGCTACGGCAGCAACACCTTGGATTCCCCCAGCTTTATAAATATTTGAAACACCACAAACTTTTGCTGCAGCTAAAACACCATCATCCAATGTTCCTTCCTCATTTGGAGGAGTTAAAATTACAATATTTGGAACTTTTGCAACAACAGCTGGAATCGCCATCATCAACATTACTGAAGGAAAAGATCCTTTCCCCCTTGGGACGTAGATGCAGATATCTGGAAGTGGATTAGTCTGCTCCCCAGCTAGAATTCCTGGTGCAGTTTCTGTAAACCAAATTGGTTCAGGTAATTGTTTTTCGTGAAAGACACGGATATTATTAGCTGCGAACTCTAGAGCTTCTCTATATTCACTAGAAACTTTTTTATAACCTTCCTCTATCTCTTCTTGAGTTACTTTCATATTTTCAGGAGTTAATTTCGCTTTATCAAACTTCTCAGTATATTTAATCACTGCCAGATCACCATTAGTCTTAACATCATCAGCAATCTCTCTGGCAATTTTCATTTGCTCACTTATATCTTCCTCTGCCCGGCGCATAATTTTCGCCTTAATTTCCGGGTCCATTGTTTTTAATTCATAAATATTAATTCCCATCTAGGTTATTTCATCCTTTCTTTTAGAACCTTAATTGCATCTTTGTAATCGTATCCTAAGCTTATCATCATAACAATCAAGTGATAAGTAAGGTCAGCAACTTCTTCTGCTAAAGGTGTGCGCTCTTCATTTTTAGCTGCAATTAATACTTCCGCAGCTTCCTCTCCTACTTTTTTAAGAATCTTATCAATTCCTTTTCCATATAGATAAGTTGTGTAAGAATGTTCTGGTCTTTCTTCATATCTCGCAACAAGAATATTCTTTAATTGCTCAAGAACAGGTTCTGATTTTTCTCCGAAGCAGCTTGGTCTATCCAAATGACAAGTATTACCAAGAGGGTTAACTTGAATAAGGATGGAATCATTATCACAATCTAGGCACATATCAACAACTTCTTGATAATTACCTGAGGTTTCTCCTTTATACCACAATTGTTTTCTTTTTCTCGAATAAAACCAAACATCACCATTTTCTAAGGTTTTTTCTAACGCTTCTTTGTTCATGTAGCCCAACATTAATACTTGTCCTGTTAAATAGTCCTGAAGAATTGCAGGAACCAAACCATCTTTATCAAAATTAACTTTGCTTGGGTCAAAACTCACTTTTCTTGGATCTAACATCTTACATCAACTCCTTGATTTTTTAGGTATGCTTTTAAATCTTTAATTTTTATTTCACCATAGTGGAAGATTGAGGCTGCAAGACCTGCATCTACTTTGGTTTTTGTAAATACATCGAAGAAATCTTCCATTGTTCCAGCCCCACCAGAGGCGATAACCGGCACATTTACTGCATCACATACTGCTTGATTAAGTTCTAGGTCGAAACCTTTTTTCTGGCCATCGCAGTCCATGCTAGTAAGAAGAATCTCCCCTGCTCCTAATTTTACCCCTTCTTGTACCCACTCTAACACGTTTTTACCAGTACTTTTGGTTCCCCCGTGAGTAAATACCTCCCAGTAAGGTTGCTCGGAACTCTTAGAATCCCCACCAGAACTAGGTTTGGTGACTCTTTTTGCATCAACTGCAAGTACAATACACTGGCTTCCAAAAACTTTTGCTGCATTCTGGATAAGCTGTGGATTCTTTACTGCCGAGGAATTCAAACTTACTTTATCCGCTCCTGCTCTAAGAAGATCTTTTATTTCATCCGTTGTAGTTATTCCTCCCCCCACGGTAAAGGGAATGGAAATAGTCTCTGCAGTTTTTCTTACCATATCGATCATTGTTTTACGTTTTTCAAGACTTGCAGAGATATCTAGAAAAACTAATTCATCCGCACCTTCTTGATCATAAAAAGATGCAAGCTGAATTGGGTCTCCAGCATCCCGCAAATTTACGAAGCTTTGTCCTTTAACGACTCGGCTATCTTTCACGTCTAAACAAGGAATTATTCTTTTAGTTAACATTTTACCTCTCCTCCATATTATTCAATGGGGTCAGTTTTTTTAATAAATCTTTTAATATAATTTCATCTGTATAAATAGCTCTTCCAATTACTGTGCCAATAATCCCTTTTTCTGCTTTTGCGGCTAACTGAAGAACGTGCTCTTCACTTCCAATTCCTCCAGCAACAATTAAACCTTTAGGAGTTATTTCGGCAAGGGTTAGAGCCATGTCAAGATTCGGGCCAAGGAGAGTCCCATCTTTATCTGTATCTGTAAAAATAAAATTTTCTACTCCCTGAGCGACTAATTCTTTGGTGATATTAATTAAGGTCTTGCCGGAATCTTCAAGCCACCCTTCGCTAAGAGCCTTGTTATCTTTACCGTCTACGGATACTACAACTTTTTCTTTTCCAAGAGCTTGAACTAACTTCCCAGCAAAGTCAGGTTCTTTGAGGGCTTTGGATCCTATAATAACTCGGGTTACCCCAGCATCTATATATACTTTGGCAGTTTCAAGGCTTCTAATTCCACCGCCAATCTGAATTTTCAAATTAGTTTTTTCAATCATTCTTTTAATTAGCTCAATATTTACAGGTTCTCCAGTTTTTGCTCCATCAAGATCGATAATATGTAACCATTCTGAGCCTGCTTCTTCCCACAATACGGCTGGTTCCAGAGGATCGTCGAAATATGTGCTGATAAAATTGTAGTCCCCTTTAAGAAGACGTACACATTTCCCTTCTAAGATATCTACAGCGGGGAATACTGTGAAATTATTTAAATTATTCATTAAATTTCCCTCCAGTTTTTAAGTAGTTCTTTTAGAATATTTTTTCCCGTCTCGCTACTTTTTTCCGGGTGAAACTGCATACCTATTACACTATCTTTGCCGATAATAGCTGGAATTTCTACACCGTAATCTGTGGAGGCGATTATATATTGTTTTTCTGTATCTGCATAAAATGAATGTACAAAATAAACGAAACCTTCTTCTAAATTTGGTAAATAGGGATGTTTGTTTTTTAATTGTATTTTGTTCCAACCCATGTGAGGAACTTTTACCAAGGGTGGAATTTCTTTCACTTTTCCTGGGATTAATGCCAGTCCAGGTGTTTCTCCATGTTCATAACTTTTTTCAAAAAGAAGCTGCATTCCAAGACAAATACCTAGAAGCGGTTTGTTCGCTGATGCCCACTTGTGAAGAAATACATCCATTTTTCTTTCTTTAAGATTAGCCATTGCATCAGTAAATGCACCAACTCCCGGAAGTATCAGGGCAGAACATTGCTCAAGCTTTTTTATATCATCTGTAAAGACATACTCTGCATCAAGTCTTTTAAGAGCCCCAGTTAGGCTGAAAATGTTTCCCATTCCATAATCTATTATCCCAATCAATTACAATACCGCCTTTAATGAATTTATAAAGTGATTTATTTCTTCATTTTTTAAATAAAAACTAGCTTCATTAACGATAATCCTGCTGGAAATTTCTTCAATTCTTTCAATTTCCGAAAGACCATTTTCCGTTAATGTCCTACCCGTAGATACTATGTCAACGATAAAGTCCGTAAGTCCTAGAACAGGAGCGATCTCAATGGATCCATTGAGTTTGATGATCTCCACCTGCTGTCCCTTACTACGAAAGTAGCGCCCAGCGGTTTTTGGATACTTTGTTGCTATTTTGGGCATTTTCCCAAAATCTATTTTTGAATTTTCGCGACCGCAAAGAGAGAGGCGACACTTGCCAATACCAAGATCTAAAACTTCTAATAGTTTTTCTTCAACTTCTAGAAGAACATCTTTGCCAGCTATCCCTATATCAGCGACTCCATATTTTACATAAACAGGAACATCCATGGGTTTTGAAAGGATAAATTTCATTTCGTTTTCCGGGTACTCAAGAATAAGCTTCCGGTCTTCATTGATTTCTTCACTTATCAGGCCACTTTTTAGAAGTAGTGCATTGACTTCATCTAGAACCCGGCCTTTCGGTACAGCTATGCTTAACATTTCCTCACCCTTTTTATCTGGATTTATTCTTATTTCATATTGATTTTTTCATGTTGATTTTTGAAAGTTCAACGACATCAACAGCCATTCCCGTTGCACTAAGGTCTCTGCCAAAACTTCCGATAAGTCCGTCGTATCTGCCTCCTGATGCAATCTTGTAGGGGCTTCCTTGTGCGTAAATATTAAAAGTTATTCCTGTATAGTACTTGTGGCGTCCTACTAAGCTTGGGTCGAAAATTACCTTATCCCCTAAATTATAGTCGTTTAGAATTTGTTGAATTTCACGAATTTCAGAAAAAATTTTTTTCCATTCTTCTTTGTCAGAATGCCAATCTTCAAGTTTCAAAATACTTTCTAATTTTCCTTTGACTGTTAGGATTTCCAGTAATCTTTCTTTGGTTTCTATGCCAACAGCAAGGTCGGTAACTAAATTACGGTAGGTTACATAATCAAGGGAGATTAATGCGCGAAAAATTTCTTCCCTTTTTTGAGGATCTTTTACAATTTCTTCTAATATAATTGCCATAATTTTTGTATGGCCAATAGTGATACGAATATCACCACCGGAAAAGTTCATTATTATTTTTGCTGCAATATTTATTATTTCTCCATCGGCTAAGAGTGTTTTCTCCCCGATCAGCTCGAAGTCAACTTGTGTTTTTTCTTCAATTAAGCCTTCCCAATCATTCCGATAAACATCTCCATAGGAGAAAAAGCGAAAGGGAGGATCTAGCTCTCTGTATGTAGAGGCCACAATTCTGGCGATAGGAGTTGTCAAGTCTGGACGAATTATGAGCATGCGACCAAGAGGACCTGTGAAGCGGATTAGTTCGTCCTCTCTGATTTGGGAACTAAGTCCAACGGTTTGATAATATTCTATGGCCGGTGTTTTTATGCCTTCGTAGGAAAACTCCTTAGCAATATCTCTAGCACCGTCGATTATCATTTCAATTTTTTTAAAACTCTCGGGAGTGTAGTCTTTAACGCCGAGAGGAGTTTCAAAAGATCTGGGCATAAAAATCCCCTTTCTGGTTTGAAGGGGACGCTTCTATTTGGCTCACTTTATCCACAGGGTTGACCTGTGGATAAAGCGAGTCGGAAGGAAGCGTCCCCTTAGCTACGCTTTATCTTGGTAAAGTATTAAAGTGTTATTATGTTATCATACTTTTATTTCTCATGCAACCCTAAAAGCTTATCTCCTGGTCCTATTTCTTTTTCCTCAAAAAATCCTTGTTCAACTTCTAAGGCAAAGGAATATTCTTCTTCCGGAAAATATGAAGGGCATTCTTTTTCCTCTTCTATTTTACATGGCTCCATCTTTAAAATTTCTTGAATTTTTCCATCCTCATCAATAAAAGCTATTGAAAGAGGGATATATGTATTCTTCATCCAAAATCCACTTTGGCTTTTCCTTTCAAAAATAAATAGCATGCCATCAATCTCATCTTCAAGAATTTCTCTATTCATTAAGCCGAGATTGCGTTTTTCTAGGGTATCAGCTATTTCTAATTTTAGTGGGATTTTCTTTCCAGTCTCAGTTTGAATAACAAATTCTTCTTTCTCAAAATCATTAAAACTATCATTTTCAAGGATCATTGGAATAACAAAAACCAGACTAATGACTATTACTAGTGCCGTAATCGTGAAAATTTTCTGAGGAAATTTAGTCATTATATACGCCTCCTGAGCTTGATTTAGTATGAAAATCATATACAATTAATTACTTAAAAGAATGGTTTTCTTCTATTATTTATTAGTATAAAACAAAGCTTGCTGAAAGAGGTAGTATATATGAAAAAAATTATGATTTTTATTTGCGGAGAAATTTCAAGAAAATGCTCTGCTAATGGATGTTTCAGGGTTTTCAATGAAAAGGTTGATGCTTTTGGAGAATATGAAGAAGATGAGGATCTTCAGCTTGTTGCCTT
Source organism: uncultured Eubacteriales bacterium (assembly GCA_964574445.1). Lineage (GTDB taxonomy): Bacteria > Bacillota > Peptococcia > Peptococcales > SKKY01 > SKKY01. Next base: position 47,739 of record CAZNNQ010000004.1, read on the forward strand.
TAATACTTGTCCTGGATGTGATCAGGAACCTCTGGAAAATCTGAAAAATAAACTTGCAAAAATTAAGAAATCTGGAGCAGACACAGTGCATATCTCTACTTGTATCAGAGGAAGATGCTCCAATTATGATGAATTTGCCGATATTCTTAGTGAAGCGGGCTTCGACGTAATCGGTTATACCCACGGTTCATTAGGAGGAAAACGGGAAAACACAATATGGATCAAAGACGGAGAAATCCGCAGGTATCAAAAAGAATAAAAGGCGGAGGGGACGCTTCCATTTGGCTCGTTTTATACACAAGGGCTGACCTGTGGATAAAGTGAGCCAGTTGGAAGCGTCCCCTCTGTTAGTCCATATTCTTTTGGAATTTTATTGAAGCAATCGTTATTATTGCTGCCGAGAAAATTGTCAAAATTAAGGTTTGTTGCCAAAGGTGGGATAAACCCACTCCCTTTACAATGATTCCTCTGAGTATCTCTAAAAAATAGGTTAGGGGAATTAGTAACCCAAGTGCCTGAATTATTTCTGGCATAGCCTCACGGGGAAACATAAATCCTGATAGCAAAATGCTTGGCAAGAGAAATGCAATTGTTGCTTGCATTGCCTGAAGTTGTGTCTTCGCAATCGTCGATATTAACAAACCAATTCCAAGAGCCGCCACTAAAAATATAGTAGATAAAATAATCAATAACAAAAATGAACCTTGAATTGGCACCCCAAACCAAAGAGTGTTAATACCCAAGGCAATTATCACATCAATAGCAGCAATTAGAATATACGGTACAAGCTTTCCCGCCATTAATTCAATAGGTTGAATTGGAGTTACAATCAACTGCTCTAATGTGCCTCTTTCTCTTTCCCTAACTAATGTGAAGGCTGTCAACATAACCGTAATGTTTTGCAAAATTAGACCTATTAAAGCCGGGATATTAAAATTCAAACTTTTCATCTCTGGGTTATACCAAACCCTAGGTTGAAAGGAAATCCCTTTGCTAACACCGGATAATCCCTTATTCCCTAAAATTTCAATATTTTTATTTTGTCCAATAATTAAAGCAGAGTTCATAGCAGTTCTGGCTATCATTGGATCAGAACCATCCACAAGAACTTGTACCTCCGGCCCCTGTATCCGATAAATATCCTTGTGATAAGCGGGGGGAATTATTAGTGCAGCCCTACTATTACCGGAATCTAAGGCACTCTCAACTTCAAGCATTGAAAAAGCATATTCTTTAAAAATAAATACTCCCGATTGAGTAAAACTTTCAATTAACTCAAGACTGGCCTGGCTTTTTGATTGATCATAAACAACTAGATCTATATTTTCTACATCAGTTGTTACAGCATAACCAAAAAGAAAAAGGAGCATCAAGGGCATCATAAATGCTATAGCCAAACTTGGCTTATCTCGTTTTATGTGTATAAATTCTTTATAAACTATTGCTTTAAATCTACTAATATTTATCCCTTTGATCTTCTTGATTAAATTACTCATACCAATTATCTCCTCCTTCTGTCACGATGCTAATGAAGGAATCTTCGATATTCTTTTCTTTGTGCTTTATGCGTATCTCCTCTGGAGTACCAAATGAAATTAAATTTCCTTGATAGATAATTGCTATCAGATCGCAAAGTTCAGCTTCATCCATGTAATGAGTAGTTATAAGGATGCTTATACCATCACTTGCTAATCCTTTTAAAATTTGCCAAAACACCTTTCGTGAAACGGGATCAACTCCGGCGGTTGGTTCATCAAGAATAATGAGCTTAGGTTCATGAAGAAGTGCACAACCTAGAGCAACCCTTTGTTTCCATCCACCTGATAAGGTATCTACTATATCTTTAGCTCTTTTTTCAAGTTGGAGAAAAGATTTAACTTCCCTTATTCTCTCTGAAAGCTTTGGTTCTTCCACGCCATAAACCTTTCCGTAAAAATATAGATTTTCTTCAACGGTGAGATCATGGTACAAACTAAATTTTTGAGACATATACCCAATATTTAGTCTAATAAGTTCTGCTTCACTTCTGATGTCATATCCTAGAACATTTCCTTCACCAGAGGTTGGACTAAGAATTCCACAGATCATTCTTATCGTGGTTGATTTTCCTGATCCATTTGGTCCAAGGAAACCAAATATTTTACCAGCAGGCACAGAAAATGTTAGTTGATTTACCACTCTTTTATCACCGAATTCTTTTGTTAAGTGGTCAAGAACAATGACATCCTGATTATTTTTACCATTATTCTTCATCTGAGTTCTCCTGTGGTATTAGTTTAATCTCCGCAGTGATTCCTGGTTTTAACTTATCAAAGCCCTCAGTTATTGAAATTTTTACCGGAAAAACTGTGCTGGTTCTCTGATCTTTTGTCTGTACATTTTTTGGGGTGAACTGTGCTTGATCAGAAATTTGAGTTACTTTGCCAGAAAATATCTGATCTGGAAAGGTATCAACAATAAGTTCTGCTTCTTGATTTACAAATATTTTGCCGATTTCTCCTTCAGGCACATAAACCCTGACCCAAAGTTCATGAGGGTCTAGGAGGGATAGAACTGGGCTTCCTGCCATAACATTTTCACCTTTATCGAGAAAAATTCCACTTATTCTTCCATTAATCGAGCTGGTAATTTTTGTATGTGCAATTTTATTTTCCGCAAGGAGAACATCTGATTTGTTTCCTTGAACTTGAGCTTCTAAGGCCTGAATCATCTCATCTCCAGCACCAGACTCCATTATTTTTAACTGCCAATAGGCGCTTTCTTCTTGTTTTTTTGCAGCATTTATTTGTTCTTCCAGAATTTTAATCTCAGAATCCAGCTTATCTAGATCGTTTTGAGAAAATCCTCCAGATTCTACCAATTTTTCAAGTTTTTGATAATCCTTAATAAGCACCTCTTTCTTAAGATTTAATGCTGCAGTATTTGATTCTGCTTGGCTAATCGAGGTGATCGCTTTTTGCAATTCTTCGTGAGTTGAACCCTTCAATCCCTCTTGGAGCTTAGCTTGAGAAATTTTTAGAGCTGACTCTGCCTTCTGATAGTTTAGTTGATAATCTGTATCGTCAATCAATAGAAGTAAATCCTCTTCCTCTACCAAATCTCCTTCGTTTTTTAATACTTCTTTAATCTGGCCTGATACCTGAGCGGTAAGAATAATCTCTCGTCCTTGAATGGTACCGGATGTAATTAATTCATTTTTTGCAAATATACTATTAACCAAAAAGAAAATCGTAAATATAAAAATGGCTATTACTATGATTATTGGAATTAATTTCTTTTTCATACTCTATTTTTCCTCCCTTTGGTTTTTAATTACTGCAAGGAAACTGGAAGCTATCTTTTCGCTCAATTCCTTGCGAGACATAGAATCAGGAGAGTATTTAAATAGACCCTGAGCCATTTCGAAAACAATCAACATCCCCGCAAGAACAAAAAGTTCAAATTCAAACATTTCTTTTTCTGGATTTAAGTTTTTAATCAATGGGCGGATTTTTTTCTTCATTTTTGGTAGGAGGGTTGTTTTAAAGGTCTCTCTAACTTCAGGTTCATTAATAATTTGAACTAATATGAATTTTATGGAGTCAAAATGTTTTTCAACTTTTTCCATATGTAAGTAAATAAATTTTTGTAGAAATTCTTGTGGCTCCACTTCTTTTTTTATATTAAGGCCATCTATCAGTCTGCTTGCTATTTCATAGATAACTTCAAAAAATAGCTCCTGTTTACCGGAAAAATGTTTGTAAATTATTGGCTCTGTTACGCCAACAGCTTGAGCAATATCCTTAGTTTTTGTCTCGTGATATCCTTTTTTCATAAAAAGTAAAGATGCAGCTTTTATTAAAGAATCTTTTCTTTCTTCCTTTGTTAGTTTGTTTGATTTCAATTTGATTACCTCACTTTTTGGTTAGTTAGCACTTACTAACCAAAAAGTTACTCTAAAAATATTGATAAGTCAAGGGCGAAGCGGAGGGGACGCTTCCATTTGGCTCGTTTTATCCACAGGTACCTGGGAAATTAATTAAGAAATAAAAAAAGATATGCCCCGAGGACTAAAATCATCCTTTAGACATATCTTTTTATATTATAAGTTTTTTAAATAACTAACCTGTGGATAAAGTGAACCAGTTGGAAGCGTCCCCTCTTACTTAAGGACTCTAAGAATTGCAAGAAAGGCTATCGCACCAACAGTTGACATTAATAATTCCCCTGTTAAACCTTGAGCGGAAAGGCCTATAAGTTTAAAAATATACCCCCCTGCAAAGGACCCTATTACACCTACAACTAAATTAACAAGTAATCCAAAACCCTTGCCTCTCATTATTTTTCCCGCTAAAAATCCTGCTGTAATACCTATAACAATTGACCAAAACATTATCTTCCACGCCCTTTCTTTGTTGTCTTC
>CAZNNQ010000004.1:52240-72439 GCA_964574445.1 uncultured Eubacteriales bacterium
TCTTTGTTGTCTTCTTGTAGTTTCTTTTCTCACTTTTTAAAGGAATCTTATCTTTTTTTATCTTTTTATCCTCTACTATTTTCCCACCTGGACGAATCAGACTTCTTTTATCAAAGCCGATAAGGTCTTCTCTTCCCGCCTTCATCAACGCTTTATAAACAAGCTGATAATTTCCTGGCTTTTTATATTGGATCAGGGCACGCTGCATGGATTTTTCCTCCGGTGTTTTTGGAACATAAACCTTTTCCATTGTCCTTGGATCCATCTCCGTATAGTACATACAGGTTGAAAGTGTTCCTGGCGTAGGATAAAAGTCCTGCACCTGCTCTGGAGTATATCCTGTATCTCTCAAATACTCAGAAAGTTGAATCGCGTCTTGAAGAGTTGAACCAGGATGACTAGACATTAAGTAGGGAACTAGATATTGTTCCTTACCCATTTTTTTACTTGTTTCAAAATATGTTTTTACAAATTTTTCAAAAATATCTTTCCCAGGCTTCCCCATCATGTGTAAAACATTATCAGAAATATGCTCTGGTGCGACTTTTAGCTGTCCGCTAACATGATCTTTACATAAAACTTCAATAAATTCTTTGCTGTTTTTATCATGCATCAGGTAATCATATCTTATTCCAGAACGAATAAATACTTTTTTTACCTGAGGGATGTTTTTTAATTTCTTTAAAAGCTGAAGATAATCTTTGTGATCAATTACCAATTCTGAACACGGCTCTGGAAAAAGACATTGCTTGTGACGGCAAACTCCATATTTAAGCTGTTTTTGGCAGGATGGTCCTCTGAAATTTGCTGTTGGTCCTCCAACATCGTGAATATATCCTTTAAAATCAGGTTCATGGGTCAACTTTTCAGCTTCTACAACTATAGATTCATGACTCCTAGCTTGTACAACTCTTCCCTGATGATAAGTTAATGCACAAAAATTACATCCTCCAAAACAACCTCTAGAACTTATCAAGCTATACTTAACCTCTTGAATCGCAGGAATGCCCCCCGCTTTTTCATATCGAGGATGGTAATTTCGCTCATAGGGAAGTGCATAAATTTTATCAAGTTCTTTTTGAGTTAAGGGTGCCTGGGGTTGATTTACAACAACATGATAATCTCTATAGGGTTCTATAAGAATTTTCCCTGTAATTGAATCCGTATTGTTATATTGAAGCATAAAACTTTCCCCATATCTTTTCTTTGACTCAATAATCTGGTCGTAGTTTGGAAGGAAAATCGGATTTTCATCTTTTAATAATGATTCAATTTTGTTAGCATCTTTTGTTTTCCAAGCTGTTCCCTTTACAGAAGTGATCTCTTTAATCGGAATGCCGGCATCCAATAACTCTGCAATTTCCGTTATCTGTTTTTCTCCCATGCCATAAATCAGCAAATCTCCTTGTGAATCAAGAAGAATTGACCGACGAACCTTGTTATCCCAATAATCATAGTGAGCCAATCTTCTAAGACTTGCTTCAATCCCACCAATGATGATAGGAATATCACTGTAAATTTCGCGTATTTTTCGAGAATACACCATAACTGCCCTGTCCGGCCGATGTCCCGCTCCACCTCCGGGAGAATATAAATCCTCACTTCTTTTTCTCTTGGCGGTGGTGTAGTGGTTTACCATTGAATCTATGTTGCCAGAAGTAATTAGGAACCCTAATCTGGGTTTGCCAAAAATCTTGAAACTATTGTTATCTCGCCAATCTGGTTGAGCAAGAATTGCAACCTTGTATCCCCGGCTCTCAAGAAGTCTAGTTATTACTGCTGTCCCAAAAGATGGATGGTCGACATAAGCATCCCCAGTTACAAAAACAAAATCAGGAACATCCCAACCTCTTTTTAACATTTCTTTTTTACTTAGAGGGAGAAAATTCCCCTCATTTAAAATATCTATATTACTATTGGTATTAATAAGTCATCATCCTTAATATATTTTCACTAATTATATTTTAATCATTACAATAATACCATATTTATAATATTTTTCAGGTTTACAAGAGGGGATTTTTGTTTATTTTAATATAAAGCGATTAAAGGAGAGTGAATTTTTAATGAAAAAAATCGGGATGTTTGTACAGGACTTATATAATGAGGTGGAACTTTGGGTCCCATATTATCGACTACTTGAGGAAGGTCATGAGGTTATACTTATTGCATCCGGTAAAACTAAATATTTTAAAAGTAAGGTTGGTTTACCTGTAGAAGCTGACTTATTATCCTACGAGTGCCTTGATGATGATTTCGATGGAATTGTAATCCCAGGGGGATATGCGCCAGATAAGATGCGTCTGGATAAATCAACACTTAAAATTGTTAAGAAAGCTTTTGATGAAGGAAAGTTAGTTGCGACAATTTGTCACGCAGGATGGGTATTGGTTTCTGCGGGAGTTATTGATGGAAAGAAATTTACCTGTTATCCAAGCATTAAGGATGATTTAATTAATGCCGGGGGACAATATTTTGATGAAGAAGTGGTTATAGATGAGAATCTGATAACTTCTAGGATGCCTAGAGATCTTCCAGCTTTTTGTAGAGAGATTGTCAAAGCACTAAAGTAGGTAATTAATTTTTAATATTTTAAAAAGGAAAGACACCATTGCTCTTTAAATTCAATGGTGTCTTTTGTTTGCTTCTATACTCCCCTTAAAGCTTCTTCGGGGAATCCGCCCATTTTATCAACCCTGATAGCCCCAGATGGACAAGCTTCTTCTGCCTGTCGTGCACATTTTAGAACAGAGCCAACTACTTTACCATTAAAAATAACTGTAGAGATATTGTGTTCATCAACTTTAAAGATATCCGGACAATGAATTTCACAAGCTCTGCACCCTATACATAGATCTCTGTCAACATAGACTTTCATTTAAAGTCCTCCTTTCTTTCTTTATTTAGTCTTATCTAGGCCTTACCCAAAATAAAAAATTAATATCAATATTTTAAAACTTTTTTGAAATTTACTATTTTTCTTGTTTTTTTTGCTGTTTTGTGTATACTGTATATATACGAAATGAACAGTCAATTGAGAGAGAGAGGGGTTTCCTTTTGAAAATAATTTTGTCTAATTCTTCTCAAGAACCTTTATATGAACAAATAATTCGACAACTTAAAGGAAGTATAATAAAAGGACTGCTTGAACCAGGAGATTCTCTGCCTTCAATCCGGGCCTTAGCAAAAGATTTGCAAATTTCCGTAATAACTACAAAGCGTGCTTATGAAGAACTTGAAAGAGAAGGCTTTATCGAAACCATTCCAAGTAAAGGATCCTTTGTTTCTTCAGAAAATCAGGATTTTCTGAGGGAGAAGAGATATCGAGATTTTGAAGAAGAACTACGGGTTCTGATTAAGAACGGAAGAGAAATGGGACTTAGCAAGAATGAAATTTTTGAAATAATTTCAATCTTTTATGAAGAAGGTGAATACAATGACTGATTTTAATTCAAATATAAATAATATTTTAGAGGTGAAAAATCTAACTAAAAATTTCAAAGAATTCTCATTAAACAATATTTCATTTTCTTTGGAAAAAGGTTATATAATGGGCCTAATTGGGCCTAACGGATCCGGAAAAACAACCTTAATTAAAATTTTGATGGGTTTAATGAAAGCTGATGGTGGGGAAGTCCTCATTTTTAATTTAGATAATAATGATAAAAGTAAGAGCCTTTTGATCAAGGAACGAATTGGCTTTGTTTATGATGAAAACTATTTTTATGAAGAACTTACCGTAAATCAGACGAAAAATTTTATTGCTCCTTTTTACAAAAACTGGGATGACGAAAAATTTATTTCCATGCAGAAAGATTTTAACCTTCCTGGGAAAAGAAAAGTTAAAGAGCTTTCCAAAGGGATGAAAATGAAACTTTCTCTAGCCTTAGCCCTTGCCCATGATCCTGATTTCATAATTATGGATGAACCGACCTCAGGGCTGGATCCAGTTTTTCGTTCAGAAGTTTTGGATTTATTACGGGAAGTTATCCAAAATGAAAATAAAGGAATTTTGTTTTCCAGTCATATAACTAACGATCTTGATAAAATAGCTGATTATATAACTTTTATAAACAATGGAGAAATGGTTTTCAGTAAATCCAAGGAGGTAATTGGAGATGAATTTCTTTTAGTTCGAGGAGACTTAGAATTATGGAACTCCCTTGGGGAAACAATGAAAAGTAATTTTATCGGGACAAAAATTAACTCTTTCGGCTTTGAAGGGCTAGGGAAAAATCCTGAATTAATCAAAAAAGTTTTTGGTGATCAAGCTTTATATGAAAAACCGTCTCTAGAAGAAATTATGGTTTTTTATGCAAGGGAGGAAAAATCACATGTTTAATCTGATAAAAAAAGATTTTCTTATGCAGAAAAAAAGTCTTTATTTTATGATTGGTTATGGTATTTTTGTTTTTTTTGCATTTCAAGATGCATCTTTTGCTGGTTTTAAATATATAATGGGGGGCTCTGCAATCTCTTATATTCTAATTATGACCGCGATAGCCCACGAAGAAAAAAACAACTCTGATATAATTCTTAATAGTCTGCCCCTTAAGAGGAATACCATTGTTATGGCAAAATATTTAACTTTTCTAGGTTCAGTCTTAATAACAATGGTTATCATGGGCGTTATTGGCTTAATAATCTACACTATTGGATTCCCTCCTTTAGATCGTCTAATTTCTTTAAGTGACGTTTTAGCTGTTCTTCTGAGTGTTTCATTCTTAAGTAGTATTTATTATCCTCTTTATATAAAATTTGGGGGCAAATATATGCGTTTCTTTAATATTATTCTGTTTATGTTAATTTTCTTTCTTCCAACCTTTTTGTCGGGATTAATTGGAGAAAAATTTAATAGCATTACGATTCCAGAATTTTATTGTATCAGCCTCTTAATCTCGATGATTATGTTGCTCGGTTCTTACTTAATCTCCTTGAGAATATACGAAAACAAAGAATTCTAACGCTCCCAGGGGACGCTTCCATTTGGCTCACTTTATCCACAGGTTTAATATCTTTAATTTGCTGGGTATAATATGAATAATAAATAAAAAAATATCATGAAAGGATCTGACTAAATGTTAAAAGACTTTAAAGATTTTGCCATTAAAGGCAACGTTCTTGACTTGGCGGTTGCGGTAATTATTGGTGGCGCTTTTGGTAAAATTGTTACATCTTTTGTTAACGATGTTATTATGCCGATGGTCGGAATTTTAATGGGGCAAAACTCCATTGCAGACATGAAATATGTAATTACTCCAGCTACAGAAACAACTGCAGAACTTGCTATTAGATATGGTGCCTTTGCTCAAGCTATTGTTGATTTTATAATCGTTGCATTTATTTTATTTATGACAATAAGAGCTATAACTAAAATGAAGAAAAAAGAAGAAGAAGCACCTGCTCCTCCTCCTGAACCTTCTGAAGATGTTGTTTTATTAACCGAAATACGTGACTTACTAAAAAAATAGGTTAGATCCGATAATACATCCCTTACAATTCACCCTTGATATCTGGTAGCCCAGAATTCAGGGGTGTTTTATTTATTTAATTCTTTTTTCATTTTAAAATGTGGTATGCCTACTTCTTCGAATTCTTCTCCTTCAATTTCATATCCAGCTTTTAAGTAAAAGGGCAACGCCACCTTCCGTGCATTAAATACAATTTTTTTATAACCTTTCTTACTTATCAAGTCTTCTGCGAATTTAATAATCTTTGTTCCAATATCCCAGCCTCTAAAACTTTCATCAACGGCCATTTGTTTCATCTGAATCACTTCTTTGTCTTTAGGAACAAGTAATAGAGTTCCAGCAATTTTCTTTTCTCCATGGTCTTTTTTATCAAAGTTATTAATGAATGCTGCTATTCTAATATAATTTTTTTCTGCGCTCAAATCCTGATCATATAAATTCATGCCTAATGGCTTTCGCAGAACTTCATTGCGAAGTGCTAGTTCTTCTGCGTATTCTGGTGTACCAAAATATATTTCTTTTATTTCAATGTCCATAATGACCCCCTGTGGATAAATCGAGTCAAATGGAAGCGTCCCATTTGGCTCACTACTTTATATATTTAATAGTTGCTATCAGTCCGAAAAAAACAATAAGTCCCTGGGTTCCGAAGGCTGCATTTACCCCTTGCATATCTATAACCTGGGGGTTGGATGATACTGCTGCCATTATTGCAACCAAAATTGATGCTCCTAGTGCACCTATCATTTGTCTCACAGAAATTACTATAGCGGTACCGTGGGGAACGCTTTCTTTGTTTAGTGTTCCTATTCCGTAGGCTGTAAGTGGCATCAATAAAAAGGCTACACCTATCATTCTAAGCCCATAAAAAAAAGATGCGATATAGACACCTGTATCAATAGTAAAAAAGGCAAAGGAGCTTGCCCCGATCATCAATAAGAACATCCCAATCAAGGATACGAATCGAGCATTATACTTATCTAGTAAATATCCCGTAACTGGACTAAGAACTGCCAATAAAAGTGACCCGGGAAGTAAAACCAACCCTGAGGTAAGAGCAGGAAGTCCTTTAACTGATTGAATATAGATAGGAACCATTATTGTTCCGGACATCATACACCAATATGTTATAACATTTAAAATAGTTGTAATTGAAAAGGTAAAGCTTTTAAAAAGATCTAGACGAAGTAAAGGTTCTTGTTTGCCTAATTGTCTTTTTACAAAAATATAAAGAAGAAAAAAACCTGTTGCAAAAGATATTATTGTTTGAAAATCTAGGAAACCTCGTAATTCTTGATATGTAACCCCTAACATTAATGCAGAGAATCCCAGTCCATAGACTGTAGCTGAAATAAAATCCATTTTACACCGATGATTTTCTCCGACATTAACAATATTAAAATATGCAGCTATTATTACAAGAAAAGACACTACACCAAGGATGTAAAAAATACTTCTCCAACCAAAAGCATCTACAACTAATCCTGATAAAGTTGGTCCTATCGCTGGACCAAAGGCAACAACAAAACCCACTAATCCCATTGCACGACCGTGTTCTTCAGGGGGAAAACTATTCAAAGCTGTTACCTGAATTAAAGGCATCATTATCCCTGCACCAAATGCCTGGAGTATCCTAGATAAAATTAAAATTGCAAAAAATGGTGCGAAAATAGATATCATACATCCTGTAAAAAACAGTGTCATTGCAGTTATAAATAACCTTCTAGTAGTAAAACGATTTATCAAATATGCTGTTGTAGATGTCGCTATTCCAAGAACCATGATATATACGGTTGTGAGCCATTGGCCTAAAGTTGCACTTATCTGAAAATCAAGCATTATAGCGGGTAAAGCTGAGGTAAGGAGGCTTTGAGAAAGGGAGCCTGAAAAAGCGCCGACCATCATTACTGATAAAATAATATACATCTTCCTTTTTGTCAGTTCCATTTCTCATTACCTCTTGTCTGTTGTGGTTGTAATTGAATCAACTTTGTTGCTGTGGATAAAGTGAGCCAGATGGAAGCGTCCCCTGGGTTAGGCTTTTTCTGGCTCTTCGTATGTTTCGCCGAAGGTTTCTACTGTTACTTTTTTCATTACTTGGTCTTGAGCTGGCTTATCCCCAAAGAAACTGGTTTTTTCCATTACAATTTTATCTGCTGTTTCCATTCCTTCTATTACTTTCCCAAATCCTGCATACTGTCCATCAAGGTGATCTGAATCTGCAACCATTATAAAAAACTGGGAGCCAGCAGAATCATTTTCTCTAGAACGAGCCATTGATAATACTCCTCTTTCATGTTTTAGAGGATTATTAAATCCATTGGCATTAAATTCCCCTTTTATGCGATAACCTGGTCCTCCTGTTCCTTGCCCTTGAGGACACCCTCCTTGAATCATAAATCCTGGAATAACTCTGTGGAATATCAATCCATCATAATAACCTTTATTAATTAAAGAAATAAAACTCTTTACCGTATTTGGAGCAATCTCTGGATAGAGTTCTGCTTTTATTACCCCACCATTTTCCATTTCAATTGTAACTATTGGATTTTTCATATTTGTCATCCCTTCTTTTTTAGTAAATATATTTCTTTCAACCTCTTCTATCATAATATCAAAATATAACTTTTTAAGGAAATAACTTTTAATTTTTGCTTTTTATTTTTTTAAAAATACCTTATTATAATAATTACAATTAGGAGGGATTCTTATCAAAACTAAAATAATTTTAATCCTCATGATTTCAACTATTATATTAATTTCGGGGTGCTCTTCCACCTCCTCTGCCATTGATTCACCGGAACTGGCATCTGGAGAACCAGAACTTACTGGAAGGGTTACTATTATTAATAAAGCTCCTGAAGAACCAGGGAGAGTAATTGAAGAGCTTTTAGCCTCCTATTTTACGGATTATTTTGAAGCACTTTCCTCTTTAGAATCCAGAGACCTTACAAAATATTTTGATACCGAAAATTTTGATGGCCTTGAAAGCTCGATTCTAAATCAGAGATCATTGGAATATTTGATCAATCTAAGACAACTTAAAAAAAATGATATTTCTTTTAAAAGATATGAATTTACTGGAGAAATTGTATCCTTCGCTCCATCTGAGGAAAACGAATTACAATATGAAATAATCCTCAAGGAATACAACACTATAAATTTCTCTTTTCTTCCTGATATAGACTCCCACACTTCTGGGGTTGATCACCACTTTCTTTTAAATTTTAATGATGATGGGGAGTTTGAAATACTCTCCCACCAAAAATTTGAAGATGTATATTATCTCATTGAAGATTTATATAATCATGAAAAAGAACTCCTTGCCCCAGAAATCATTATTGATACTGAAAAAATTCTAAGTGAAATTACAAATAAATTGCTATTAGAAGCCAAAGATAATATTGATGAAAGATTATTAGGTTTTAATGAGGATTCTGCAGATCATGTTGGATTGGCAGAGACTTTGCCAACTGCTGATCACCCCTATGACAGGGAAGCTGCTGTTGCAAATGCAATGAAGTGGGTAAGTCCTAAAGAGGTAAAAAGAAATCCAGAATGGCTGGTCTATGATGATAGAGGTGGAAATTGTAACAATTACGTTTCACAAAACATCTATGCTGGTGGAATACCAATGGACACAAAGGGATATTTTGAAAGTCAATGGAAATTTTATGATGACAGAATAAATAGTAGGCAGACTCCTTGGGGAAGGTCTTCATCCTGGACTGGAGTTAATGAATTTTACAATTATGTAAAGAAAAATTCTGGTTTTGGAATGGTTGCTATGGTAAGTGAAGATTTCTTTGCTGGAGAAATTGGGGATGTTATTATTTACGGCACTGAAGAGCGTTGGAAACATGCTGTGATAATTACTGATGTTATTTATGATGATGAGGGGAATTTTATAGATTATTTAATAAACTCTAATACAACGGATAGGATTAATTATCCTGTAAGTGCTTATGGATATCATAATACAGCTTTAATAAAAATAATTGGCTGGAATGAGTGAGAGAAATGAAGATTCTGAAATTTACTCTGGGACGGAAAATCGACATAAATTATCCTACTAATCGACTAATGCTTGGGATCAGTTTATTTTCAGCATTTGCAATTTATGTATTGACCAAAGATATAGTTCAAGGCTTATTTTGTGCCGCAGGTTTTTTCTTCGCCTGGGGAATCACTAGGGAAATTGACCCAGAAAAAGAGTACTCCGCCTTTTTATCAGCTTTTATTGCAATCGGACTAATTTTTTTCTATTTCTATGATGGAATAAATCTTGGTCCTTTATTTTTCATTCTTCTAGCTTTACGCTTCATTAGCGGCATCTGTGGTTATGAACCAACTTTGATTGATATTCTGTCATTAGTTTTATTAGGAGGATATTTGAGTTTCAGCCGGGAAAACGGAGTTTATTTCACGATCCTAGCATTAATGTTTTTTATTTCCTGGTTCAGATATGATAAAGGAAATGTCTTTCTTTTGCTAACCGCTGGTGCTTTTGCTTTAACTATTTTACTATTTATAATCTATCCAGAAGTGGAATTTTTCCAGACATTTTCCAGTCTTAGCCCAGTAGTGATTTATGGAATCAGAACTTTGCTAATTGTATTAACTATCTTCCAATACTATTTCCTTGGAAAAGATCAAAAAATTTTTGATGATCTTGGTAAAGCCTTGGGAAATCAAAACATCCAAAAAGGACTGATCTTTTTTAGTCTTTCAGTTATGCTACTTGTTACTCTGGAAAATTTGACCCAGAGTACAATTATAATTATGCTTTCAACCTTAGCCGGGGCAGCCCTTTGGCGCCTCACCCGCCCCACAGGGGACGCTTCTATTTGACTCACTTTATCCACAACAGGAACGAGCAACAAAAAAACCAATTATAAATCCAATTATCCCTAGAATAAGGCTTAATAATATATAAACCACTGCATTAATTATTTTTCTCTCCCTAAAAAGATCAAACCCTTCATACATAAATGTAGAAAATGTTGTATAGGCTCCTAAAAATCCATCCCCCAAAAATCTATATCCATATCCTTCTGAGAATCCTGGGTATCCTGAAATAAATCCTAAAAAAATAGCACCTGAAATATTCACAAAAAAAGTGCCTAGTGGTATCGTTCCTCCACTTTTTCCGATTAACATTTTACCAATCCTAAAGCGAGTTAGACTTCCTAGCCCACCTCCTAAGGCTACTAATAAAATCTCCATTATATTTTTCCCCTACTCCATCCCGATAGAGTAAAACCCAACCAAGAGATTGATAAACCAGCAAAAATTGAAATAAACAAATAAAAGAGAACTAATGAATAATTCGCTTCTATGATTAAAAATGTGGTTTCTTTGCACAGAGTTGAAAAAGTAGTAAAGGCACCTAAAAAACCAGGGGCAATTGCATAATGAAGGTTTTCATTAAAAGAATCCTTTTTCGAGGCCCATCTTAGAAAAAAGGCGAGTAAAAATGCTCCGGCTATATTAACAATAAAGGTGCCAGTTGGAAATTTGTCCATAAATAATTTAATGTCTCTACCATTTACTAAAAAACGCAATGTTGCACCGGCAGCTCCTCCTGCCAATATGTAGAAATATTTTTTCATATATTTTCCTCCTGTGGATAAAACGATCCAGATGGAAGCGTCCCATCTGGATTATTTTAACATTTTTTTATATATTTTTCTTTTTCTTTATGGTGTTTAAGGGTAAGCTTTAGGAAATAATCAGGGAAGGATGTATTTTTTATGGAAGATGTATATAAATTGGAAAATGCTTCTGAAAAGCTTCCGGTTTTGGATGCCTTTATTGATTCATTTCCAAACAAAAAGGATGAGGTAATTGCTGTTCTTCATAAAGCACAAGAACTTTTTGGTTACCTTCCTAGTGAGTTACAGCTCTACATAGCACGGAAGCTTGATCTTCCAGCAGCTCACATTTATGGTGTAGTAACTTTTTATTCCTATTTTAATGAAGAAAAAAGAGGAACATACACTATAAACGTTTGTATGGGTACCGCTTGCTTTGTAAAAGGTGCTGACAAAGTAATGTCTGAATTTACAAGGATTCTTGGAGTCAAAACTGGAGAAACTACCCCTGACAACCTTTTCACACTAACGGATATTCGTTGTATTGGCGCCTGTGGCTTAGCCCCTGTTGTTATGGTTAATGACAAGGTTTATGGCCATATTCATGCTGAAGATGTTCCTGGGATAATCGAAAGCTACAAAAATCGTGATGAGGAGGAATCCTAATTTATGAAAATTAAAAGCCTGGAAGACCTTTGGGAACTAAGAAACAAAGAATTCATGAAGATAAAACTTCGCGAAGAAGACATTCCCGAAGCAACAGACGATTATAAGAAACATATCCTTTTCTGCGGTGGCACTGGTTGTGTATCTGCCGAAAGTCTTAAAATGATAGAAGCTTGTCGAGAAGGAATAAAGAAAAGAGGTTTGGAAAAAGAAGTTCTTGTTTCACAAACTGGTTGCTTTGGATTTTGTAGCCAAGGACCTATTGTTAAGATTCATCCTGAGGACGTGTTTTATGTAAAAGTTGGTATGAACGATATTGATGAACTTATCGATGAACATATAATCAATAATAAAATTATCGACAGACTCCTCTATAAAGACCCAAATTCACATAAACCTTTACCTAAACAACTTGATATTAGTTTCTACAAAAAACAACATCGTGTCGCACTTCGAAACTGCGGTAACATTGATCCAGAAAACATACTTGAATTTATTGCATATAGAGGTTATGAAGCTTTAGGAAGAGTTCTCACAACTATGGTACCTGAAGATGTAATTGAAATAGTAAAATCTAGTGGTTTACGGGGACGAGGGGGCGGTGGCTTTTCAACTGGATTAAAATGGGAACTAACAAGAACACCCATCTCTGATGAAAAATATATTTTCTGTAATGCAGATGAAGGAGATCCTGGAGCTTTCATGGACCGATCCATTCTGGAAGGCGATCCTCATTCCATTCTAGAAGCCATGGCTATTGCTGGTTTTGCTATCGGAGCTTCTCAAGGAATTATTTACATTCGTGCAGAATATCCCCTAGCAATACAACGACTGGAAATTGCAATTAAAGAAGCTTATGAAATGGGCTTCCTTGGGAAAGATATTTTTGATAGTGGTTTTAACTTTGATATTAAAATAAAGCTTGGAGCTGGAGCTTTCGTTTGCGGGGAAGAAACTGCTCTAATTCATTCTGTTGAAGGAAAACGGGGAGAACCAACAAAAAAACCACCCTTCCCATCAAATGAAGGTTACAGAAAAAAACCAACTTCCGTAAATAATGTTGAGACTTTCGCAAATATATCACCAATTATTCTAAATGGTCCCCAATGGTTTAGTTCAATGGGTACAGAAAAATCTAAGGGAACAAAAGTTTTTTCCCTTGCAGGAAAAATTAATAATAACGGATTAATCGAAGTTCCTATGGGTACAACCCTAAGGGAAATTATTTACGAAATTGGTGGCGGAATTATAGATGACAAAAAATTTAAGGCAGTTCAAACCGGTGGACCATCGGGAGGAGTAATTACAACTCGGGATTTGGATACACCTATAGACTATGAGAGCCTTCTTGCAATAGGTTCCATGATGGGCTCTGGAGGAATGATCGTTCTAGATGAAGATGACTGCATGGTAGATATCTCTAAATTTTATCTAGAGTTTACTCAAGATGAGTCCTGCGGGAAATGTACTCCTTGTAGGCTTGGAACAAAAAGAATGTATGAGATCCTTGTGAAAATATCCGAAGGAGAAGGTACCCTGGAAGATATTGATAAACTACAGGCTCTGGGAAGAATGATTAAAGATAGTTCCCTTTGTGGACTTGGGCAATCTGCCCCTAATCCAGTGCTTAGTACCCTAGAATATTTTTATGACGAATATCTTGCTCACATTAGCGATAAGAATTGTCCTGCTGGAAGATGTAAGGCTCTTCTAAAATACTCTATTAATGAAGAAAAATGTATCGGTTGTACTGCCTGTGCAAGAGTTTGCCCCGTTAATGCAATCTCAGGAAAGCCTAAAGAAAAACATGTAATTGATCCTGATCTTTGTATCGCTTGCGGCGCCTGCTTTGATGCTTGTCGATTCGATGCAATTATTAAACCATAAGGAGGTTCCCCAATGAAAATGTTAAATATTGTAATAAATGATATGCACATACAAGTCCCTGAGGGAACAACTATCTTGGAGGCCTCCCGTCAGGTAAATCTAAAAATACCCACTCTCTGTCACCTTGACCTAAAGGAGTTTGGTATTAAAAATCAAAACGCATCCTGCAGAGTTTGTGTGGTTGAAGTTGAAGGAAGGCGAAATCTTGTACCTTCTTGCGCAGAAGCTTGTTCAGATGGAATGGTAATCCGCACAGATACAATAAGAGCAATCTCTGCAAGAAGAATGGCTGTTGAACTATTGCTTTCTAATCATCCATCAGATTGTTTGGTTTGTACTAAAAACCTGGACTGTGATTTACAAAAACTTGCTCAAGATCTTAATGTCAGAGAGATCCACTATACTGGTGAAAAAATGCATTACGAAAAAGATAGCTCTTCTTTTGCCTTAATTAAGGATCCAAACAAATGCATAATGTGTCGCAGATGTGAAACTGTTTGTAATGAACTTCAGACTTGTGGGATTTTGTCTGCAGTAGATCGGGGCTTTAATGTTATTGTTGGTCCCGCCTTCCACCTTGATATGGCTGATACATCCTGTACTTTCTGCGGTCAATGTGTAGCTGTTTGTCCAACAGCGGCTCTAACAGAAATTGATAATACAGCTAAAGTTTGGCAAGCATTAAATAATCCAAATAAACATGTAGTAGTTCAAGCAGCTCCAGCGGTACGGGTTGCTATAGGTGAAATTTTTGGAATGGAACCTGGAACAATTAGCACTGGTAAATTAGTTAGTGCTTTAAGAGCTCTTCATTTTGATGCAATTTTTGACACTAATTTTGGTGCAGATCTTACAATTATGGAGGAAGCTACAGAACTTATAAATAGGATTGAAAATGGTGGCACACTACCCATGCTTACAAGTTGTTGTCCTGCGTGGGTTAAATTCTTTGAGCATCAGTTCCCTGATTTGCTTGATATTCCTTCAACCTGTAAGTCACCAATGATTATGTTGGGTTCTATTACTAAAAGCTATTATGCTGAAAAGATGGGTATTGATCCTAAAGATATCGTAATGGTTTCAGTTATGCCATGCTTAGCTAAAAAAGCTGAAGCTAAACGTTCAGAGCTAACCAAGGATGATAATGAAAATGTTGATATTGTTATCACCACAAGAGAATTGGGGCACATGCTTATAGAAGCTGGAATTAGTTTTAATCGATTACCTGATAGCAATTTCGATTCCATTTTGGGAGAAAGCACAGGTGCAGCTGTAATATTTGGAACCACAGGCGGTGTTATTGAAGCTGCAGTACGTACCGCTTATGAGTGGATGACGAATGAAACTTTAGAAGAAGTTAATTTCAAACAACTTCGAGGTATGGAAGGAATCCGTTCAGCAACAGTTAAAATTGGAGACCGGAATTTAAGAATAGGTATTGCTCATGGTCTTGGAAACGCAAGAAAACTTCTTGAAGATATCCAAAAGGGAATCTCTCATTTTGATGCAATTGAAATAATGGCTTGCCCGGGAGGATGTATTGGTGGTGGAGGCCAGCCTTACCACCATGGAGACATGGAAATTATCAAAAAAAGACAAATGGCTATTTATCAATCTGACCAAAATAAGAAGATCCGGAAATCCCACGAAAACCCATATATTAAGAAATTATATGAAGAGTATCTTGGTGAGCCCGGAGGAGAAAAAGCACACAACCTTCTTCATACCCATTATGTACCTAGAAAGAGAATTTAAACAAAGGAGTGAAATAAAATGATCCGTGCTTCCTACGAAGGAACAGTAATCGCTGAATCTGATAAAACAATTTTTTTAGAAGAAAATCATTATTTCCCAAAAGATTCAGTTGATAACTCTTTTTTATTAGAAAGTGATCACCATACTACTTGCCCTTGGAAAGGATTGGCTTATTATTATCATATTCAGGGAGACAAGCTAAGTGAAAATGCTGCTTGGTACTATCCAGAACCCAAAGAAGCAGCTAAAGAAATAACAGGCTATATTGCCTTTGATACCAGATTTGTTACTGTTGAAGAAGTTAAATAACAGCAAAAGGTCTCATGAGATTTCATGAGACCTTTAATATTAAATTTATAAATATTTTTTATTTATTCTTCCCAGTTCAATTTTATTCCACTATCTGTTATTTCAATTGCTCCTTCTTTAAGAAGACGCCCTACCCCACGTTTAAATGCTTTTTTGCTAATATTGAAAATTCTTTTTATTTCATCGGGTGAACTATTATCGTTAAGAGAAATTTTACCATTATTTTCTTTTATATATTCTAAAATCCTTTTAGCATCTTCCTCTATTTCACTATAGGCAGGCTTGCGGGTACTTAACTCAAGTTTCCCATCTTCCCTGACATTTTTAATTCTGACTTCGATATTATCACCAATTTCAAAATTACCATACAATTCCTTGTTCAGAATAAGACCATGAAACTTATCGTCAACTGCAACAAAAACTCCCATATTTTCATTTATCTTATATACAGTTCCTTTTGCCATATCATTTTTTTTATAAGGAGATTCTGTTTCCAAAAAATCGTACAAATGCATAGTTGCATATAATTTTTTTGTTCTTAAGTTTTCTTTCATTGCAACAAGACACATATCATCTTTTTTTATTTTTCCAGTCATCTCTTGTTCTGGTAAAAAAATATCTTCCTCAAGACCACCATCTAAAAATGCTCCAAAATCTTTAACATCTACGACTTCCAAAAGAACAATATCGCCAATTTTTAATTCTTTATCCATAAATTTACCTCATTCTATATTTTTTATGTTTTACTACTTTTCGATTATAGCATACTATTACCATGAAATTTGACTTTTAAAATAAAGATTAATATAATGAAGATTAATAAAGAACCGTCATAGTTTTAACTCTCTATGAAAGGCTTTTATTTAATACGACAAGAAGGATGTGTGGTATGAATGAAGGTGCCTTTTGTTTTTTTATGCCCTGAAATAAGTAGGGAAAATGCACTAACATTAATAAAGTGGATGCAAGATGAAGAAGTAACAAAATATCTGACAGACACTCAAGATGTCTCTGAGGATATAAAAAATGTTGTTAACCGGGTACAGCTTCCAGTATTGACTCACTTTTTTAACCAAAATGGCCGTTTTTTTATGGCTTACAACAAAAAGAATGAACCTGTAGGCTTTGTCCGTTTGGCAACAAAGGGAAAGGAATCTGAGATTGTAATTGCCATCGGGGACAGAAACAATTGGGGACAAAAGCTAGGGCCCTATACAATCAGAGAAAGTATGAAAGTTGCTTTTTTTGAAATGCGTTCTGAAAGGCTTATTGCAAAAATTGACAAAAGAAATCTCAGGTCGGTTAAAGCTTTTATCAATGCAGGATTTAAATCAGAAGGTTTGAAAAATGATATTTATAGCTTTTCAATTACAATGGAAGACTATTTGCTTTCCATTAAGGAGGGTACTGCCGTGTCAGATGCAATTTATATTACAGAATTTGACAAAGAAAGACTAAAAAGAATAATTGATGAAGAAATTTTTTCATCAGCAAAAGAAGAAAAATTATTCAAAAAGTTAGAAAAAGAATTAGATAAAGCCATTGTTGTTCCACCAGAAGAGCTTCCTCAAAATGTTATCACCATGAACTCTAAAGCATTAATAAATCTCGATGGAGAAGATATGGAAATTTCCTTAGTTTTCCCTCAAGATTCCGACTGGGAAGAAAATAAGCTTTCAATCTTCTCACCTATCGGAACTGCGCTAATTGGTTACAAAGAAGGGGACACTGTTGAATGGGAGCTTCCAACTGGAGAGAAAACAGAAATTTATATTAAAGAAATTGTGTATCAGCCAGAAGCGGCAGGCCATTTTCACTTATAAAAACAATTTTGCACAATAATAACAAAGGATTCAAGAAAATTATATTCTTGAATCCTTTTTCTATTTTTCTTCACCATTTTGTCACATTTGAGGAATATAATCAAATCAATAGAAGTATCTTATGGAGATGATAAAGATGAAAAAAATAGTTTAAAAATAGTAATAGATATAATTATGACAGTTATTCTTCTCTCCATGTATAACAAAAAAGCTATATCTATGGAGTATCATGAGATTGGTGGACTATTTTTAATCGGTCTATTTATTATTCATAACTTATTAAACTGTTTTGGATAAAAAATATTTCTCTTAGACTTACAGACAAAAAGCTTCCCGTTAGAAGTAAGATTTGCTGGATAATAAATTTCTTTTTACTTGTTTCATTTATCCTTATAGCAATCAGTGGTATTTTCATCTCCAAAACTGTTTTAATTAACATTTCAGGAGACATTGTTCTTTGGAAAAGTATTCATTATTTTGTTTCTGCCCTGGCAATAATATTAATTGGGATTCATATTGGCTTACACTGGAACTATTTAAAAGGCTTTGTAACCAATAAAATTAAACTTCCAGTGAAATTTGGAAAAATATTAGGAACTACTTTAATAGCATTTCTACTTATAAGTGGAGTTTACAATACAATCAGCTCGGACTTCTCTCATTGGATTGCCCTTCCATTTGAAGATAATATTAAAGAAGGAAGAGGTTTACGTCGGGGGCTCAATGCTGCTCTTGAAGAAGAAGACTTAGATCTAGGAAAATTTTCAGATATTGTTTTAACCTACGGATCCATCACCCTCCTATTTGCGATTCTTACGAAGGAAATTGAGAAAAGAGCATAAAAGAAGTCCCACAGCTATTCTCCTAGCCATGGGACTTTATGCTAAATTATAAATATTTTCCATAAGATTATTGTGCCTGTATCACACTGTATAAAATACTGTAGGTCAATTGAAGTTTATCTCTTCATAAACTTTCCTAATAATCCTGTTACATCATCCATGATGCTTCCATCTTTATCAGCATCAATAAGGTTTGTTATCTTGGACATCATATTACTATCCCCAGCCTGATTTTTTGCAAGTCCCATTAACATTGATGAAAGATCTGTCGTACCTACATTTTGTTCTTTTTTCTGTTTTCCAAGGGCACCTAAAACTAATGGTGCTAGTTGAGATAAAACTCCCAAGGCTTGATCAGTTTCCATTCCAGATTGATCCGCAAGCTTGCTTCCAACCATTGGAGATTTCTCTGAAAAAATATGTTGAAGGATTTTAGCTCCATCTTGGGTATCTACCTTGTTTAAGAAACTGCCTACATCTAGAATGTCATCATTTTCATGGTCTTCAAGTGCTTTTGATAAAGATGCTGCTCCTTGAGGATTTGCTGCATTTTTTCCAAGGGCTTGGAGAATTGCAGGTAACCCAAGTTGAGCAGCTTGCTTAACCTGGGTGGGTTGAGCTCCAGCCTTATCTGCAATCTTCTTTAAATTTTCTTCGCTAGTAAGTTGTTCTGAGATTATTTTTAAAATATCCATTAAATCTTCCTTCTTTCTTTTATCATTTTTTCTTTAAGCTCCCAAAGTTCAGGAGATAAATCCACATAATATTCCTGAGGATTAATTAATCTTTTATGCTCATCCCAGAAATTTTTTAATGCTAATTGTTTATATTCTCGAATTTCTTCAATGTGAGGGTTCTCTTTAATCCTTTTCCCTTTATCCATAACTTGTTCTTGTAGTTCTATAGCATGGTATTTCTCAACTATCTTTTTCTTCCAGGTATGAATAGGGTCAAATAGAAGTAAATTTTCCCCTTCAGAAGGAAGCACTTCGATAAATCTTGAAATATAATCTCCTTCAGCTTTTCCCGTTTCTCGGTTAATTATTCTATATAATTTTTTTCTTCCTGGAGTTATTATTTTTTCTACATTATCAGAAACCTTTATTTTCGGAATTCGAACTCCATCCTCTATCGTCTCAGCTAACTTATATACTCCACCCAAAGCCGGTTGATCATAGGCTGTAATAACTTTGGTTCCAACAGCATAGATATCAATCTTGCCACCTTGAAGCTCTAGGTTTGCAATAATATTTTCATCCAAGTCGCTAGAGGCAACAATTTTTACATCTCTCAATCCATTTTCATCAAGGAGTTTTCTGGCTTCTTTTGAGAGATAGGCCAAGTCCCCGCTATCTAATCTAATACCATCAACCTTAATATTTTTTTCCGAAAGTATTTTAGCTGCCTTTATAGAGTTAGGCACTCCAATTTTCAAAGTATCATAGGTATCTACGAGAAGAATTACATTTCCTTCATTTTCTTCGCCGTAGGCAATAAAAGAATCCAGTTCATTTTCAAAACTTTGGACAAAAGCATGAGACATGGTTCCGATTACAGGTATTCCAAATCTTTTCCCTGCCTCAACAAGGGATGTTCCATCAAATCCGGCTATATATGTTGCTCTTGTACCTCTTAAGGCAGCACCAAAACCATGAGACCTTCTAGCACCAAATTCAGCCAAAACCCTATTCCCAGCACTCTCTCTGATTCTTGCAGCTTTAGTAGCTATCAAAGTTTCATGATTAAAAATATTTAACAAAGCTGTCTCTACCAACATTGCCTCAACTATTGTTCCTTCTATTGTAAGTAGGGGTTCATTTGAAAATACAATTTCTCCTTCTCTAACTGAATA
>CAZNNQ010000005.1:0-2182 GCA_964574445.1 uncultured Eubacteriales bacterium
GGAAAAATTCTTATTGAAGGTCATAATATTAATAAATCTTTTGGAGAAAAAGTGCTATTTCAAAATGCTGATTTTTATATTGAAAACAATAAAAAAATTGCTTTGATTGGTCCCAATGGATGTGGTAAGAGTACCCTTTTAAAAATGATTATTGAAGGAAATGAAAATATCAGAATAGCCCCCTCTGCAAGGATAGGTTATTTTAGTCAGGATTATAATATTTTAGATCATAAGAAAAGTATTATTGAAAATATAATGGATATAAGTATTTTCCCAGAGTCATTTTCAAGAACGCTTCTTTCCAGGCTATTATTTAAGGGAGATACTATTTATAAAAAGGTTAATGTCCTTAGTGGAGGGGAGCTTGCAAAAGTATCCTTTGCCAAAATTCTTCTTTCTCATGCTAACTTGCTTATACTAGATGAGCCTACAAACCATCTTGATGTAAGTAGCTTGGAGGCAATAGAGGAAGCCTTCATTGATTATAATAAAACCTTGTTATTTGTATCCCACGATAGACAATTTATAAAAAATATTGCTAATCAGATAATGTGGATTGAGGATAAAAAAATAAAAATATTTAATGGAACCTATGAAGAATATTTAGAAAATCTTAATAAACCAGAGAATGAAAATAGGCAATTGAAAGAAAAAAAGATGGTTTTAGAGACTAGGCTTACAACATTGATAGGAAAACTATCGTCTCCTTCTAAAAAAGATGATATTAAAAAGTTAGAATTAGAATATCAAAATGTTCTTAGAGATTTGAAAAAGTTAAAATAAGAGGTGAAATTATTGCGTGAAGTCGACACCAAGGTTGTGGAAATTGCTGGAGATAATGATAAAATTTCAGCTTTTATTAAAGAAAATGAATTTTTCATATTAAAAGTAGCTTCCAAAACGGCGAAGCACTATATTTCAAAAAATGACGATGAATGGTCAATTGCTCTCAGTGCATTTTCTGAAGCAGTAAATAAATATGATTATGAAAAAGGTAGCTTTTTTTCCTTCGCAGAGCTTTTAATACAGAGGAAATTAATAGATTACTATAGAAACAAGAATCGTCATAACTTAGAAATACAAGTTGAATCCTTCGAAGAGGATGTAATTATTGAATATAATGATAATAATTTAAAACTAGAAATTGAAGCTATAACACAGGTACTTGAGAACTACGGTTTTTCCTTTATGGATTTAACTGAATGTTCTCCCAAAGCAGAAAAAACAAAGATTGCATGTGCTAAAGGAATAAAATATCTTATTGAAAATCCAATTTTGATAAATGAAATGCAAAAATCAAAACAGTTACCTGGAAAAATTTTAGAAAAAAATGTAGGTATACCCCGAAAAATATTAGATCGTCATCGTAAGTATATAATAGCAGCAACAGAAATCCTTTATGGTGATTATCCATATCTTTCGGAATATCTAGCTTGTATAAGAGGGGAAGGGATAAAATGAAAGGAACAGTTGTAGAAATAAAAGATGGATATGTAGCAGTTCTAAAAGAAGATGGGACT
This sequence comes from uncultured Eubacteriales bacterium, assembly GCA_964574445.1. GTDB lineage: Bacteria > Bacillota > Peptococcia > Peptococcales > SKKY01 > SKKY01. The sequence goes on from CAZNNQ010000005.1 coordinate 1,521, forward strand.
ATCACTAAAATAAAGGATAATAATTTTATGATAGGGGATGTTTTAAAAGTGAAGGAAAAAGAAGAAAGAAAAAATAAAAGGATTACAAGTATGGTAGCTATGGTAGTAATGTTTGCGATGCTATTTAGTGGTGCAGCCTATGCATATAATTCCACTTCATATTATGTGAGCCTTGATGTAAATCCAGGTGTAGTTATGAAAGTAAATAGATTTGAAAGAGTAATTGATACAGAAGCTGTTAATGAAGAGGCGGAAGAATTATTGAAGGACTTAAAATTAAAAAATAAAGAAGTAGAAGAAGCTGTAACTTTAGTAGTAGACCGTGCTACTGGGTTAAAATATATTGAAGATAAGGATGGTAACATTTTAATAGTTGCTTCTGGAAAAAATGATGAAAAAGCAGAAAAATTAGCAGAAAAACTTCAAGATGCTATTAAAGATAAAAATGAGGAAAATGGAGTTGAGGCTGAAGTTACATCAGGAGCAGTTGGTTATGAAATGGTCCAAGCAGCTAAAGCCATTGAAGGAATGACACCTGGTAAGTACAATATAATTGTTAATTTACTTGGAGTGGACCCGGAAGATGCCGAAGAATATGTTGAAGTTCCAGTAAAAGATATAATGAAAGAATTTACAGCAACAAAAGGAACTGAAAAGGAAAA
>CAZNNQ010000005.1:2282-70445 GCA_964574445.1 uncultured Eubacteriales bacterium
AAAGGAAAATCCTGCTGCGGATAAAAAAGCTTCAAAGGATAAAGGAAAATAAAATATTTATAAAACGCCCTCACTTTCCACTATGAGGGCGTTTTCTTTATAGCTATTTATCATAAGTCATTTCTTTTTGTAAAAAAGTGCCATTGTCCAGATCTGCAAAGGCCTGGTTCAGCTGTTCTTTCGTATTCATAACAATAGGACCACCCCAAACCACAGGTTCATCTAATTCGAGTGAGCTTACAAATAAAACCTGAGCTTTTTCATTTGTGCTGCTAATTTTTACAGAAGTTCCTTTTGTCAGTTTTACTGCAGTTTTTTCACTAACTAATTCTCCTCCAACAATAGCATTACCGGAAAGAGTAAAGAGCATTATTGATTTTTCTGCTTCTGTTTCAATTATTGTTGAAGAATTAGGATCAAGGTGAATATCATAATAATCTAGAGGAAGGTACTTGCTTAAATAACCTTCCTTTTCTTTATATTTTCCTGCTAATAAACGAAGTTTTCCATTTTCTAAAGTAATTTCTTCAATTTCATTGTTTTTAATACTTTTATAAGCCGGTGGAACCATCTTATCTTTTGCGGGTAAATTTAACCACAACTGGACTCCTAGCATTCTTTCTGAAGCAGGAAGTTTTTCTTCGTGCATAATCCCAGATCCTGCAGTCATCCATTGGATCTCACCATCAGAAATAGTATCTTCATTTCCAATACTATCTTTATGCATCATCTTACCTTTGTAGATATAGCTTATTGTTTCGATTCCTCGATGAGGATGAAGTGGGAATCCTGCTGTATATTCTTCTGGATTTATGCTATCAAAAGAATCAAGCATAAGAATTGGATCGAAATCTTCAACAGTTCTACCCCCCAGAACCCTCACTAGACTAACACCAGCGCCGTCCTGTGTCCTGTAACCAGTTACTTGTTTTTGAATTTTTCTTTCCATAAAAGCCAACTCCTTTGTCTATATTTCAAATAATTCCAAGATGCTCAATTAATATTTTAATACCTATTAATATTAAGATTAGCCCACCTGCAATTTCAGCATAATTTTTTGTAAGAATACCAAATCTTTTTCCTAAAACAACACCAATAAAGGATATGATAAATGTTGTTATAGCTATAATTGAAGCTGAAAAAACAATTGATACATTAAGAAAGGCTAATGTTATGCCAACAGCGAGAGCGTCAATACTTGTTGCAATTGCTAAAAAGAATAATTCTTTATAGTTAACTTTGTATTCACACATAAGATCAGGTTCACCTTTAATACCCTCATATAGCATTTTGCCTCCAATGAAACTAAGCAAAATAAAGGCAATCCAATGATCAAAAGTAACTATATATTCTTCAAATTGCAGCCCTAAGATCCAACCTATTAAAGGCATAAAACCTTGGAAGAAGCCGAAAAAAGCTGCAATTATTAAAGCTGTATTTAAATTTTTCCCTGTCATATTTAAACCTTTACACAATGAAACAGCAAAAGCATCCATAGAAAGGGCTAGGGCTAAAAGAAATATCTCAAGAAAGCTCATTTTCTACCTCCGATTTGTAAATAATATCAAATTAATAGAAAAATTTAAAATGTTATTAATCATATGAAGGTAATTTAAATTCCTTGGGATAATGATATTTTACTATGTCACCACAGTCTTTATGGGCTTCAGACCAATTTGAAATATCTAATTCTAGAACTGCAACACCAGAAGTCTGAAGATTTAGAAGTTTTTTCTCCCAGGAAAGGTAGTTCGTAAGTTCCGTGAGAGCAGGATTATGTCCAACGATCCAAACTGTATTTAAAGAATTATCAATTTTCCTTAGAAAAGTTAGTAACTCAAACCATTCAAAGGTATACAGACTATTTTCAAATTGTAATACTGAATCGTCAATTCTTAGTAAAAATTTAATAATTAGACCGGTTTCTGATGTTCTTGTTGCTTTGCTGACAAAGAGAGCCTCAGGGGGTTTTTCTTTGTTTAAGACTTTTTGTGACATTATCTCTACATCAATTTTACCACGTGAATTTAAAGGACGTTTGAAATCTTCATACATTCCAGTTTTCCAAGTTGCTTTACCGTGGCGAATAAGAACTAGTCTTTTCATTTATTTTTCCTTTCTTATTTGACTTGCCTAAATTTAGAAAATGAAATAGAATTATAGTGTTTTTTAGCCTTACCCATAATAGCAATTTGTAAAAAATTGGTTACAAAAGATTTTTACTTCGTTAATTAATAAATGGTTAAATAGAATATATGGATTGGAGATGATAATATGAAAAAGAAGAATATATTTAAGCTGTTTTGTGCTGGGGTGGCTGTTTTATTTTTTCTAACAGGCTGTAGCGGTGGAAAAGAGATTAGTGAAGATAAGGTTGAAGAATATAAAGAAACTTTAAACCAATATTATGCAGCTTATGGAGACGGAAATTTTGAAGAAGCTATTGCTTTTTTCAATAAAGATTTTAAATATGAAGAGGCAGGGCAAAAATATATTGGTGAGGATGTTGTTAAGGCAGCAATAATTAAAAATCAACACCTTAAGCATAACTTCGAAATAGAAAGTATGGAAAGTACAGAAGGTGGGATCCTTGTAACTTTAAGTAACAGTTCTCACTTATTAAAACTTTCTGGAATTGATTCATATAAAAGTCAGGAGTTTTTCACATTTAAGAATGATAAGATAGAAAGTGTAGTTACTAAAATTGATGAGGATGACTATATTCATATTTCAAAAATGATTGAAGCAGACCCTGGAATCATCCTGGATAAAAAAGATGAAAAAATTATTATTTCTTCTTTTGAAGAAAATTCAACAGCTGCAGCTGCGGGGGTAAATGAAGGAGCAGAACTTTTAGCAGTTGATGATGTTCCAGTTGAGAATTTCGAATTAGGTGTTAACGAAGCAGTTTATAGACTTGCAGGTAGAAGCGATACTACAGTTAAAATAAAGGTTATTCAAGATGGTGAAGAAAAAGAGTTTCAGTTTGATAGAATAATGAATTAATTTATAACAATGGAGAAAAAAGTTTTGCCCAGGATTCTAATAGGATTCTGGGTATTTTTTTCTTCTCGATATCTTCCATTGTAATTTCTTTAGCTGATTCCAAATCATAGTAGAAACTTTCTTCCAATCTACATGCAAGCTTTCGATCATAAACAAAAGCATTTATTTCAAAGTTCATTGAAAAACTTCGTACATCAAAATTAGCGCTTCCTATGGAGGAGACTTCACTATCAACTACAATAGTTTTTGAATGAACAAAACTTTCTTTATCATATTCATAAACCCTTACTCCAGCTTGAAGCAACTCTTTTGTATATGACGAGGAGGCAAAAGTCATAAAAATATAATCAGATTTTCCAGGTATTAAAACTTTCACATCAATTCCAGAGAGAGCCGCATTTGTTATTGCCATAAGCAAACTTTCGTTTGGAACAAAATATGGTGTCGTAATATAAATACTTTTGCGGGCATTAGAAACCATAGCAAAATACATTTGCATTATTGATTCCCACTCAGAGTCTGGCCCACCTTTTACAATTTGGAGTACTGTTTTTTTATAATTATCTTCTTCCTTTATAGTTGGAAAATATCTTTCGCTCTTTAGAGACTCTTTAGAAAGATAATACCAGTCAGATATAAATACATTTTGAAGGTGTTTAGTTCCTTCTCCGATAATTTTCAAATGGGTATCTCTCCAAATTTTTATGCCATTATAATTTCCTTCATAATCTTTTCCAATGTTAAAACCACCAACGTATCCAGTTTTGCCATCAATAATTAATATTTTGCGATGATTTCTATAATTAATTCTATTATTTATTATTGGAAAAATAACAGGTGAAAAACAAATAGCTTGGATTCCATTATCAGTAAAATTTTTGATGAAATCTTTGCTGATCCTTATATTCCCCATACCATCATAAATAATCCGAACCTCAATACCTTCACTTGCCTTTTTAATTAAATGTTTTTGTATTCTTTTTCCAGTTTCATCATCTCGAAAAATATAAAACTCCATATGGATGTGGTCAGTTGCCTTGTCTATTTCTGAGATAAAATCGTCAAAAGTTGCCTTTCCATCTGTAAAAATTTCTGTATTGTTCCTATAACTAAGTTGTGAGTCTTCCATATTATGAAGTAATGTTATTAATTTTTTCTTATCGGGGATATATTGTTCGATGTATTCTAAAGGCTCTTTGGGATTAATTTTCTCTTTTTCGAAGACAGCTTTAAATTCTTTAATTGAGAGACGTTTTTTCTTTTTGTATTTTTTGATATTAACAAATTTATGTCCAAAAACTAGGTATAAAAAAAATCCGAATATTGGGAATACAAATAAAATCAATAACCAAGCAATGGTTTTCTCTGGGCGTTGATTTTCATAAAAGATTATTATAGATATCATAATTACAGAGATTGCAATAAAGAGTGCGAAAATCTCTCCAGGTCCAAACTGTTTATTTATAAAAATCAATTCATAAATTCTACTAAAAAAGGACATTTTTTACTCCTTCTGAAATTTGCATTTTTTTAATACTAAATTATAATATTTAGAATACCCAATTTTCAGAAAAATCTATCTGTTTATTATGGTATAATATTTTAATTATAAATTTCCAAATAAGGAGAGATTAACTTGATCAGTATTAGCAAACTTGTTACCGAAAGTAATAATTATGGAGATCAATTGAGATATAGTGCAAATTCAACAGGGAATAAACATGGTGCATTAATAGATCATGGTCCAGTTGTTGTTTGGAATGTTACTAAGGCATGTAATTTAAAATGTGTCCACTGCTATGCAAAGGCTGAAAGTGGTCCAGCAGAAGGAGAATTGACTACTGCAGAAGCTAAAAATATGATTGATGATTTAGCTACATTTAAAGTTCCCGTGTTATTAATTTCTGGTGGAGAACCACTAATTCGTCCAGATATTTTTGAATTGTGCGAATATGCAATTTCTAAAGGGATTAGAGTTACAATTTCAACAAATGGTACTCTTATTACTCCAGAGGTGGCAAAAAGAATAAAACAAATTGGGATAAGCTATGTGGGGATAAGTCTCGATGGCTTAGAAGATACTAATAATAAATTCAGAGGAAATAATAAAGCTTTCCAAAAGGCTCTAGAAGGAATTAGAAATTGCCAAAAAGTAGGGCAAAAAGTTGGTTTGAGATTTACTATAAATAAACATAATTATAAAGAAATTGATGGGATTTTTGAGTTAATAGAAAAAGAAAAAATTCCTAGAGTATGCTTCTATCATCTTGTTTATTCAGGAAGAGGCAAGGAATTAATTGAAGAAGATATAAGTCATGAAGAAAAAAGAAATGTAATTGACAATATTGTAAATCACACAATAGATTTTTATGCAAAAGGTGATGAAAAAGAGATTCTTACAGTAGATAACCACTGTGATGCAGTTTATATTTATACAAGATATCTTGAAAAAGATCCAGAAAGAGCTCAAAAGATTTATGATCTTATTAAACTTAATGGTGGAAATCGTTCAGGAATTGCAATAGGTGAAATTGATTGGTTAGGGAATGTACACGCCGATCAGTTTACTATGAATCATACTTTTGGAAATGTAAGAGAAAAAAAATTCAGTGAAATATGGACCGAAGCTGCTCACCCCATACTAGAAGGGATGAAAGATAGAAAATCTCTATTAAAAGGTAGATGTAGTAAGTGTAAATATCTTGAATTATGTAATGGGAATTTTAGACCAAGAGCAGAAGCTGTTTTTGACGATTTCTGGATGGAAGATCCTGCTTGTTATCTTACTGATGAAGAAATTGGTTTAGGAGAGTGAAATATTGATTATATCCTGGAATACTACAAATAAGTGTAATATGTATTGTGATCATTGTTATCGTGAAAGCGGAGAAGAATCCCTTGGTGAACTTACCACAGAACAAGGGAAAAAGTTAATTACTGAAATTAAAAAAGCAGGCTTTATGATTATGATATTTAGTGGTGGTGAGCCATTAATGCGTCCTGATATAGTAGAGTTAATTGCTCATGCAAAAAATCAGGGGCTACGTCCAGTTATAGGTTCTAATGGGACACTTTTAACAGAAGAATTAGCCTATAAACTGAAGGAAGCTGGAGCCGTAAGGATTGGTATTAGCCTAGATAGTCTTGATCCTAAAAAACATAATAAGCTTAGAAAATATGAAAATGCCTTTGAAGAGGCTGTTAGAGGGATGGAGATTTGTAATAAAGTTGGACTTGAGTTTCAGATCCACACAACAGTAATGAAGTGGAATTTACAAGAAATGGAAGCTTTGACTGACTTTGCTGTTGAAAAGGGTGCAAAAGCCCACCACTTATTTTTTCTAATACCCACAGGGAGAGGTCTAAATATAGAGTCTGATATGTTGAATGAAGAAGAATACGAAGAAGTATTGAATCAGGTATTGGAAAAGCAAAAAGAGGTTAATATTGAAATTAAGCCAACTTGTGCTCCCCAATTTATGAGAATTGCTAAAGAAAAAGAAATGAACATGAGATTTTCTAAAGGTTGTATTGCTGGAATTAGTTACTGTATTATTTCTCCAAAAGGCGATGTACAGCCTTGTGCATACTTTGACTTAAGAGTTGGTAATGTTAAGGAAGAAGCTTTTGACAAAATATGGAAAGATAGTCCAGTTTTTGAAAAAATGAGAACGGAAGAATACAGTGGTGGCTGTGGTATATGTGATCATAAAAGTATTTGTGGTGGCTGCCGAGCAAGAGCATACTACAACTATGAAGGCGATTACATGGCAGAAGATACCTGGTGTATATTAAATAAAGCGTGAGGTTGTTATGGATAATACAGATAAAAGAATTCTTCAGATAATTCAACATGACTTTCCTTTAACCACTAGACCATATGAGGTAATAGGAAATAGGTTGGATTTATCTGAAGAAGAAGTAATTGAAAGAATAAGGGGTCTAAAAGAAGATAAGATTATAAGAAGGATTGGTGGGCTTTTTTCTTCAAAAAAGTTAGGTTACACAAGCCTTCTGTGTGCTATAAAAACTGACCCAGAAGAGGCAGATAAAGTAGCAGAGATATTAAATATTTATCCGGGAATAACCCATAATTACAATAGAAATCATGAATACAATGTTTGGTTTACTCTTATTACAGAGAATGAAGAAAATAAAAACAAAATTATTAAAGAAATAGAAATGAAAACAGGCTATTCAATAAATCAACTTCCTGCGACTAAGTTATATAAATTAAGAGCTGTTTTTAACATTCCAGAAGGAGATGAGTAAATGCTAACTGAAATTCAGAAAGAAATAATAAAGGTTCTTCAGGAAGATATTCCAAATACAAAGGAGCCATTTGTTCAAATTGCAAAAGAGCTTAGCATTTCCGAAGAGGACCTTTTAAATGAAATAAAGTTTTTAACAGATGAAGGTTATTTGAGAAGATTTGGTGCTGTTCTTGCTCATAGAAGAATTGGTTTAAATTATAATCCTATGATAGTAATTGAGACAAAAGAAGAGTACATAGATAGTTTGGGTGAGAGAATAGCTTCTTTTAGTGAAGTGACACACTGTTATCAACGACCTAGAATGGTCGATTTTCCCTATGATTTGTATGCAATGATTCACTGCAACTCGGAAAAAGATGTAATTGAGATAGTGAAAAAGATTACTAATGACGAGAGAATAATCTCATATAAACTTTTATATAGCCTAAAAGAATATAAAAAAACTAGTATGAAATATTTTATATAAGGGGGATTCTGAATGCACAGTGTTGTATGTTTGAAACAAGTACCTGACGTTACAGAAGTAAAAATAGATCCACAAACTAATACTCTTGTGAGGGTAGGAGTTCCTTCGATAATTAATCCATATGATGTAAATGCTCTTGAAGAAGCATTAAGAATAAAGGATAAATTTGGGGGTAAGGTAACCGTTATAACTATGGGTCCACAAATGGCAGAGGAAATTTTAAATAAAGCCGTTGGAATGGGAGCAGATGAGGGTATTTTACTGAGTGACAGAAGTTTTGCCGGAGCGGATACATTAGCTACAAGTTACGTTCTTGCTATGGCTATTAAAAAAATTTCAGAACAGGAAAAGGTTGATCTTATTTTTTGTGGGAAACAAGCAATTGATGGTGATACTGCTCAAGTAGGTCCTGGAATTGCTGCTCGTTTAAGCTATACATTACTAACCTATATTAATTCAATAGAAGAATGTAATCCAGAAAAAGGGTTAATAAGGGTAAAAAGAAAAGTTAAATCAGGTTATGAAATAACGGAAACAAAAATGCCAGCAGTAATTACAGCAAATCGAGACATAAATGAAATTAGATATGAAAGTCTTCCAGATCTTATTAAAGCAGCTAAGTATAAGGCGGTTGTTTGGACTAAGAAGGATCTTGATTTAGAAGAAGCAAGACTAGGATTAAGTGGTTCACCAACAATGGTAAGAGATATTTTTGCTCCTGAAGAAAAACATGGTGGAGAGAAAATATATTTCAATGAAGATAATTCAGAAGAAACAATTGATTATTTAATTAATAAATTAGTTCCTTCAGTTATTATTCCAAATTAATGGGGAGGGTTAAAAATGGCACTAATTATTACAGCAAAAAAATGTATTGGCTGCGGCATTTGTGTTCAAGCTTGCCCCGTTGATGCTTTGGAAATGGTTAATGGTATTTCAGTAGTTGATGATGACAAATGTATTGAGTGCGGTAAATGTGTTCGAGTTTGTCCCACATCTGCAATTGAGTTAGAAGGATACGTAAAACCTAAAGATACAAAACCGAAAAAGATAATTACAAGGGAAGAGGCAAATACAAACTGTTCCGGAGTTTGGGTATTGGTAGAACAATTAAATGGGGAACCTGCGGAGGTATCTTGGGAGCTTATTGGAGAAGCGAGAAAACTTGCTGATAAATTAAGTACCGAAGTAGCAGGAGTAATACTTGGAGATAATGTTGATAGAATTATCCCAGATTGTTTTGCTTTCGGAGCTGATACTGTTTATGTTGTTGACAATCCAGTATTAAAAGACTACAGAACAGAACCCTACTCTAAAGCTTTATCTGAATTAATTAAAACATATTCACCAGAAATCGTTTTAATGGGAGCTACAACTCTTGGACGTGATCTTGCAGGTCACACAGCTACTCTTGTAAATACAGGGCTTACAGCTGACTGTACTGAGCTTTCAATAGAGGAGGAAACAAGGCTTCTACGTCAAACAAGACCGGCTTTTGGCGGTAATGTAATGGCAACTATTGTATGTGCAGATCATAGACCCCAAATGGCAACAGTTAGACCAAAGGTTATGGAAATGCCGATTAAAAAAACTGGACGAGCTGGTAAAGTTATAAGAGAAGAATTGGATATGAAAGAGGAAGACGTTTTTACAAAGATTATAGAAAAAATAGCTGAAAAATCTGGAGCTGTTTATCTAGACAAAGCAGATATAATCATAGCTGCCGGTAAAGGAATAGGTACTAAAGAAAACATGAAACTTGTAGAAGATTTGGCAGAAGTTCTTGGAGGTACTGTCGGTGCTTCAAGAGCTGCAGTTGAAGCAGGTTGGATTGATGTAAGCCATCAAATTGGCCAAACAGGGTTTACTGTAAGGCCCAAATTATATATATCTATAGGAATATCAGGAGCAATACAACATCTTGTTGGTATGCAGACATCAGAGGTTATCCTTGCAATAAATAGTGATGAAAATGCTCCAATATTTAATATTGCTGATTACGGTATAGTTGGAGATTTTCAAGTAATTGTTCCGAAGTTTACTGAAGCTTTAAGAAAAAAACTTGGTTCATAGGGGGGATATTGAGTGGAAAAATTTGATGCAATTGTTGTAGGAGCTGGACCAGCTGGACTTTCTGCTGCTTATACTATGGCAGATAAAGGTCTTAGTGTAATTGTAATTGAAAGAGGAGATTACCCTGGAGCGAAGAATGTCATGGGTGGAATACTTTATAGTGAGCCTACTTCCCAAATATTCCCAGATTTTTGGAAAGAAGCTCCCTTAGAAAGACCAATTGTAGAAGAAAATTATTGGTTTCTTACGGAAGAATCTGTTACCAAGTTTGGACATAGAAATCAAAAATTTGGGGCTGAGCCATATAATGCTTTCTCAGTTTTTAGAGCTAATTTTGATAAATGGATGGGTGAGAAACTTAAAGCTAAGGGTGGCTTACTTATATGTGAAACTGTAGTTGAAGACATAATTGAAAGAGACGGCAAGATTGTTGGTGTTAGAACTGGCAGAGCTGAGGGGGATATTTATGCTGATGTGGTAATAGTAGCTGAAGGCGTAAATAGTATGCTTACTCAAAAATCTCTTAAAATGCAAAAAATGAACATGAAGGAAGATTATCTTGCTGTTGCAGTTAAAGAGGTAATTTATTTAGATGAAGAAAAAATAGAGGATAGGTTTGCTCTTGAAAAGGGATTTGGAGCAACTATCGAGGTTATAGGAGATTCAACTAAAGGGATGGTTGGAACAGGCTTTATTTATACTAATAAAGATAGTATTTCTATTGGAACAGGTGCTTTAATGAGTCAACTTATTAAGAGCAAGATGAGTCCTAACGATCTATTGGAATCCTTTAAAAATAATCCAATGGTAAAACCTCTTATTAGAGGTGGAGAAACAAAGGAATATGCTGGCCATATGATTCCGGAGGGTGGATATAATGCTATGCCAAAACTTTATGGTAATGGTGTTTTAATTGTGGGAGATGCAGCTCAAATGGTGAATGGACTTCATAGAGAAGGTTCAAATATGGCAATGATTTCTGGAAAAATTGCGGGAGAAACTGTTATTGCAGCTGCTTCCAAAGGTATTTTTAATGAAGAAGCATTGTCTTCTTACCAAAAAAATCTAGAAAACACCTTTATTATTAAAGATCTTAAAAAATATAAAAAATCATCTGAATATTTTGATCATAATCCAGAACTTTTTGCACTTTATCCAGAACTTGTTTCTGATGCCATGTATACTTTCTTTAATGTTGATGGAACACCTAAAAAAGATGTTCAGAAAAAAATGATGAAGGATGCTTTTAAAAAGAGACCAATAACCAGTATTGCAAAAGATGTTTATAATTTCTGGAGGGTATTAGTATGAGTAAATTAGATGATAAACTATTTGCCAATAGGTATAAGTCATACAAGGAAACACACTTAAGGGTAACGGATCCAGAAAAATGTTTAGGTTGTAAAGACAAGCCTTGTACTTATGTTTGTCCAGCGGGAGTCTATGCATGGAATAGTCGTGAAAATAGAATACTAACAGCATATGAAGGTTGTGTAGAATGTGGCAGCTGTAGATATGCTTGTACGTACAAGGTTATTGATTGGCAGAACCCCAAAGGTGGGTATGGAATTCAATATAAATTTGGTTAAACCACTTAATAATTAAAATGAGGTGATCAATTGTATATCGATTATCACGTCCATGCGATTGGACATGAACATAGAATCCATACAGAAGAAAATATCATGAAGTATATTGAATATGCTCGTAGGAACAATGTAAAGGAAATTGGATTTGCTGATCATTGCAGATATCTTTATGAGAAATTGGATTTGAATTTGTATGAGAAAGTCCAGGAAAAAGTTCAGGATATAAGAATTAAAGTTGGGCTGGAAATTGATTATTATCCAGATCAAATCAATGAAATTGAGAAAAAGGTAAAATACTTTGATTATGATTATATAATTGGTTCTGTACATTACATTGGCAAATGGATGTTTGACAGTGATAAAGAAAAAAAAGAATATGAGAAATGGGATCATGATAAGCTTTATGAGAAATATATTTCTCTTGTTACCAATTCAGCAAGAAAAGATTTTTATGATATTCTTGGTCATATTGATTTAATAAAAATATTTGGTATAAAACCTGTAAAAAGTAAACCGGAAAATATATTTGCCCCATATCTTAAAGAAATTGCCAAAACTGGATTAGTAGTGGAAATTAATACAAATGGTTTAAATAAACCGGCAAAGGAAATATATCCTTCTTTTCCAATAGTACAATTACTGTTTGATAATAATATTCCTATAACTCTTTCTTCCGATGCCCATCATCCTGAAGAAGTAGGAAGGGATCTAGATAAGGCTAGGGATTTAGCAGTAAGAGCGGGGTACAAAAAGATTCCAGTATTTACAAAAAGGAGGATTCATTATGAATATTTATGATTCACTAAGACAAATGGAAAAAAGTATAAAAGGTTCAGAAGAGTATAAAAGATACCAAGATCTAAGAACTAAAATTACGGAAAAAGAAGAAACACGAGAGATATTACTAGACATAAGAAAAAAACAAGTAGAGGTTCAAAGTTATTTAATGATGGGACAAGAAATACCTGAAGAAAAAATGAAGGAGTTAGAAAGTGTAAATCAACTTTTAACTTTTCATCCCACCATTAATGACTTTTTGCAGGCGGAATATATGCTTAGCAAGATTTTTGAAGATGTTACAAAATCTATAACAGAAACTTTTAACTTTTGGATGCCTGACTTTACCCAAGATCAGGGAGATGAGATCAATGAAAACAATTGATTTTGAAGACTATAATTTTATTAAGGAAACGGTTTTAAAAACTCGTACTTACAGAAGATTTGATCAAAATTATGATATCAGTCCAAAAAATATTGAGATGCTAATTGAGCTTGCTAGACTTTCGGGTTTCGGAGGTAATCGACAATCTTTCAAATTTTGGGGAGTTCTTGATGATAAAAAGAAGGAAGAAGTATTTAAAGAATTAAAATGGGCAAATTATTATAAAGATTGGGATGGTCCACAAGAAGGTGAAAAACCTTCTGCATATATTGTTATTTTTCATGATAAAGACATCTCAAGCACTTACTTCTGGGAACATGGAATTGCAGCCCAGTCAATTTTACTTGGGGCAACATCCCTAGGTTTAGGTGGATGTATGTTTGGTTCATTTAATCGTCAAGAAATAAAAGATGTCCTTGAAGCTGGTGACAATCTCAATCCTTTATTAGTTATTGCACTTGGAAAACCAAAGGAAGAAATAATAATCGATAGTATGGAACCAGGTGGATCGGTAGAATATTGGCGTGACAAAGAAGACCGTCATCATGTACCAAAAAGACAATTAAAAGATATATATAAAATATTTTAATACTTGTAATATTTATTAGAAAATAGTAATATGTAGTACAAGTTATTCTAGATGAGTAACTAGCCTGATTCCTTCAAGATGTTGGAGTAGGCAGAAAATTAGTCAGAAGAGACGAGAGGAGATAGTTTAGATGAGATTAGATTTAAGAGAGTTAGTTCAAATTAGTTTATTGTTGGCAGCAGGTTTTGTTTTAAGGTTAATTATTCCAGGATATGGTGCTGGAATGAAACCAGATGTAATGTTGATTATGTTGTTTATTATTATTTTTACCAAAAGAGATTTTCAAGCAACAATTACAGCAGGTATTGTAGCAGGCATGATCGCCGCATTAACTACTAGTTTCCCTGCAGGACAAATACCTAATATTATTGATAAGCCAATCACAAGTTTATTTGTTTTAGGTTTAGTAAAGTTATTTGCTGATAAAGTGCCAAGTGTTTTATCTTTAGGAGTTATTGGTTTTATAGGAACAGTATTTAGTGGTTCTTTATTCCTTTTTGCAGCGTTGCTTCTTTCAGGAATACCAGCACCATTCATGGTTCTTTTTACAACAGTAGTACTTCCTGCTGCAGTAATTAACACTATTGGTATAGTGGTTCTTTATCCATTAGTAAACTTCAGTAAAAGTGTTGTTGCTTCAGCTAGAAATGCATAATTAATATAAATAGTAAAGATAAAAGGCGCACCCTAAAGGGTTGCGCCTTATTTTATGTTATTTTACTTTGCCAAGATTTCTATTCCTGTTTCTGTTACAAGAACTGTATTTTCCCATTGTGCAGAAAGCTTTTTATCTTTTGTAACAACAGTCCACTTATCTTCTAGGATGATACAGTCATATGTTCCCTGGTTAATCATAGGTTCAATTGTAAAGGTCATACCTGGTATTAATAAATATCCTTTTTCCTTAGTGCTATAATGATCTACCTGTGGCTCTTCGTGGAACTCGACTCCAACTCCATGTCCACATAGAGCTCTAACAACTGAGTAACCATGAGATTTTACAAATGGCTCAATTGTTCTCCCTACTTCATTAAGATCCCCCCAAGGTTTTAAAGCTTTAATTGCCCTTTCAACAGACTCTTTAGTAACTTCAACTATCTTTCTAGCTTCCTCAGAAACTTCACCAATCATGAACATTCTGCTTGCATCAGCATAGTACCCGTTAAGAATAGTCGTTACATCAACATTTATAATATCCCCTTCTTTAAGAACATGTTTTTCGTTAGGGATACCATGGCAAATTATTTCATTTATTGAGGTACAAGTACTCTTTGGATAGCCCTGATAACCAAGAGGAGCGGGAATTCCACCTCTTTTGAGAGTCTCTTCATGAACGATAGTATTAATTTCTTCCGTAGTCATTCCAATTTTTATTTTATTTTCTACTACATCAAGAATTTCAGTAGTTGCAATACCACTTTTTCTAATTCCTTCAATTTGTTCCTCGGTTTTAATATATTCATAAGGAGTTATTAAATACCCCTGGTCTTCATAACTATCAATTTTTTCATCGAAAGTCAGATGGCAGTTTTTATATTTTTTGCCACTACCGCACCAACACAGATCATTTCTTGTAATTTTTTCCATTTGTTTACACTCCATTTCTAATTACTATCTGTATATTATAGATTATTTAACTAAAAAAAGGTATAATGTAATTTGTTTTTATAGAAAATGAAGGTGAGATCAGATTGGAAACTAATATTCACAGAATGCAAGTCGGAGAAAAAGAGATAATATTAATTGGTACAGCCCACGTTTCTCCTCAGAGTGTGGAAGAAGTAAGAGAATTGATTGAAAAAGAAAGACCTGATTCAGTTTGTATTGAATTGTGTCAGGGAAGATATAACTCAATAATTAATAAAGATCAATGGCAAAATACAGATATTGGTAAAGTTATTAAAGAAAAGCAGACAATGCTTTTACTTGCAACCTTGATAATGAGCTCCTTTCAAAAAAGAATTGCGAAGGGATTTGAAGTTGCACCTGGTCAAGAAATGATTCAAGGAATGGAGTCAGCGGAAAAAGTAGGAGCCAAGCTTATACTTGCTGACCGAGATATTACTATAACTTTGAAACGTCTTTGGCAAAATGTTGGCTTAAAAGGCAAGGCACAGATTGTTTATGAGCTTTTTTCAAGTATTTTCTTTTCAGAAGAAATAACCGAAAAAGATTTAGAAGAGATGAAATCTCAAGATATGTTGGATTCAGCTTTAAATTCATTATCTGAAAGTTTCCCAGAATTAAAAACAGTATTAATTGACGAGAGAGATCAATATCTTGCTCAAAAAATAAAAAATGCACCAGGAAATAAGGTTGTTGCGGTACTTGGAGCAGGGCATATTCCCGGAATAAAAGAAGAATTATATAAAGAAAATGATTTGAAAAAATTAAGTACATTAAAATCTGGACCTAAAGTAAGTAAGGCATGGCTTTGGATATTCCCAATTGTTTTGCTTGGTATAATTGGTTTTACAATGAAAAATGATTTACCCTCAGGAATTGATCAGTTGATTGCTTGGTTCTTATGGAATGGTAGTCTTTCAGCAATTGGAGCGGCTATAGCTCTGGCACATCCAGTAGCAATATTAACAGCCTTTTTGGTTGCTCCAATAAGTTCTCTAAATCCATTACTGGCAGCAGGTTGGTTTTCTGGTTTAACAGAAGCATATTTAAGAAAACCAAATGTAAGTGATTTTCATAAGATATCAGATGATCTTGAAAGTTTAAAGGGATTTTGGAAGAATAAAGTAACAAGAATTTTATTGGTAGTTGCTTTGACTAATTTAGGCAGTGGATTAGGAACTTTTATTGGTGGAGCCCATGTTCTAAAAATATTTGTTGATGTTGTTAAGTAAATAATTAAAGAGCAGAGAAATTTCTCTGCTCTTTTTGTTTTAAAGTTATAAATCTTTCAACCAAATTTCTGAATCACCATCAGAAGGCATTTTCCAGTCTCCTCGCGGTGATAGACTTATTGAGCCGACTTTTGGTCCATCTGGCAGACAGGAACGTTTAAACTGTTGAGAAAAAAATCTTTTTAGAAATATTTTTAACCATTCATTTAACTTTTCTTCATTGTAATCATCTTTAAATGCCGTTTTTGCTAAAAAAAGAATCTTCTCTGGTGTGAAAGCATATTTAATAAAATTGAAAAGAAAGAAATCATGGACTATATATGGTCCAAGGATATCTTCTGTTTTCTGTTGGTTTTGTCCATCTTTATCAATAGGAAGTAGTTCTGGAGAAATTGGCGTTTCTAAAATTGAATATAGATTATTTTTTATTTCTATATCCTGCTTATCTGCAAACCACCTAACAAGATGTTGAACTAAAGTTTTAGGAATTCCCGAATTTAGACTATACATAGACATATGATCGCCATTATAAGTACACCAACCTAGAGCAAGCTCTGAAAGATCACCAGTACCAATCACAAGTCCACCAACTTTATTTGCTAAGTTCATCAGGATTTCTGTTCTTTCTCTTGCTTGAACATTTTCATAAGTTACATCATGTATGTTGGGATCATGACCAATCATTTCGAAATGAAGAAGACACGCTTTTGTAATATCAATTTCCATGAAACTAGCATTAAAACTTTCAATTAATTTTTTCGAATTTTCATAAGTTCTTTCCGTTGTCCCAAAACCAGGCATCGTAACAGCAAGAATATTTTCTGTAGGTATATTAAGCATTTCAAAGGTTTTAACTGTTGCTAGGAATGCTAAAGTAGAATCTAGACCACCAGAAATACCAATTACAGCTTTTTTAATCCCAGTATGTTCCATCCTTTTTGCAAGAGCTCCGGCTTGAATATTAAAAATTTCTTCACATCGCTCATTCATTGTAAAAGGGTTGTTAGGGACAAAGGGCATTTTTTCTATTGTTCTTTTAAAATCATTTTTTTTTTGATAATTGAAATAGAAATTATAATTTCTAATAGTTAAAGATGTTTCAAAAAGATTGGCTGTTTCGCTAAAAGAAGAATTACTTAAACGTTGACTTCTTAATATATCTAAATCAATATCGGATATAATAAAATTATTTTCCCTTTGAAATCTTTCATTCTCAGCCAAAATCTTACCATTTTCTGCGATAATGGAATGGCCGTCCATTAAATAATCAGTAGTAGATTCATGAACTCCTGAGGAGGTATAGATATATGCACCATTAAAACGTGCACTCTGTTGAGATACAAGAGCTTTGCGATAATCACTTTTAGAAACAATAGCATTACTACTTGATAAATTGAAAATAATTTCAGCACCTTTTAAGAACAAGAAAGAACTTGGTGGCACTGGAGCCCATAGATCTTCACATATTTCTGCACTAAAACTAAATTCCAGTTCATTATCAGTTAAGATTATGTTCCCTATTGGAAAAGTTTTATCAAATAAAGCAAATTCAGTATTGGAGAGTTCTTTACCAGAAGAAAACCATCTTTTTTCATAGAATTCTTGTTTATTAGGAAGGTATATTTTTGGTATTGCTGCGAGAATTGAACCATTGTAAATTACAATAGCGCAATTATATAGTCGATTTTCGATATTTAAATAAGAGCCACAAATTAATATGGATTTTTTATTTTTTGAATATAATAGAATTTTTTCTATTCCTTGAAGTGAGTTTTCGTAGAGAGTTTTTTGATTAAAAAGTTCTCCACAACTGTATCCCGGGATAGCAAGTTCTGGAAAAACAACAATATCTGCTTGCTCTTTTTCAACCTCATCCCAAAGGGTACATATTTTTTCAACATTATAGTTTGGATTGCCCACTTTTGTCTCAGGAACACAAGCAGCTATTCTCAAAAAATTCATAGATTTCATATAAATCAATCCCTTTGATATTTATTCCAGGCCCTGTAGCCACCTTTTAAATTAACTACATCAAAACCATTATTTAGCATTGTTTTAATCACTCGCCCTGTTTGAGTCCCATTTTGTGAAACAAGAATAATTTTTTTATTTTTAGGTAATTTATCTAAATGCTTAGAAAAGTTCCCAATAGGAATATTTTTTGAACCATTTATGTTGCTTTTTTTAAATCTTCCCTCTGGTCGAACATCAATTATTTGTATTTTCCCCTTTGTTTCTTTTTTTACTAAGGGAATTTCCTCTGGAATTATATTTGGAGCTTTATAGCTTAAATAAATAGTTCTGATTTGGTAGGCGATGATAAATATTAACATCATATTGACTAAAGTATACATTAATAATATTCCTCCTGAAAATAAATAATATTTTTGTTTAGAAAAAGATAGTTAGTGGGTATAAGACTTCTATAAACTTTAGAGGCTGCTTAATTTCTCTAATTTTGCCTGCAATACATGTTTTGATTCGAAAGCATCATGCTGATCATGGTGTTTTTTTTTGTTCATTATTCTTTCTATTCAAAGGGTTCCATATGAACCAAAACCTCAATGTTAGAATGAATTTCATTTTGAATATGAATTTCAATTTCATGAGCAAGAGCGTGAGCTTCTTTAAGAGAAAGTTTTGGGTCGGCCAAGACATGCATATCAACATGAATTATATCCATAGATCCCCTGCTTCTAATTTTATGAACCCCACAAACTCTTTCGTGGGACATAACTATTTCTGTTATCAGCTTTTCATCAACTGCTGCACTATCAACTAAAATTCCACTAGCTTCTTTGTATATTCTATAGGCTGCATGAAGAATAAAGCCGGATACAACAATAGAAGTAAGAGGATCAATAATTGGTGGAGCCCCTAACTTAAGAGAGATAAGGGTAATAATTACACCAATTGTTATAAAGATGTCACTTCTTGTATGCATAGAATCTGAAATTAGGATTAAGCTATCGAGTTCCTTTCCTTTCTTAAGTTCATAGGTAGAAACAAAAATATTAATTCCAAGAGTTATAAACATTATAAGTAAAGTTATTTCTGAAACTTCAGGAATAACAGGGTTCATAAATTTTTGAACTGAACCTATAATGATTTTTACTCCTATATAAAAAAGCATTGCTACAATAAAAAGACTTGTTAATGTCTCAAATTTACGGTGACCATAGGGGTGGTCTTCATCAATTGGCTTTGAAGCAATACTTATCCCTATAAGTCCAATAATATTTGAAGAGCTATCTGCTAATGAATGAAATCCATCAGCAGTTATACTAGCACTTTTAATAATGCTTCCAAGAATAATTTTTGCACTTGCCACAAAAAGATTTGCAAAAAGTATTACCCAGAGGACCATTCCAATTTTTTTAAATTTTGATTCATCCACAAGAATCACTCCAGATTTAATATTCCTGCCAACTCATTCATATGATTAATTCTATAATCACATTCCAATAGGTTTCTGTCTACATTTACCATAGAATAATTTACAAAAACTGTCTTACATCCTGAAAGTTTTCCTGCAGTAATGTCGTGGGGACTGTCTCCAACCATAAATGATGATTCACCTTTAGCTCCAATTCTTCTAAGGCATTCCATCACGGGATAAGGATCAGGTTTATGAATATGAGTATCATCAGCACCAATAAACACATCTATATGTTTCCCCAGATCAAAAAGTTCGAGTCCTCTTTTAGCAGTTTTATTTAATTTTGATGTTACTACCCCAATTTTAAAATCATTTCTTTTTAACTCAAGGATAGTATCTTCAACACCAGGAAAAATTTTCACATAATTATCATGATTAGAAAGATTAAATTCTCTGAAGGACGTTATTAATTTATCGACATCTTTTTCATTTTTTGCAAGCCTTTTGAATGCTTCGACAAGTGTCATTCCAAAAAAACTTGTCAAAGCATCTGTGCCTGGTACTTCTTTATAAATTTTATTAAAGGCATAATGAAAAGAATCCATAATTAATTTATTTGTATCAAGAAGAGTACCATCTAAATCAAATAATACTGTATTGTATTTATTCATTATATTCTCCTAAAGATATTCTACAGGGAAATCTTTTTTTAGTTTTTCCGCAGTTTCAATATAAGCTTTTTCTTGATTAATTAAAATCAACTGTTTTTTTAACTCATCTTTGATTTCATCAAAAGATTTAAGTGAAGCATCTTTTTTATCGGTAAGGGCTATTAAATGATAACCAAACTGTGTTTTGATGCCTTCTTTGATATCTCCAACCTTCATCTCTTTTACACTATCCTCAAATTCTTTAACCATACTTCCAGCTCCAAAGAATCCAAGATCCCCTCCACGCTCTTTTGAAGGGCACTTTGAATATTCCATAGCAGCTTCAGCAAAGCTTTTTCCACCTTCTATTTCTTGGAAAATTTTTTCGGATTCTTCTTTAGTGTCAACTAATATATGTGAAGCTTTCCAAGATTCTGGTTCCTTGAAAGAATCAATATTTTCATCGTAATAATTTTTAACAGTCTCATCAGAAACAGTTACAGATTTTAAAATTTCTCTTAATGCGAATTGTTTTAAAACATTGTTTTTTATCTTTTCAACTTCTTCAAGGAACTCTGAAGTTTCATGAAGTTTTTCTTTTACTGCATTTTGCAGAAGTAGTTCTTGTGAAATTAATTCTTCCAGTAGTTGTTTTTGTCCTTCTGGTGATGCATAGTGAAGAATTTTATCGTGCCCAACACTTTTATGAAGGGTGTTAACATCTTTCTGAGTAATTTCTGTATTACCAACTTTTGCAAGTACTTTGTTTTCATTTTCCATTATTATAATCTCCTTTTATATTCTGATTAAAAATAAATGTTATCAGAAGTTTTTTTTATTGTCTACTTAGGGGATTTTTCTTTTAAAGAGAAATATATAAAGAGGGGGTGAAAAAGTGGAAATTATTAATTTTGAAGACCAGCTCATTCTAGATGGAATCAAAAATAATGTTTCTGATATTCATTTTGAGCCTAAAAATAATAAGATGATAATTCGTTTTAGAAAAGATGATGTTCTTTATTTAAAAAAAGAAATTAACAAAAGTCAGCAGGATGCCATGACAATAAGATTGAAGATCAGAGGAGAAATGGACATTGGAGAAAAAAGAATTATTCAGAAGGGAAGATTTTCTTTCACTGTAAATGATATTGATTATAGTGTGAGAATTTCCTTAATGCCTACAATACATGGAGAGAAGATTGTACTTAGGATATTAAAAAATCAAGATTTAGATAAGGGGTTTGAGGAGCTAGGGTTTAATCTTGAACTCCAAGAAAAATTAAAAAAAATTATTTGCTATCCTTCAGGTCTTTTTTTATTCACAGGAACAACGGGGTCTGGAAAAACGACAACTCAAATGACATTGCTTAAATTAATGAAGAATAAAGGAAAAAATATTTTAATTATAGAGGACCCGGTTGAATATTTTATGGAGGATGCAAATCAAATTGAAGTTGATAGGGAAAGGGGGTTTGATTATGGGCTAATACTTAGAGAAAGCTTAAGACAAGACCCAGATTTAATTGTTATAGGTGAAATTAGAGATTCTGAAACAGCAAGAACAGCAGTAAGGGCTGCAGGAACAGGTCATCTGGTTTTTGCAACGCTTCATACCGAATCTGGAAAAGATGCCTCAGAAAGATTAGAGGAATTAGGTATTTCTTTTAGAGAACTGAAAATGGTACTAAAGGGAGTGGTTAGTCAGCGATTAATTAGAAAATTGTGCCAAAAATGTGGGGAAACAAAGGGCTGTATTAATTGTGATTACACTGGTTATGATGGAAGATTTGCAGTTGGTGATGTTCTTTTATGGGAAAGGGAAGAGGGATTCAAGGATTTTGATGATATTGAGAACATGAAATTACAAGTATTTGAAAAAATTAAAGATGGAGAAACCGATATCGATGAATATAAGAGGAAGTTTATTTAAAAAGAGTAGAAAAATGAGTCAAAAAAAACTTTTATTATTTGTTGAGGATTTAAAACTATCACTTGAATCAGGGTTGACCATAATAGAAGCCTTGGAAATATCAGGCGAAAATACTGAAGACAGTGACATCTTGAAAAGATGCAAAGATATGCACTGTAATCTTAAAAAAGGGGAAAATCTTACTACTTCCTGGAATTTATCGTTTCCAGAGGAGATAAATGAAACAGGAAATTTACTATCAATCTACGAAGAAAGTGGAGCAATATCTCAAGGATTTGGGAAGATTGCTTCCTATTTACAAGAAAGAATATATATTAAAAAAAAGTTATTTAAAAAATTATATTATCCTAGCTTTGTTTTTCTATTGTCGGTGGGAGTTTTAATTTGGTTTATTAACTTTTTTATTCCTTCTATGATTGAAATGTTAAAAGATGTCTTAGTTGCTGAAGAGTATTATAAATTAACAAATGTTTTCAAGAAGATTAGGTTGGGGGTTAATGGTAGTGCTGTTTTTAGTTTATTGTTTGCATTATATCTCTGTATATCAAAAAGGGGTCGAGAAAAAACATTAAAAAAACTTTATAAAATAAAAATTTTTAGAAAAATAATTAGTACATTTTATTTGGAAGCATTTTCCAATCACTTTTTTCATCTTATTAAAAGTGGGTTTTCTGTAATAAAGATATTAGATATATTAAAAAAAGATTCATTTTTTAAGTTTTGCTGGGAAGATACGAATGAATGTATAAGGATTATTTTAAAAGGACAGCCATTGAGTGTTGGAATGAAAGGTTATAGTTTTATTGGAAAAAAGGAGATAGAAATAATAAAAAAAGGTGAACTAAGGGGAACTTTAGAAGAAGCATTTGATAATATCAATAAATATTCTAAAAAGAAAAAGAATTTCTATTTTAGTGAAATGCTTTCCTATAGTGAACCCTTTATTATTATCTTTGCCGGAATAATATCTGGTGTTTCTGTATATATGTTTTATAAAATTTTATTTTCTTTTACCTTTACTTTAATATGAGGGAGTGATTTTTTTGAATAAAAAAAATGATGGTTTTACAATGATTGAGATTTTAATTGTTGTTGTTATTATAGGTTTACTTTCAAATATGGCAATTGTAAATTACGGGCAAAAAACTAAAGATGCTGAAGAGGTTGTTGAACAGGGGAATATGGTAAATGTAATGACAGCAATTGAATTGTACTATCTTGATAATGGATTTTATCCAGATGATTCTCTTGAAGGATCCCTTAATGTTCTTCTTGGAGAAGGGGGAAATACTAGTTATTTAAAAATGAAAGAAGAGGATTTGAACAACTATGACTATGTTTTATCTGAAGATAAAATAAGTTATACTGTTAGCATTAAAGAAAGCTGATTAAAAAAGGGAAAGAGGGATATTCTTGGATCTTATTTTTACATTTATATTTGGATTACTAATAGGGAGTTTCTTAAATGTAATAATTTATAGGTTACCACGTGAAGAAAGTATTGCATTTCCACCTTCACATTGTACCGAGTGTGGATGGAAAATAAAGCCTTGGGAAAATATTCCTCTTATCTCTTATCTCTTCTTAAAAGGAAAATGTTCTAGTTGCAAAACAAAGATTTCCCCGATCTACCCATTTGTAGAATTTTTAACAGGGGTGCTGTATGTTCTAGTTTACCTAAGATATTCATTTACGGTGGAAGGATATATAGGAATAATATTTGTGTCTTTATTAATATGTATCTTTTTTATCGACCTTAAGCACTATATAATACCGGACAGTATATTATTAATTATATTATTTTTAAGCATTGGGAAAATATTAGTTGTTAAAGAACCTACTTTTTGGAATGGAATAATAACAATGATAATTACTTTTGTTATATTTTATCTTTTATTTATCCTTTCAAATGAAAAGTTTGGTGGCGGAGATGTTAAACTTTTTACAGTACTGGGTTTATTTTTTGGATGGCCACAAATAAATTTGTTAATAATTTTAGCTAGTATCTCTGGATTACTCATTGGAGGAGGTTTAATTCTTCTTCGAATTACAAAGAGAGAAGATCCCATACCATTTGGTCCTTTTATAGTATTTTCTTCAATAATTACACTATTTTATGGAGAAGAAATATGGCGAATATACGAAGAACTAATTTTGGTTTCACTTTTATAGAAACAATTTCAGTTGTAGTAATTACAACTATAATCTTTAGTCTTTCAACGGTGACTGCATTAGAGATGTTCAATAAAATAAAATTGGAAAAAGCAGTATATAGCATGTACAGTGATATCTGCAGTTTAAGAAATGAGAGTATTTTTACTCTTAAGCCCACGAGGGTTAGATTCTATTTAAATTACAATAATACCGGGCGAAGCGCATATGTCCTACAGACTTTAAACAATAACATTTGGAAAACAAATAAAAGAATTATATTGGATAAAAACCAGAAAATATTTTCTCTTACATTCCCAGGAGGCTCTGTTAATCAGAGCTTTTCTTTTCATGGTACCCCACTTTATTCAGGAAGTGTTGGTATGAAAGGATCTTTGGGTGAGATATATTATCTGGTTTTTTATAATTCGGGAAGGATAAGGATCAAGGAAAGTGTTTAATAAAAAAGGGCAAATATATATGTCAGTACTTGTAGTTTTTCTATTATTAATAGGTACAACCTGGAATTTATATTTTTTTATTTCTAATTATAAAAATCAGAGGGAAATATTTGATAGGAACACGGAAATTTTTAATAATTGCTTATTAATAAGTAAGGAAAATTGTTTTAAATATAATTCTCTAGGTAGTATTTATATAAATGATGTTTTATATACTATTTCAAAGGATGAACATGATTCCTTATTAAAAGTTACCGTTTCAGCTTATGAAAATACCATACTGAAAGAAAAAATCAGCAGATATAAATATGTTAACCAAGGGGTGTTAGATGAATAATATAAATAATAAAGGTACAACTTTTGTAGAGATTATTTCAGCAACTGTGATTTTATTGTTTATGTTTCAGATGATGTTTAATTTGTTTATTATTCAAAAAAAATTTGGAGAAGATAATTATATGTCAGGAGAATATAGGCGACAAATACATTTTGCTAAAAATTATTTAAGCAGGGATTTTTTTGAAAGTTTTTCAGCAAGAAAAGTAGAATCAGAAAAACTTGAAATTACTAGTAGTTCTGGTGAAGTAATCACTTATTATCTTGGAGTTGATCCCTATGGCAAAGAAAGTTGGAAGGGTAAGTCAGAAAAAACATTATATAGAAAGAAAACGGGAGAAAACGCACAACCATTAACTCAATATTGTGATTTATTTATTGTAAATGAATCTTTTGAAGATAATCTTCACGTTATAAAGACAGAATTCGGTGGCGGTAATAGAAAAATTTTTATGGAAGGGTATTATTATGAAAATTAGTTACTTTTTAATTATGTTTTTTCTTATAAATTTTAGTGCTGTAAGTGTTATGAGTGAATTTTCAAAAGGCATTCATGAGGAGAAATTATATTTGGACAAAGAACATTCAAGAGTTCTTGCTGAGTCTGGAGGGGAGATAGCGCTGAGCAAAATATTTAGTGAGGAACCCACTGGAACTTTTGCATATAAAGAAGATATCGGCGAGATAAAAATTTCGATAGAAGAAGAAGAGGAGAGCACATTTTTAA
This sequence comes from uncultured Eubacteriales bacterium, assembly GCA_964574445.1. Lineage (GTDB taxonomy): Bacteria > Bacillota > Peptococcia > Peptococcales > SKKY01 > SKKY01. Next base: position 27,934 of record CAZNNQ010000005.1, read on the forward strand.
TAAAATCTGCTGGATTTTTCGGAAGAGGAAAAACTGAAGTTGAAATAAAAGTAAAAATAACAGAGGAAAATAATCTTGAAACTAATGAAAAGAAAATGTGGTAACCCTTACAATTAGAGGCTTCCTATGATATATTTTAAAAAAGAAAAAAATAGGAGGGAAAAAGATGAAAATTATGGTAATTAACGGACCGAATCTAAATATGTTAGGGAAAAGAGACCCTCTTGTATATGGAAAAATGTCTTTACTTGATATTCAAGAAAAAATCATAGAACATGGAAAAAATCTTGGATTAACCTTCGAATTTTTTCAAAGCAATCATGAAGGAGAAATAATAGATAAAATTCATAAAAGTGCTGATTGGGCAGAATATGTAATTATTAACCCTGGTGCTTATACTCACTATAGTATTGCAATTAGAGATGCAATAGACTCTGTACCTTCAAAATTTATCGAAGTTCATTTAAGTAATATTCATGCGCGTGAAGAATTTAGAAAAAAGTCAGTGCTTGCTCCAGTTTGTAGAGGGCAAATAACAGGATTTGGATATCAGGGATACTTGATGGCTGTTGATTTTATATATAGGGAAAAGAATGATGAACAAAAATAAAAGAATTCTTAAAGTAATTGGTTGGTTGAGTGAAGAAGGATTAGATTGTTTTCTAATAAAGAATCCAAAAAATGTTTTTTATTTATCTGGATTAAAAAGTTCAAATGCCTGGATTCTTATTTATAAGAACAAAGCCTGGTTTATTACAGATTTTAGATATATAGAAATTGCTAAAAAAGAACTATCAGATTTTTTTGAGATAGAAGATCTAGATAGAAAAAGTATTTCCTATACATTAAATAAAATTATTGGCTTTAATTCAGATATAAAAATGGGCTTTGAAACACATAATTTAACATATTTTGAATATAAATCTCTTTCAGAGGAACTTAATAAAAATATTGCCCTTCACCCTACGGAAGAGGGGGTAGAGCGTTTTAGAAGAATAAAAGATTATCAAGAGATATCCTTTATTAAAGAAGCACAAAAAATTTCTGAAAGAGCTTTAACAGAAACAATGAACTTTATTCAACAAGGGCAAGAGGAAAAGAAAATACAAAGAATTTTAGAAAAATATTTATTTGATTTTGGAGCCGAAGATCTTGCTTTCAAAACAATTGTTGCTGCGGGAAAAAGAGGTTCTTTGCCTCATGCAGTCCCATCTAATTATAAAATTAAGGAAGGGGATTTTGTTACAATTGACATGGGATGTAAATATTTTGGATATTGTTCTGATATGACTAGAACTTTTGCAGTAGGAAATGTTGAAGAATATAAAAGAAAAATATATAATATAGTATTGAAAGCTCAAAATGTAGCTTTAAAAGAAATAAAAGCAGGAAAATTAACAAAAGATATTGATAAAATTAGTAGAGATATTATTGAAACTGAAGGTTTTGGTCAATATTTTGGTCATGGACTTGGCCACAGTCTTGGTATCGAAGTTCATGAAGCACCATCTTTTTCTCCTTTGTCCAAAGATATCCTAGAGGAAGATATGGTTATGACTGTTGAACCTGGGATTTATATTCCTAATTCATTTGGATTAAGAATTGAAGATTTGGTTGTAGTAAAAAAAGATGGAATTGAAAATCTTACAGAAATGAAAAAAGACTTAATTATTCTTTAAATCAAAAAAATAAAAGGGTGGATGAATTAATGATTTCAACAAGTGATTTTAAAACCGGACTTACAATTGAGATTGATGGTGATCCTTTTCAAGTTGTAGAGTTTCAACACGTAAAACCAGGTAAAGGTGCTGCTTTTGTAAGAGCTAAATTAAGAAATTTGAGATCTGGATCAACAACTGAAAAAACTTTTAGGGCAGGAGAAAAATTGCCTAAAGCACCAATTGAAAGAAAAGAGATGCAATATCTTTATAATGATGGTGAAAGTTATGTTTTCATGGATAACGAGTCATATGAACAAATTAATGTATCCGAAGAAAAACTTGATGGTGCAGAGAAATTCTTAGTTGAAAATATGGATTGTTCTGTTGCATTCTATCATGGAGAGATAATTGCTCTGGAAGTACCAAATACGGTAATACTTGAGGTTGTAGAAACAGAACCAGGTATAAAAGGAGACACAGCTTCAGGTGGCACAAAGCCGGCTAAACTTCAAACTGGTATTACAGTTCAAGTTCCCTTCTTTGTTAATGAGGGCGAAAAAATAAAAGTTGATACTCGCACAGGTTTTTATATTGAAAGAGCTTAGGTAGTATAAATGATTAATTCTATTACGGGAGAAAAAATTACCCAAAAAAGAATAATTAAGAGAACCATGGAGATACTTTTTTCAATAGATGGTGTTGAAGATACTGTTGGAAATCTTACAAATGATATTGTAAAGATATTTGGAAAAGATACTCAATTAAAAGGAGTTAATATTGAAGAAATCGGAGAAAGCGAGATTCGTCTTGAAATTTTTATAAAGACAAATATTGGCTATCCTATACCCAAAATTGCTCAAATGGCTCAAAGAAAGATTAAAGAAGAGATCGAAGATTATTATAAGATAAAAGTTGCAAGTGTAGATGTAAATGTTATGGAAGTACAATTTGAATAAGCACAAATAGAGATAAATAATTATTAGCAAAATGTGCCCTTTTTAAAAAAGGGCTTTTTTTCGATAGGAGTGAAATAGTGGTTAAGAGAGAAGCCAGGGAAAGAACCCTAGTTGCCTTATATCAGATGGATGTTATTGATGCCGAACCCATGGATGCATTAATGAAAAGATATGAATATGATGATGTGAAGCCTTTAAACTTGTCAATTGAACTTGTAAAAGGCATTATGGAGAATTTGAAGTTCATTGATGAATCGATAAAAAAATATTCTAAGGAATGGGATATTGGAAGATTCTCTAATATTGATAGAAATATTCTTAGAATTGCAATTTATGAAATTCACTTCATGGAAAAGATACCTTTTAAAGTAAGCATCAATGAAGCTGTTGAGTTGGCTAAACTATACAGTACCGAAGAGGCATATAAATTTATTAATGGGATTCTAGCTCAGGTGATAAAGGAACTTGAAAATTAAGGAGGAGAGTTATTTTGTATAAAGTACTCGAAAAGAAAGTATTAGCAGAAGGTCTTTATGAAATGAAAATAAGTGCCCCTGACTTTGCGAAAAAGGCCAAGGCAGGACATTTCCTGATTATTAAAGTTGCAGAAAAAGGAGAAAGAATACCACTAACAGTTGCTGACTTTGATTCAGAAGAAGGAACAGTAACAATTGTCTTTGCAGCTATTGGTGTTTCCACTGAAAGAATAGCAGAATTAGAAGTTGGAGATGAAGTTATGGACTTTACTGGTCCTCTAGGAGAACCAAGTGAAGTTGAAAACTTTGGAACGGTTGTTATGGTAGGAGGAGGAGTTGGAATAGCTCCAGTTTACCCTATCGCTAAAGCACTTAAAGAAGCCGGAAATAGAATTATAAGTATTATTGGTGCAAGAAACTCAGATCTTTTAATGTGGGAAGACAAAATGGGGGAAATCAGCGATGAGCTACACATCGCTACAGATGATGGTTCAAAAGGCAGAAAAGGTTTTGTTACAGATATATTAAATGAATTAATGGATAAAGAAAAAATAGATAGGGTTTGGGCAATTGGTCCAGTACCTATGATGAAAGCTGTAACTAATCTAACTAGAGATAAGATTAAAACTATTGTAAGCATGAACCCAATAATGGTTGACGGAACAGGGATGTGCGGAGCTTGCAGAGTTTCTGTTGGAAATGAAACAAAGTTTGCCTGTGTTGATGGTCCGGAATTTGACGGACATTTAGTAGATTTTGATCTTGCGGTAAGGAGACTTGCTTACTATAAAGATGAAGAAAAAACAGCACTTGAAATAAAACATCATGGACATAGTCATGGAGGTGGATGCAATTGTCAAAACAAATAGGTGAAAGACATGAAATGCCTTTACAAGACCCGGAAATCAGAAGAACTAATTTTGATGAAGTTGCTCTTGGATATGATGATGAAGCTGCATTAGCTGAAGCCCAACGTTGTTTAAACTGTAAGGCTAGATTTTGTGTCAAAGGATGTCCTGTAGAAATAGATATTCCGGAATTTATCCAGGAAATTGTTAAAGGGAATCTTCCTGAAGCATATAGAATATTAAAAAATAAAAATAATCTTCCTGCAGTTTGTGGAAGGGTTTGCCCACAAGAAGTTCAGTGTGAAGCAAGTTGTATTCTTCAAAAGAAAGGTGTTCCCATTGCAATTGGAAGACTTGAAAGATATGTAGCAGATTGGGCAAGAAAAAATGTAAAGGATGAGTTACCAGAAAATATGCCTCAAGGAGCTAAAGTTGCTGTAATTGGCGCTGGTCCTTCTGGTTTAACTTGTGCAGGAGACCTTGCAAAAATGGGGTATCAGGTAACAGTTTTTGAAGCACTGCATACTCCAGGTGGAGTTTTGATGTATGGTATTCCGGAATTCAGACTTCCAAAAGAAATAGTTAGAAGAGAAATTGCTCAAATTGAAATGTCAGGGGTAACAATTAAGACAGGTAATGTAATTGGCAAATTATTTACAGTAGAAGAGTTACTAGAAAATGGTTTTGATGCAGTGTACATTTCTACGGGTGCTGGTTTACCATACTTTATGGATATACCAGGAGAAAATTTAAATGGTGTATATTCTGCAAATGAATTTTTAACTAGAACAAACTTAATGTGTGCCTATGAATTTCCAAATGCTTGTACTCCAATAAAAGTTGGTAAAAAAGTTGCGGTAGTTGGAGCAGGAAACGTAGCAATGGATGCTGCAAGAACAGCTTTAAGACTTGGAGCAGAAGAATCACATATTATTTATAGAAGATCTAGAAAAGAAATGCCAGCAAGGGTAGAAGAGTTAGAGCATGCTGAAGAAGAAGGGGTAATCTTCGATCTTCTTGTTAGCCCTATAGAAATTATTGGTGATGAAACTGGTAAAGTGTCAAAAATTAAATGTGTTCGTTATGAATTGGGAGAGCCAGATGCATCTGGAAGACAAACACCTATTGAAATACCTGGTTCAGAGTTTGAAATGGACGTAGATTCAGTTATTATGGCAATTGGACAGGGGCCTAACCCTCTCGTTACAAGAACAACCGAGGGCTTGGAATTGAATAAAAAAGGTACAATTAAAGCTTCAGAAGAAACAGGTGTTACATCAATTCCTGGAGTATTCGCTGGAGGAGATATTGTAACAGGAGCTGCAACAGTAATTCTTGCAATGGGAGCCGGTAAAAAAGCTGCTAGAGCTATTGATGAATATATAAAAAATAAGAAAAAGTAAGGTTAAATTTTATGTCTGAACATATTTTTACTGTAAGAGAGATAAATCAATATATTAAAAACACACTAGAAAATGATCCCTTGTTGTCAAATTTTTGGCTCAAGGGTGAACTTTCAAATTTTTTAAGCCATTCTTCTGGGCATATGTATTTTACATTAAAGGATGAAACGGGAGCTATTAAATGTGTGATGTTTCGTTCAAGAACAAGTAGAGTTCGTTTTAGTCCTTCGAATGGCCAAAAAGTAATTGTTATGGGGTATATTTCTCTTTATGAAAAAGGAGGACAACATCAACTTTATGTTCAGGAAATGGTAGAAGATGGTATTGGAGATTTATATGAAAAATATGAAAAACTAAAGAAAAAATTGTCAGAGGAAGGTCTTTTTGCTGAGGAAAGAAAAAGGAACCTTCCTTTTTTTCCAAAAAGAGTTGGAATTGTAACATCACCTACAGGAGCAGCTGTTAGAGATATTATTACAGTAATACAGAGAAGGATGCCTAGTACGGAAATAATTTTAGTACCAGCTTTGGTTCAGGGAACTGGATCTGCAGAATCGATAGTAGAAGGAATTAATAAAGTACTAAGATACAATCCGGAAATAATTATTACTGGTCGTGGTGGAGGATCTATAGAGGATTTGTGGGCATTTAACGAAGAAATCGTTGTAAGGAAAATTAGTGAGAGTCCCGTACCAGTTATTAGTGCTGTTGGTCATGAAACAGACTTTACCCTTTCAGATTTTGCTGCTGATGTTAGGGCTGCCACTCCTTCAATTGCAGCAGAGCTGGCTGTTCCAAATAAAAAAGATCTAGAAGATATGCTTTGGCAAAAGGAAAGAAGACTTACAAAGAGTATGGAGAACTTTTTGGATGTTAAGAATAATATGTTAAAGGAAATTCTAAAAAGAAAAATTTTCCTATCTCCAGAAAGAATGTGGGAAAATAAAAATTTACAATTAGAGTATCTTAAAGAGAAATTAGTTCACAGACAGTTAAATTTATTAAAAGAGAAAAATAGCCGCCTGGCAAATTCAGGGGAAAAAATAGATTTGTTAAGTCCTCTTAAAATCTTAGCTAGAGGATATTCTTTAACATTTACAGAAGATGGTACTTTAATAAAAAGTGCTGGTATTATAAAAAAAGAAGATAAGATAAAGGTAAAATTACATGAAGGAAATATTACTTGTAATGTATTAGAGGTGAATAAGGATGAGTAAAAAAAATAGTTTTGAAGAGTCAATGGAAAACCTTGAAAAAATCATATCTCTTCTTGAACAAGGAGATGTAGACCTTGAAAAAAGTTTAGAATATTTTACTCAAGGAATTGAGATGATTAAAAGTTGTAAAACTGAGTTAGTAAAAGCAGAAGAAAAGGTAAAAATACTTATAGAGGAAGAACTAGCAGACTTTTCCCAATTGAAAGGTGAGTAAAATGGACTTTAAAAACCGTACAAAACAATATGCAGAAAATATTGATAAGAATTTGGATGTATTATTGGAATCTAAAGAACAAATTCCTCAAATTATTCATGAAGCTATGCGCTATAGTGTTTTTGCAGGGGGCAAAAGGTTACGTCCAATTTTATCATTGGCCTCAAATGAAATTTTTGAAGGGTCATTCGAAAATACAATTAACACAGCTTGTGCTCTAGAGCTTATTCATACTTATTCACTTATTCACGACGATCATCCGGATTTAGATAATGATGATATGCGCAGAGGAATGGCAACTAATCACAAAGTCTATGGAAACGCTATGGCGATCCTGGCAGGAGATGCACTTCTTACACATGCTTTTCAAATATTATCTTATGATGCAATGAAAGAACAAAATTCAGATACACTCAAAAGAAGGTTACAGTCAAACTTTGAAATAGCGCAAGCAATTGGAAGTAGAGGAATGATTGGCGGCCAAGTGGTTGATATTATCTCTGAAGGTAATAATGAAAAAGACTCTAATATACTTCGCTATATTCATACACATAAAACAGGAGACCTGATAAGAGCATCTGTAAGAAGTGGAGCTCTAATAGGTGGAGCTAATGATGAGGAGCTTTTTAACATTACTATATATGCCGAGAAAATTGGGATGGCTTTTCAAATAACAGATGATATTCTTGATGTTACTGGTGACGAAAAATCCTTAGGAAAGAATATTGGAAGTGATGAGAAAAATGAAAAACTAACTTATCCAAGCATCTATGGTTTAGAAAAATCAAAAAAAATGGCAGAAAAAGCAGTAAGTGATGCTTTGATGTTTTTAAAAAAGATAAACAAAAAAAGCACCTATCTTGAGGAACTTGCAGAATATATATTAACAAGAAATAACTAAAAAATGGTGATAAATTTGAAATTTACAGATTTACTAGACAATCACATAATTATTGTAACTATGGTTTCCTGGCTTCTTGCTCAAAGCATAAAGCTTATAATCGATAAAATAAAATATAGAGAAGTTGATTTTACCAGACTAGTTGGAGCAGGTGGAATGCCAAGCTCTCATTCGGCCTTTGTAACTTCTTTAGCTACTTCTATTGCTTTTCAGCACGGATTAAATTCTACGGAATTTGCATTAGCATTTTCATTAGCGTCGATTGTAATGTATGATGCTGCAGGAGTGAGACGTTCTGCTGGTAAGCAGGCACGGGTGCTAAACAAGATTGTTCATGATTTATATAGCAAGGAACATACAATAAAAAAAGAACGTCTTAAAGAACTAATAGGTCATTCCCCGGTAGAAGTTTTTGCCGGAGCTGTTCTTGGAATACTTGTTGCAATTTTTATGGCGTGATATTATTAAGATGTAAGGACAGGTGGAGTATTATTCTAGTCGAATATCTACTTTCGAAGGCGGGCTTAAAAATCCGTTAAAGGGCACATCGATGAAGTTCCTGGTGGTGGCTTTGGACGCCCAGTCTGGGGTTGCTGCTGGGAGTTAAGATTGTAGGGCTACTTGCAATGGCATGCAGGGATGACCCTGCTTTCGTGGAGACCCAAGTGCGTGTATTGTACCATCGTGTGCAGTGGATGGCTTGGGATTAAACCTGCATCCGGGGTAACTCGGGTGTAGCGTAGCCTACCTTGAGCGTTTTAAGCGGATAAGCAGTTAAGTGGGTGATGGATTGTGGCCACAGTTTGTTATTCATTGCTTTGAAACTTAATTAATGCAAAAGAGGCTAGAAAGTAGCTCTATTTGCCGGGGAAAACTCCTAGAGTATATACCGCAAGGTATGATCTTGCAGGGATTAAAGTGTGGTCTGAGTGGTGATCTAGTTCTGCTAATGGCGACATGCAGGGAAGGCTTTAAAAGGAAACTGCCGGAAGGGCGACCAACGGTAGCCTTTTGGGAAAACCTACTAGACCTAAGCCACAATATTTATCTGTGAGATTTCCACCTGTCCATTTTATTTTGGAGTGAATTGATTGGCTAAAAATAGAAGTAATGAGATATCAATAAAAAATGCACTTGCTATGGGGATCGGAACATTTTTTCTTTCCTTTATCCTGTCACTTGTTTCGGAAGTGTCATTCAGGGTGGTTCCTTTAACTGTAAGTATTTTATTGGTTTTAGTTGTAATTTTAATAGGAATTATGTTTGATATGGTTGGAATGGCAACTGTAACAGCTGATTTGAAAGTATTGCATGCCCGCGCATCTCAAAAAGTTCATGGTGCAAGAGTTGCCGTTGAATTAGTGAGAAATTCTGCTAGGGTTTCTTCGATATGCAATGATGTTGTCGGTGATATTTGCGGAACGTTGAGTGGTGCCTTAGGAGCTGCAATTGTTATTGAGGTATTAACTCAGAATCCTAATATAAATGGCTTGATTTTAGGTGTGTCTGTAACAGCCATGGTAGCTTCTTTAACCGTAGGAGGGAAAGCCTACGCAAAAGGAGTAGCTATCAAAAATGGAACGCCAATAATATTTTTTATTGGTAAACTGCTTAGTAAGGCCAAGCTATAGTGAAGGTGGAAAAATGAGTTTAATAAAAACTAATGAAAGAGTACTGAAGGATGAAATAAAAAAATATAGTATAGATGAACTCACTAAGCTGTCAGGAGAAATCCGTGAACAGCTTATTGATGTTGTATCGGAAAATGGTGGACACTTAGCATCCAATTTAGGTGTCGTTGAATTAACATTAGCTCTTCATTATGTTTTTAATTCTTCAAAAGATAAATTTATTTGGGATGTTGGGCATCAGGCTTATGTGCATAAAATTTTGTCTGGAAGAAGAGAAGCACTAAGTACCATTAGAAAATATGGTGGTATTTCCGGGTTCCCTAAATGCAATGAAAGTATCGATGATTGCTTTGATGTTGGTCATAGTAGTACCTCAGTATCAGCAGCCTTAGGTCTTGCTAATGCAAGGGATTTAAAAGGAGAAAAACATTCGGTTTTGGCAATTATTGGAGATGGCGCTATGACCGGAGGGATGGCTTTCGAAGCTTTAAATCATGCTGGTCACTTACAGACAGACATGACAGTTATCCTAAATGATAATGAAATGTCCATTAGCGGCAATGTAGGGGCAATGTCAACATATTTAAATAAAGTAAGATTAGACCCAAATTACACAAAAAGAAAACAATATATTGAAAACATCTTAAATAGAATTCCAAAGATAGGAAATAAAGTTGCCTGGACAGCAGAAAAGATAAAAGATACCGTGAAGTATTTAATGGTTCCAGGACAGTTATTTGAAGAATTAGGGTTTAGATATTTTGGTCCAGTTGATGGTCATAATCTTGAAGAGCTTATAGATGTTCTTAAAAAGATTCAAGAAATAAAAGGCCCAAAGATAGTTCATGTTATAACTAAAAAAGGAAAAGGATATAAATACGCAGAAGACAATCCAGATAAATTTCATGGGATAGGTTCTTTTGATAAGGAAACAGGAGAAGTAAAAACCAAATCAAAAAAAACCTCCTACACTAAGGCTTTCTCCAATGCACTTTTGGATATTGCAGAACAAGATGACAAAATTATTGCTATAACTGCAGCAATGGATAGTGGAACAGGAACGGACGTTTTTTCTCAAAAGTATCCTAAACGATTCTATGATGTAGGTATAGCTGAACAACACGCTGTAACTTTTGCAGCAGCATTAGCTCGTGGTGGTATGAAGCCGGTAGTAGCAATTTACAGCACTTTTTTACAAAGGGCTTATGATCAAATTGTTCACGATGTAGCTTTACAAAATGTTCCAGTAATTTTTGCCTTGGATCGTGCAGGATTAGTAGGAGAAGATGGTCCTACCCACCATGGAGTTTTTGATATTTCATATTTGAGGCATATACCTAATATGGTGATTATGGCACCTAAAGATGAAAAAGAGCTTGGGAACTTATTGTTTTCGGCGACAAAATATAATGTACCTTCTTCTATAAGATATCCAAGAGGAGAAGGTACGGGAGTTATAATTGATAGAGGGATTTTTGAGTATATAGAAAAAGGCCAAGGAGAACTCCTTAGTTCTGGTAGTGAGGTATTAATTATTGCAGTTGGAAGCATGGTTGAAGAAGCAATAAAAGCTAAAGAGATCCTTGAGCGTTGTAATATTAGTACGGGTATAATTAATGCTCGTTTTATCAAACCAATTGATGAAAAACTTATTATAGAAAATGCAAAAGACAAAAAAGTAATTGTTACTGTAGAAGAAAACGTTCTAAAGGGAGGTTTTTCTGAAGAAATCTCATCGATAATGGAAAAAAACGGGATTATTAAACCTCTTTTAAGAATAGGAATTGAAGATGTTTTTGTAGAACATGGGCCACAAAATATTCTTCGAGAAAAGTGTGGACTAAGTGGTGAAAAAATTGCCCAAAGAGTGAAAGAAAGTCTGGTATCTACAGGATCATTTGCAAAAGTTTTAAATATGAACCGGAGAAAGTATCTATGAAAATAAGAATTGATAAACTTCTTTTTGAAAAAAACATTACAGAAAGTCGGGAAAGAGCAAAAGCACTTATAATGGCTGGAAAAATCTTGGTAAATAAAGAAAAAATTGATAAACCAGGAACTTTAGTAGAAGAAGATGCAGAAATAGAAATAATAGGAGAAAAATTACAGTATGTAAGCAGAGGAGGCCTAAAACTTGAAAAAGCCCTTCAAGTTTTTCCAATATCGCTAGAAAAAAAAGTTGTACTAGATATTGGAGCATCCACAGGAGGATTTACAGACTGTGCTCTTCAGAATGGTGCAAGTAAAGTTTATGCTGTTGATGTTGGTTATGGGCAACTCGATTGGAAGCTTAGAAATGATAGTAGAGTAATTACCATGGAAAGAACTAATGCTAGGTATCTAGAAAAGGAATCTTTTCCGGAACCTTTGGATTTTGTTACAACAGATGTGGCCTTTATTTCTCTTACAAAGATTCTTCCAGCAATAAAAAAAGTTTTAAAAAGTGATCTTGGAGAAGCTGTTGTATTAATCAAACCACAATTTGAAGCAGGTAGAGAAAAAGTTGGGAAAAAAGGTGTTGTTAAAGACCCGGAAGTTCATAAAGAAGTAATTGATAAAATTATTAATTTTTCAATACAAGAAGGTTTCATTATAAAAGGATTAACATCTTCGCCTATTAAAGGACCTGAAGGAAATATAGAATATTTATTGTGGATAGCCCGATCTGAAAACGAAAATGAAAATATAGAATATGACATTAACAAAATTGTAGAGGAAGCCTTTAGGGGATGATTATTTGGTAAAAAGCGATTATCTAATATTTGGCTTTATCTTAGGTATACTAGTGCTTTCTTATATTATAAAAGCTCTAGACAGTTACAAAAAGAAAAAAACATATTATAAAGCTAAAGCAGCAGAAAAAAAAGCAATGGATTTACTTGAAGTTCAAGGATATAGGGTTATAGAAGTTCAACCTAGACGCAATATAACTTATAATTTAAATGGACAAAAAAAGAGGGCTTATGTAAAAGCTGATTTTTTAGTCCGGAGGAACTTTAAAAAAATAATTTGTGAAGTTAAAACGGGAGAAAAAACCCGAATCACTCAAGCAATAATAAGAAGACAATTATTTGATTATTATTATGCCTATGGTGTTAGTGAAGTAATTCTGATAGATATGGAAAAAAATAGAATTGATAGAATAACTTTTAATGATAAAAGAAACTGGACCAGATATGGGCTGTTTTTTTTAACTTTGTTAGGGATATTTTATTTTTGTTTTGAATATATAAGATGAAAGAAGGCTTGGAATGAATATTAAAAAAATTGGAATAATTATGAACTATGACAAAAAAGATACTGCTGAGCTTTCAAAAAAACTTGTAGATTATTTAATGGAAAATGGAATAGAAGTGTTTTCTCTTAAAGAAGAGTGTGAAGTTATAGAAGATCTTCAAGAATTACCAAAAAAAGAGTTTAATGAAATTATTGAATTTTTAATAGTTATTGGTGGAGATGGGACGTTTCTTCGAGGATCAAGACAAATTTTTGGGTATGATATCCCTATCCTCGGGGTTAACATGGGAAAACTTGGCTTTTTAACAGAGGTTGAAAAGGATAATGTATTCGAAGCTTTAAATGAAGTAATTAAAGGAAATTATTTCATAGAGAATAGAATGCTTCTTGCCGCAGATGTAATTAGAAAGAATGATGTTATTGCATCCTTTACAGCATTAAATGATTTTGTAATTAATAAAGGTGCATTTTCAAGATTAATTGGAATTTCTATGAATATAGGGGGGGAATATTTTAGAGAATATTCATCCGATGGTGTAATTGTCGCAACCCCAACTGGTTCAACAGCTTATTCATTGTCTGCAGGAGGGCCAATAGTTTATCCAGGATTAGACGTTAGTATAATCACACCTATTTGTCCACACTCATTGAGCGCTAGACCTATGGTTATACCACCAGATAAGGATGTGAAAATTACTTTATGTTCATCTAGAATGGAAGCTATGCTTACTATTGATGGACAAAATGCTTTTGAACTCGAAAATGGAGATAAAATAATTATAAAGAAATCTAAGAGTAATCTAAATTTTGTTAAATTTTCAAAAGAAGGATTTTTTGGAAGAATTAGAGATAAATTTTAGGGGTAATTATTTTGAAAATGCAAAGTATATTTACAAATCTTAATGGTTTAAATAAAAAATTACTAACAGAGATAATTAAAAATGGAGATACTGTTATTGATGCAACCCTTGGCAATGGCTGGGATGCAGTCTACTTGGCTAAACTTGTAGGTCCTGAAGGAAAGGTTTTTGGGTTTGATATCCAGGAAGAGGCTGTAACAAGATCATCTGAAAGAATGAAAAAGGAAGGTATCTCAAATTACAATTTTTTAGTAGAAAGTCATTCGGAAATGGATTCATATGTAAAAGAAGCTTCGGCTATTGTATTTAATCTAGGATATCTTCCTGGTGGATCAAAGGAAATTAGAACAGACAGTATTACAACACTCGAGGCAATAAAGAAAGCTTTAAAAATTCTTAAAAGTCCTGGGATTATTGGGATAATGTTTTACACAGGACATCCTGGTGGGAAAGAAGAAAAAGATATTGTCATCCCTTTCCTTGAAGATCTAAACAAAAGAAAATATGATGTATTGAAGGTCGAACATATTAACGGAAAAGACACTGCACCTTTTTTAATACTAATATACAAAAAAGGGGAATAAGATTATGAAAAGTATAAGGCAGAAAAAGATTTTAAATCTAATCGAGAATCAAATTGTTTCTACTCAAAAAGATCTTGCAGATGCATTAATTGAATCAGGCTTCGAAGTGACTCAGGCCACGGTTTCAAGAGATATAAAAGAGCTAAATTTAATTAAAATTTCAGTTGGGGATAATTTGTACCGTTATGCAGCCCCCCAAGAGGCTATAGTAGTATCTGAGAAAAAGTTTGAATTTGTTCTTAAGGAATTTGTACTTGATGTGGACTATAGCGAAAATATAATAGTTGTTAAAACTGCACCTGCAAATGCAAATGTTGTTGCTTATGCTTTGGATAATTTTACTTGGAAAGAAGTTATAGGGACTGTAGCTGGTGATGATACTATTTTGCTTGTAGTGAAATCCAGAAATGCTGTTGAAAGAATAGTAAAAAAGATTAGAGAATATATTGAATAATAATTAACAGGGGGCATTAGTGTGCTTAAGTTGTTAAGAATTTCAAACTATGCATTAATAGATAATTTAGAACTTGAATTTTCCCCTGGCTTAAATGTTCTTTCCGGAGAAACAGGAGCAGGGAAGTCTATTTTAGTTGGTGCAATTTCACTCCTTATGGGTGGTAGAAGCCAGGGAGAATACATAAGAAATAAAGATCAAAAAACATGGGTGGAAGGTTGTTTTGATTTTGAATTTTCAAGGGATTTAAATATTATGGCTGAGGAAGCAGGAATTCCTTTGGAAGAAGATTTCCTGGTTATCAGAAGAGAAATTAGTTCAAATGGAAAAAGTCTAGCGAGAATTAATGGTGTTATTGTACAAATTGGGTTTTTAAAAATTTTTGCATCAAAATTTATTAATATATATGGTCAACATGATTTTCAAATTTTAAGTGATCCATCTAATCATTTGGGAATTTTGGATAATGCAGGGAAAAAAGAAGTCATACACCTTAAAGGGGAAGTAAAAAAAGCATATTTAAAATATTCTGAAAGAAAAAAGAAGGCAGAAGAATTAAAGCATAAAATTTTTACTGAGGAACAAAAGAAAGAATTTCTTTTGTTCCAATTTGAAGAGTTGGAGAAAATTGCAATAACAAGTTCTGAAGAAGATAATGATATTGACCAAGAATTATTATTACTTGAAAATCAAGAAAAAATAAGCAATTTAACTTATAATGCATCAGAAAATTTGTATGGACAAGGATCTGCTTACGAAAAAATTGGTGAAGCATTAATAAGTATATCAGAACTTTCGAATTTTATTTCAGATGTTAAAACAACTGAAGAAAGACTAAATAACATATATTATGAATTAGAAGATATTGCTTTAGATTTAAAAAAATATATTAAAGAAGAAGATTTTGATCAAAATAGATTAGATTTTTTAAACGAAAGAAAATTTAATTTACAAAAGATAAAAAAGAAGTACAATCTAAATCTTTCAGAATTAATTTTAAAAAAGAAAGAGATAGAGGAAGAATTGGAGTTGTTAAGTAATACGGCTTTTTATCTTGAACAAGGGGAGAAAGAATTAAAAGAATCTTTAAAAGACTATAATGAAAAAGCTGAAAACCTATCTATTTTAAGAATGAAAACAGCTCGGAAGTTAGAAGAAGATATAAAAAAAGAATTGTCCTGGCTTGGGATGAATAATGTAATCTTTAAAACTGTATTTGAAAAAGATAATCCTGGCCCCCTTGGGAATGATAAAGTGGAATTTCTCATATCAGCTAACTTAGGTGAAGAACCTAAACCGATTGCTAAAATCGCATCTGGTGGTGAGATGTCAAGAATAATGCTTTCTCTAAAAGTCATTATAACTGAGGATGGAGTAAGTACAATGATTTTTGATGAAGTTGATTCGGGAATTGGTGGGGAGACTATTCTTAAGGTTGGCGAGAAACTTAAAGAGGTTGCGAAGAAAAAACAAGTGTTATGTGTAACACATTCCCCCCAAATGGCAGCCTTAGCTCGGACGCATTTTTTAATAAGTAAAATAGAAGTTGAAAATAAAACTCAAACAACTGTTAAAGAATTAGATAAAGAGGAGAGAATTGAAGAAATTAGTAGAATGTTAGGGAAACGTGATGCAGCCGGTAAAGAGTTTGCAATAAAACTATTAAATACTTGATGGATAAGGGCTTTTGTGGTATCATGTAGTGTGTTAAATGAGATAGAATTTTTGCAGAGAGTGGGTTTACGCCCACTCTTTCCTATTATTTTAGGGGGAGGTAATCTAAAATGTCTAAAATAGTTGATACAGTAGAAGAAATTATTGAACCAATTATAGAAGAACTAGGTTTTGAATTAGTAGATGTTGAATTTTTAAAAGAGGGTTCAGATTGGTTTTTAAGAGTATATATTGATCAAGAAAATGGTATTAGTATAGATAATTGCGCAGATATTAGCAGAGCAATAAGTGGAAAACTTGATGAGATTGATCCAATTACCCAAGAATATTACCTTGAGGTTTCTTCACCAGGAATTGAAAGAGTCTTAAAGAAAGATAAAGACTTTATTAAGTTTAAAGGTAGCAAAGTTCAGATAAAACTTTTTACAAAATATATGGAAAAAAAACAGTTTTCTGGAATATTGGGTCCAGTAGATGAAAAAATATTAACAATTCTTTCAGATGAAGAAATTAAAATACCAAGGGAATTGATTTCCAGAGTGAATCTTATTTGGGAAGAATAGAAATAGGAGGTTATACGAGTGAATTTAGATTTAATTGAGGCTATTAAAGAGATAGAGAAAGAAAAAGGTATTGATCCAGAGGTAATATATCAAGCTATTACAGAATCTCTTCTTGCTTATTACAAAAAAAATGCTGGTAAAAATCCAAATGTAAATAACATAAATGTTTATCTTAATAGAGAAACAGGAGAACTACGTATTATTGAAAAAAGGCTTATAGTTGAAGAAATTACAGATGACAAAACAGAAATATCTCTTGAAGAAGCAAGGGAAATAAATCATATCTATCAAATAGGAGACTATGCTGAGATTGATGTAACTCCTAAAGATTATGGAAGGGTAGTTGCTCAATCTGTAAAGAATTCAGTTATTCAAAAAGTTAGAGAAGCAGAAAGAGATATTATTTATGATGAGTACATTGGTAAAGAAGGCGATATTGTAAATGGTATCGTCCAAAGAATAGATAACAAGACAGCTTATGTTGACCTTGGTAAAGTAGAAGCAATCCTTCTTCCTAGTGAACAAATGGATGGTGAGTTTCTTGAAGTTCATCAGAGAATAAAAGCATATGTCCTTGAAGTAAGAAAAACCACCAAGGGACCTCAAGTTTTAATTTCTCGTTCTCATCCTGGATTACTTAAAAGGCTTTTTGAACTTGAAGTTCCAGAAATTCATGATGGGGTAGTTGAGATAAAAGCGATTGCAAGAGAAGCCGGCAGCCGTTCTAAGATTGCAGTATATTCTAATGACGAAAATGTTGATCCTGTCGGAGCTTGTGTTGGTCCAAAAGGATCAAGAGTACAGATTATCGTGGATGAATTAAAAGGGGAAAAGATAGATATAGTAAATTGGAGTGAAGACATCGCAGAGTTTATAAAAAATGCTTTAAGTCCATCAAAAGTTTACGAAGTAACAGTTTATGAAGAAGATAAGAAGGCGAGTGTTGTTGTTCCGGATTATCAACTTTCTTTAGCCATTGGAAAAGAAGGACAGAATGCTCGATTAGCTGCAAAACTAACTACTTGGAAGATAGATATTAAGAGCGAAACTCAGCATAGTGAAATGATAGGAGACTTTGATATCGAAGATTTTGAAGAAGAGGAAAGTAATGATGAAGAAAACTCCTAAAAGAATGTGTGTTTCTTGTAGAGAAATGTTTGAAAAAAAAGCTCTAAGAAGAATAGTTAGAACACCAGAAGGTGAAATAGTGTATGATCCTACTGGAAAAAAATCAGGTAAAGGTGCATATATATGTACAAATCCGGATTGTTTTGCCAAAATAAAAAAGGGCAAAATTCTTGAAAAAACCTTTAAAATGGAGGTTCCTAAGGATATTTATAATGAATTGGAGGAAATTTTAAAGGATGAATAAAAAATTCTTAACTCTTCTTGGTTTTGCAAAAAAAGCAAATCATACTACTTCCGGTGAAGAAGGGGTTAAAGCATTTATATATAAAGATAAAATTAAGCTGCTTATAATAGCTGAAGATTATCCAGAAAAGCGAAAAGTTTTCTGGAAAGATATCGCTAATAGCTTGAATATAGATTTTATTGAAATATGCGACAAAGAAAGTCTGGGAAGAGCAATTGGGACATCCCCCAGAGCACTTGTGGGAATTCTTGATGAAAAGATGGCAGAGTCGCTTAAAAATACAGTAAATTAGTTTCGGAGGTGAAGGGTATTGTCAAAATTGAGAGTACATGAAATAGCAAAAGAAATAAATGTACCTAGTAAAGATTTGGTGGAAAAATTGCAGGCAAAAGGATTTGACGTGAAAAATCATATGAGCACTTTGTCAGAGAAAGAAGTGGGGACTATAAAAGAAATTTTTTCCGAAAAAAAAGAAGAAACAAAAGAAATTAAAGTTGCAAAAGAAGTAAAAGAAACAAAGGATGTAAAGCCAGTTACAACATCTGAGGCACCAAAACCTGTAACAAGAGATTTTAGAAGTGATGATAAAAAATCTCAGTACGACAAAAATAAACGACCTCCTCAAGGTAAAACAACAAGTTTTAGAGATGGAAAACCTTCTGAGGGAAGAACTACTAGTTTCAGAGATCAACAGCCAAGTGGAGGGTATAAGGGTACAAAACCACCTTATAACAAGGATGGACAAAACAGACCACCTTATACACAAAACAGACCTACAACACAAGGTCAAACCGGTCAAAGTAGACCTGTAACTGGAACAGGAACAAAGCCAGCTTATGGCACAACTCAAAGACCTCCTTACAATAAGGATAGACAAACAGGTCAACAAGGCCAGTCGCAAGGTGGAAAGCCAACTTATGGTCAAGGTACTTCAAGACCTTCTTATGGCCAAGGCGGCCAAAGACCTCCTTATAACAAGGATGGTCAGGGTGGTCAAAGACCTCCATACAATAAAGACGGTCAAAAATCTTCTTATGGTCAAGGTGGTCAAAGACCTCAAACTGGAGGAAGACCTCCATTTAAGCAAGATAAAAAACCGGGACCAACAAAAGATTTCAGAGCGGAACCTGTTGTAGCGGAAAAAGTAGAAAAAGATGTAAAATCTAATTATGGAAATAGAAAAAGAGATAAGTTAAAAGATGTAAAAAGTATAGATAAAAAAGAAAAAATTTCTATTGATAAAGTTTTTGCAAAGAAAAAAGGAAGACCTCAAGTTAAACGTCCACAAAAAGTTCATGTTCCAGCTCCTGAAGTAAAAAGACATGTAATTATTGAAGATGTACTTACAGTTCAAGAACTTGCTTCCCAATTAGGCAAAAAATCAACAGAGATTATTAAATCATTAATGAATCTAGGAATTATGGCTACTATTAATGAATCCCTAGATGAAGATACTATTCAAATTATTGCTGAAGAATTTGGTGCTACATTTGAAAAAAGAGAAACTAAAGAAGAAAGACTATTTGCTGAAATTGAAGATTCAGAAGAATCTCTAGTTTCAAGACCTCCTGTTGTTACGATAATGGGTCACGTTGATCATGGTAAGACTTCTTTACTTGATAAAATTCGTTCTGCCAACGTTATAGCTACTGAAGCCGGAGGAATTACACAGCATATAGGTGCTTATCAAGTAGAAATAAAAAAACAAAAGATTACTTTCCTTGATACTCCAGGTCACGAAGCCTTTACTCAAATGAGAGCAAGGGGAGCACAAGTTACAGATATATCAATTCTTGTTGTTGCTGCAGATGATGGTGTTATGCCTCAGACAATTGAAGCTATTCACCATGCTAAAGCTGCAAAAGTTCCTATAATAGTTGCAATAAATAAAATAGACAAGCCTGGAGCAAATACAGAGAAAATTAAACAAGAACTTACAGAACACGGCCTGGTTGCAGAAGATTGGGGCGGAGACATTATTATGGTTCCTGTATCTGCAATGACAGGAGAGGGTATTGATACTCTTTTAGAGATGATTGTTTTGGTTTCAGAAGTTGCTGAACTTAAATCAAATCCAGACAGAAGAGCAAGCGGAGTTGTTATTGAGTCAAAACTGGACAAAGGCAGAGGTAGTGTTGCGACTGTTCTAGTTCAAAAAGGTACTTTGTATGTTGGAGACTTCCTTGTTGCAGGAACTACAATGGGTAAAGTAAGGGCCATGTTTGATTATGTTGGAAGAAAAATCAAAAAAGCTGGACCTTCTACACCAGTTGAAGTATTGGGATTAAGTGATGTACCAGAAGCTGGAGACGAATTCCTTGTTGCTGAAGATGAAAAACTAGCAAAAGTAGTTGTAGAAAGAAAACTTAAAGATAGACATATTAAAGATATAAATAAAGGTAACAAAGTAACTCTTGATGATGTATTTGCAAAAATTAAAGATGGAGAAATAAAGGATCTTAACATTGTTTTAAAGGCTGATGTTCAAGGTTCTATTGAGGCAATCAAGCAATCTCTAGATAAATTAAGTAATGATGAAGTAAGAGTTAATGTTATTCACGCTGCAGTAGGTGGAATTAAAGAGACTGATGTTATGTTAGCTTCAGCTTCAAATGCGATTATTATCGGCTTTAATGTAAGACCAGATGTTAATTCAAGAAAAGTTGCAGAAAAAGAATCTGTAGACATTAGATTATATAGAATAATTTATGATGCTATTGAAGATGTTAAAGCTGCTTTAACAGGACTTCTTTCACCAGAAATCAGGGAGAAAGATTTAGGTTCTGCTGAAGTTAGAATGATTATCAGAGTACCAAAAGTTGGTAATATTGCCGGTTCTTATATAACTGAGGGTAAGTTTACTAGAAATGCTAGAGTTAGAGTTGTTCGTGATAGTGTTGTAATTTTTGATGGATCAATTGATGCTTTAAAGAGATTTAAAGATGATGTAAAAGAGGTTCAGGCTGGAT
This sequence comes from uncultured Eubacteriales bacterium, assembly GCA_964574445.1. Classification (GTDB taxonomy): domain Bacteria; phylum Bacillota; class Peptococcia; order Peptococcales; family SKKY01; genus SKKY01. The sequence continues at coordinate 48,954 of CAZNNQ010000005.1, forward strand.
ATGAATGTGGTATTAGTATAAAAAATTACAATGATTTCAGAGAAGGGGATATTCTGGAAGCCTATGAAATGCAAGAAATCAAAAGGGAATTAGAATAACCTCTTGGAAGTGAGGTAATAATATGGCAGGACATAGAAATAAAAGATTACAAGAAGAAGTAAGAAGAGATGTTTCATATATTATTAGTACAAAAGTGAAGGATCCTTTGATAAGAGAAAAAGTTGTAGTTACAAGTGTAGATCTTACAAATGATTTAAGTTTCGCTAAGGTATATGTTAGTACCGGAGGACATCCTGAATTATTAGACTCTTTAAAAAAAGCTGCAGGCTTTATTAGAAAAGAACTTTCTCAAAAAATGACAACTAGGATAACTCCAGAGTTATTATTTGAAAATGATGAGTCTTTGGAGTATGGTGCAAAAATTGAAAAAATTCTTGCAGACTTGAATAAGGAGTCAAAGAAAAATGAAGAAAATAGCTAAATTATTAAAAGAATCAGAAAATATAGCTATTATTTCACATAAGAATCCAGATGGTGATGCAATAGGATCTCAGTTAGGTCTTGCTTTGGCATTGGAAAAAGAGGGGAAGAAAGTATCTTGTTATAATGAGGGAGAAATCCCTGATTACCTCTTTTTCCTTCCTGGATCTGAAAAAATAAAAATATATAATAATGAAGATCTAATGGATCACATAGTTGTATATGTTGATTGTGCGGTAGGTGCTAGAACTGGAATACCTCTTTCTGAGGGAATAACAGTTAACATAGATCATCATGTTAGTAATGATAATTTTGCTAAATTTAATCTTGTTGACACAAAGGCAGCCTCGACAGGAGAAATAATTTTTAATTTGTTACTTGAGATGGAAATTGAGTTAGATGGGGATATTGCAACATCTCTATACACTGCAGTAAGTACAGATACAGGTTCATTCATGTATTCAAATACTACTGAAAATACGCATCTTATTGCAGCAGAACTAATAAAAAGTGGTGCTGACACAAAAGGTTTAAGAGAGAACTTCTATGAGGGTGTATCTTTGAAACGTTTTAAGTTAACCAAATATGCTTATCAGGAAGTTAAATTTGACTGCAACAATCTTTTAGCTTGGGTCAAAATTCCGTTGAAACTTATTGTGGAATTAGGTGCAAAAGAAGAGGAAACAGAGGGAGTTGTTGGACATCTAAGAAATATTAAAGATGTTGAAATAGCTTTGCTTTTAAAAGAAAGAGAAGGCGGGATCGTAAAGGGCAGTCTTCGTTCAAAGAATCTTATTAATGTTAGTAATGTTGCTGAAGTTTTTGGTGGCGGAGGACATAAGAGAGCTGCGGGTTTTGAAATTTTTGGTACCTTGGAAGAAGTTGAAGAAAAGGTTATTTCAGTAATTAAAAAGGAATTAGAAAATGTTTAATGGAGTTTTAAATATATATAAAACCAAGGGTTTTACTTCTCATGATATAGTTAATAAAGTAAGAAGAATAGCAGGTATGAAGAAAGTTGGGCACACAGGGACATTAGATCCAATGGCTGAGGGTGTCCTTCCTGTTTGTCTGGGGAAGGCTACGAGGATTGCCGAATATCTTACTGGAGAAGAAAAAGAATATATTGCCGAAGTTACACTTGGATTTGAAACGGATACCTTAGATGCGGAAGGTGAAGTTACTAAGGAATGTCCAGTCCCCCAACTAACAAGGGACATTGTAAATGCTGCTGTAAAAGATTTTATTGGGGAGCAGATACAAATTCCGCCAATGTATTCTGCAATAAAAAAAGATGGTAAACCTCTTTATAGATATGCTAGGGAGGGAATCGATTTTGAAATACCGGGTAGGAAAATAACTATCAATTATATTCAATTAATTTCTTTTGATCATAATAAATTTAGAATTAGAGTTGGGTGCAGCAAAGGGACATACATCCGGTCTTTAGCAAGAGATTTAGGAACAAAACTTGGGAGCTGTGCACATTTAACGTACCTGTTAAGGTCGAAGAGCGGCAGTTTTACTGAGGAAAATGCTGTTACTCTTGAAAGACTTCAAGAAGAGGGTGTGGATAAGCATCTTATTAGTATAGATGAGGCGATCCCAGAATTTTTTTCAGTAAAGCTTAATGAAGAAAATAGTAGTAAAGCGTCACTAGGAAATTTTATTCTTCTAGACAAAGAAACATATTTCGATATTCCGGATTCTAATCAGGTTAAAATATTTGCCTTTGATGGCTCTCTTATTGGTCTTGGTACTATAGAATCAATGGTTCTTAAACCAAAAAAAGTATTTGTTTAATTGAGGTTGATTTTGTTGAAAATATATCATGGTTTGGAAAAAGTAGATAATTCACCAAAAATAGTCACTCTTGGTAATTTTGATGGAGTGCATAAAGGACATAAGGAATTAATAAAGAAAGCAGTAGAAATTGGGAAAGAAAAAGAGATTCCTAGTTTTGTTGTATCTTTTTTCCCACACCCTAGATTATTTTTTAATGAAGAACTTAAATATATAAACACGCTGAAGGAAAAAAATAGAAATATTGAGAAACTTGGAATAGATGCTCTTGTTGTTCTAGAATTCAATAAAGATATTGCTTCATTAACAAGAGAAAATTTTGTTAAAGAAATTTTATACAATAAATTAAATGCAAAAGCAGTAGTTGTTGGTTTTGACTTTCTTTTTGGAAAAAATCGAGAGGGTAACCCAGAGAACTTAATTGAAACAGCTGCTCAATATGGTATTGAAGTATATGTTGTTCCCCCAGTAGAAATTAATAATCAAAGAATAAGTAGTTCTTTAATTAGAAAATTTTATGATGCTGGGGAAATTGATAAGGCAAAGGAATTTTTAGGATATTATCCAGAAATCACTGGGAAAGTTGTGAGAGGAAAACAAATTGGAAAAAGCATTGGTTTTCCTACAGCAAATATTGATTATGATAAAGATCAATTAATTCCAGGAAATGGTGTATACGCAGTTAAAATATGTATTAAAAACGAAAGTTATTTTGGTACTGCAAATGTTGGAGTAAAACCTACAGTAAAAGAAGATAGTAAGGTTGAAGTCGAAGTTCATATAATAGATTATGACGGAGATATTTATGATGAAGAAGTTTCATTAGTTTTTATTGGTAAAATAAGAAATGAAAAAAAGTTTTCTTCTCTAGAAGAATTAAAAAATCAGATTGATAATGACATCATTTTTGCAATAAAAAAATATTGCCTAAAATGAGAAAATTATATATAATTACAAGTTGAGAAAACCTTTACTAAGAAAGTAGACACGCCGACTTCTTTCCTGGTTTAGGGACAAATTTTGGAGGTGTAAATAATGGCGTTAGACAAAGAGAAAAAAGCAGCGATTATTCAGGAGTATAAGGCACATGAGACTGATACAGGTTCACCTGAAGTTCAGATCGCAATGCTTTCAGACAGAATTAATTATTTAACAGAACATTTAAAAATGCATAAGAAGGACCACCACTCACGTCGTGGATTATTAAAAATGGTTGGTAAAAGACGTAATTTATTAAATTATATCAAGAAAAAAGATTTCGACAGATATCGTACAATCATTTCAAAATTAGGACTTCGCAGATAGGATAGTTGTAAAGAGCGGTATTTACCGCTCTTTTTATTAGGAGGAAATAAAATGAGTCAAAATATTTTAAGAAAAGGACTTATTGTAGGCGGCAGAGAGATGCTTTTCGAAACAGGACGTTTAGCTAAACAAGCAAGTGGTTCTGTTTTAGTTACTTACGGAGAAACAGTTGTTAATGCTACTGCAACAGGTTCAAAAGAACCAAAAGAAGGGTTAGATTTTTTCCCTTTAACTTGTGATTATGAAGAAAGACAATATGCGGCAGGAAAAATCCCTGGAGGATTTATTAAAAGAGAAGGACGTCCAAGTGAAAAAGCAACTTTAAATAGTCGTTTGATGGATAGACCAATTCGTCCTTTATTCCCTGATGGATATAGAAATGATGTTCAGGTTGTAGCTATGGTTTTATCTGTTGATATGGAAAATCCACCAGAAATGGCTGCTATGAATGGTGCATCTGCTGCCCTTCACATCTCTCACATTCCTTTTCAAGAGCCAATTGGAGCTGTAATAATGGGTCTTGTAGATGGAGAACTTGTTGTAAACCCAAATAGAGAGCAAACAGAAAAATCTGATCTACACTTAGTTGTTGCAGGAACAAAAGATGCAGTAATGATGGTTGAAGCAGGAGCAAATGAAATTTCTGAAGAAAAAATTCTTGAAGCAATTTTAACAGGTCACGATGAAATCAAAAAAATTGTGGCATTTATTGAAGAATTTAGACAAGAAGCTTTAGAAATGGGACTTGCAAAAGAAAAAGAAATTCCAAAACTTGCTATTCCAGCTGAGGAATTAGTTGAGAAGGTTAGACAGGTTTCTTACGATAAGCTTTATGAAGCTGTTAAAACACCTGATAAGCAAGGAAGAGAAGAAGAAATCAAAAAAGTCAGAGATGAACTTTTAGAAACATTAAAAGAAGATCACCCAGATGATGAAAAGGAAATTAAAGGAATCTTTGGTTCTTTGACAAAAGAAATTGTAAGAAAATTAATTACAGTTGAAAAAATTAGACCAGATGGTAGAGCTACTGATGAAATCAGACCAATAACTTGTGAAGTTGGCGTTCTTCCAAGACCCCATGGTTCAGGTTTATTTACCAGAGGACAAACTCAGGTTCTTTCAGTTGTCGCACTTGGTGCTTTAGGTGAAGAACAGATTATTGATGGTATTGGTACTGAAGAGTCTAAGAGATATATTCACCATTATAATTTTCCACCATTCAGTGTTGGAGAGGCTAGACCAATGCGTTCTCCAGGTAGAAGAGAGATTGGACATGGTGCTTTAGCTGAGAGAGCTTTAGAACCAGTTATTCCTAGTCCAGAGGACTTCCCGTACACTATTAGAATTGTGTCTGATTGTTTTGAGTCAAATGGTTCAACATCACAGGCATCAGTTTGTGGAAGTACTTTATCTTTAATGGATGCAGGTGTTCCTATTAAGAAACCAGTTGCTGGTATTGCGATGGGTCTTGTAAAACAAGGAGAAAACTTTGCAATTCTTACAGATATTCAAGGTATGGAAGATGCTCTCGGAGATATGGATTTTAAAGTTGCGGGTACAAAAGATGGTGTCACTGCAATTCAAATGGATATTAAAGTTGACGGTTTAAGCAGAGAGATTCTTGAAGAAGCTCTTACTCAAGCTTTAAAAGGAAGATTGTTTATTTTAGATAAAATGCTTGCAGTTATCTCTGAACCAAGAAAAGAACTTTCACCATATGCTCCAAGAATAATCACTTTAAAGGTACATCAGGATAAAATTAGAGATATAATCGGTCCTGGTGGAAAAATGATTAAGAAAATTGTTGAGATTACAGGTGTTAAAATTGATATTGAAGATGATGGTACAGTTTATATTGTGTCACCTGATCAAGAAAAATCAGCACTTGCTGTTAAAATGATTGAAGATCTTACTCAAGAAGTTGAAGTAGGAAAAACATATATGGGTACTGTAAAGCGCCTTATGAATTTTGGAGCATTTGTTGAAGTGCTTCCAGGAAAAGAAGGTCTTGTGCATATTTCTCATCTTGCAAAAGAAAGAGTTAATAAAGTTGAAGACGTTGTTGCAGAAGGCGATAAACTTGAAGTTAAAGTAATTGAAATTGATAAGCAAGGAAGAATTAATCTTTCACACAAAGCAACACTTGTTAATGATCAAAAAGCAGAATAAGAAAACAAAAATATGAATAAACCGGTGAAAATCGGTTTATTTTTTTATATCGGAGGGGACGCTTCCAATTGGCTCAACTTATCCACAGGACTGAAAAAAGTATTACCCTGTGGATAAAGCGAGCCGGATGGAAGCGTCCCAGGAGGTTATTATGGATAAATTAGATAAAATTTTTGATATGCAAAGTTTTCTTGATAATAAGATTACAAAAGAAAGAAATCTTTCCTATTCTAAGGAAGAGTGGATTCAGAAAGAAGTTCTTGCTATGATTTCAGAGCTTTCTGAAGTTCTTGATGAAGTGAATTTCAAATGGTGGAAAAACAAAAAAGAGATAGATGATACAAAATTAAAAGAAGAAATTGTTGATCTTCTTCACTTTCTCATTTCGATGTCTTTAAAGGCCGGAATGTCATCAGAGGAAATTTTTTCAATTTATATGAAGAAAAATGAAGAAAACATTAAAAGACAAGATGGAAAAACGGAAAAAGAAGGATATTTCCCCATTACTAATTGACTTGATTGGTCTGTTATGCTAGAATCATGAAAAATTCAGAATTAAATATGAAGACCTCATTCATCAGGATGGGGTAGAGGTTGCAGAGAATATAAGTATTGTTTTAGAGACTTTGAGGAGTCGTTGAAAAACAGGAAAGGATTTTCTGCCGAAGTGTTTATTCTCCTCAAAGAATAGGTGCTGGGGTTGCATTGAATAAGTGCAAAACTGTCGTCAGTTATCTGACGTTGAGCTACTTCAGATATGAATGTATCTTTTTAAGGGATTATTAGGCCTAAAAGATATAATTTATCTTTTTGGCCTTTTTTTAATATTTTGGAGGTGAAATTTGTGCTAAAAGTTGCGGTTCTCGGAGCCTGCGGTAAAATGGGTCTGGAAATTGTGAGATCTGTTATAAAAGAGGAGGGATTAGAACTCACGGAAGCTATAGATATCACGAATTTTGGATATGACATTGGCCTGCTTGCTGGAATAGGAGATCAAGGAGTTAAGGTAAAATCTATTAATGAATTAACGAACCCGGATATTTTGATTGATTTTACAAATGCTACTAGTTTCAGGGCAAATATGGAAACAATTTTAAAAAAGAAAATCAATGTAGTCAGTGGTTCAACAGGAATGAGTGATGATGAACTTAATTCATATGGGGAAATTGCTTTAGAAAATGAAGTAACTCTTTTTTTAGCACCAAACTATGCAATAGGTGCAGTGTTAATGATGAAGTTTGCCAAAGAGGCTGCTAAATATATTAAAGATATTGAAGTATTAGAATATCATCATGATCAGAAACTTGACGCTCCTTCAGGTACGGCCAAAAAGACATTAGATGACATGGCTAGTGTAAGAGGAATAAAAGTCCAAGGACACCCTGAAGAATTTGAAACTATTGAAGGATCAAGGGGTGGAGAATATAAAGGTATGAGAGTTCATAGCATAAGATTACCTGGTTATGTTGCCAGCCAAGAAGTAATTTTTGGAACATTAGGACAAACATTAACTATTAGACATGACTCAATTTCTAGAGAGTCATTTATGCCGGGTATAATGATGGCTTGTAAAAAAATTAAAAGCCTAAAAAAAGGTTTAGTATTTGGCTTAGAAGAAATATTATAAAATATTTAATATAGGGAGGAATAATAATGAGACTTGGAATCGTTGGAGCTACAGGAGCAGTAGGCCAAGAACTATTAAAGTGTATTGAAGAAAGAAATTTTCCATTTACAGAGTTAGTTTTATTAGCAAGCAGTAGATCTGCTGGAACAAAAATTGATTTTATGGGAAAAACATATACCGTAGAAGAAACAACCGAAGATTCATTTGACAAGCTAGATATGGCTCTTTTTGCAGGAGGTCCAGCAAGCAGAGCTTTTGGAAGACTTGCACAAAGCAAAGGTGTAATAGTAATTGACAATAGTTCAACATTTAGAATGGAAGATGATGTTCCTTTAGTTGTTCCTGAAGTAAATCCAGAGGCTCTTGATAACCATAAGAATCTTATCGCAAATCCAAATTGTTCAACAATTATTATGGTTGCTGCATTATATCCTATTCATAAATATGCAACTATAAAAAGAATTATTGTATCTACGTATCAAGCGGTATCCGGAGCAGGTAAAGAAGGAATTGATGAGTTGAATCTTCAAGTAAGACAATCACTTAACGGAGAAGAGACACAACCAGAAGTTTTTGCAAAACAAATTGCTTTTAATGTTGTTCCAAGAATTGATGTATGGGTTGATGAAGACTATACAAAAGAAGAAATGAAAATGGTCTGGGAGACTCAAAAGATTTTTAATGTTCCCGATCTTGCAGTAACTGCAACTACAGTAAGAGTACCAGTTTTTAGAAGTCATTCTGAGTCAATTTATATTGAGACTGAAAAACCAATTGATGCGGAGAAGGCAAGAGAAATATTGCAGAACGCACCTGGGGTTATTCTTCAGGATGATCCTGAAAATGAAGTATATCCAACACCACTTGAAACTTCAACAAAAGATGAGGTTTTTGTTGGAAGAATTAGAAATGACCTATTTACAAAAAATGCACTAAATCTTTGGGTTGTTTCAGATCAGATAAAAAAAGGTGCAGCGTTAAACACAATTCAAATAGCTGAAGAAATGATTAAAAGAAATCTTATTTAGGAGGAAAAATTATGGAGTACGGCAGATTATATACAGCAATGATAACCCCAATGTATGATAATGAAAAAGTTGATTTTCATAAAGCAGGGGTGTTAGCAAATCATCTTATAGAAAATGGTTCAGATGGTGTAGTAGTGGCTGGAACTACGGGAGAAGCCCCTCTCTTAACATATAAAGAAAAGATTGAACTTTTTAAAGTTGTTAAAGAGGCTGTTGGAAATCGTGGTCATGTTATTGCGGGTACGGGAGGTAACGAAACTATTGAAGCGGTTGAAATGACTAGAGATGCAGAAGAAATTGGTTGTGATGCCTCTATGTTGGTTGTACCCTACTATAACAAACCACCCCAAGAACTGATATATAAACACTTTAAGATGGTAGCTGAATTAAGCCGTAAAATACCGATAATTCTATATAATATTCCGGGAAGAACAGCGGTCAATATGCTGCCAGAAACTGTAGTAAGATTAGCACAAGAATTCCCTAATATTAATGCCATAAAAGAAGCTTCTGGTTGTATTGACCAGATTATGGAGATTAAAAGACTTACAGGAAATAAAATGAAAATTTTTAGTGGCGATGATGGCATGACTTTACCAATTCTTTCTATTGGTGGCCATGGATTAATTAGTGTAAGCTCACATGTTGTTGGAAAAGAATTAAAACAGATGATTAATTGTTTTCTAGCTGGAGATGTTGAATATGCAAGAAAAATAAATGATAAACTTTACCCAATTGTTAAATCGATGTTTTTAACAACTAATCCAATCCCCGTAAAAACAGCAATGAATATTCTAGGTCACGAAGTAGGACCAATGAGAATGCCAATGGAATTAGCTTCTGGAAAGGTCTTTGAAGAGCTGAAGGAAAACCTAGAAGCCTTTGGAATAAAAAATATTAAATAATATTATAAAATCCATCCCAAAAAAGGGATGGATTTTTATTTCAAAAAAAAATACAATAAAAAAACAAAATATTCAGAAAATTCTGTTGACTTCAAAAAAAGTCCATGGTATTATAAAGATACTCCAAAAGAGATTAGATTTAAGGAAACTTAAATCGGCTCTTATTGGTAGGCTCTCTGGATAACTTAATAAGTAGTAATCTCTTAAAAGTAGTTTTTGAAAGTGTATCAAGAAAGTGTGAAAAGCTTTACAAGGTGCAAATAAGAAAATGAAAGGCAAAGAACGAAAGTTGTTTGTAAGTTGAGTAAGTTAGAAGTTGCAAGGAAGTTTGGTAACTAAGAGTAACTGGAAAAAACTGTAAGATAAAGGTAATTGAAAGTTAGTTAGAAGTTAGTAAATGAAAGTCAGCTTTTAAGGAAAAACAGTAAAAAAAGAGATGAAACGGAATTAAGTTATTAACGCTTATCGAAGGAAAAGCTCAGAGGGACAATTTTATAGGGGGTACTGTTATTTGCAGTACGATTGTAAAGGAAGAAGATGAAGGAAATCTCAATTAGTCAGTTGAGAGAGTACTCCATCTTCTTCCGTTTTTTTGTAAAAAAAATAAACTTTTATTTTATGCTATTCTGCTATCTTATGATATAATTAATGTATTAGAATGGAAAAATTAAGGAGATGCTGATATTGAATTTACTAGAAAACCTTAATCCGATGCAGAAAGAGGCTGTTCAACACGTTGAAGGGCCTTTATTAATTTTAGCCGGAGCGGGATCTGGAAAAACAAGAGTTATTATTCACAGGATTGCTTATCTGATATTTGAAAAGAAGATAAGTCCTTATAATATTCTTGCTATAACATTCACCAATAAAGCAGCCAGCGAAATGAAAAGCAGGCTTGAAAAGTTAATTGGTGTTGAAGGAGAGAAAGTATGGACGAGTACTTTTCATTCCATGTGCGTAAGAATTTTAAGAAGAGAAATACAAAATTTAGATTATAGTCCGGATTTTGTTATTTATGACACTCAGGATCAATTATCGGTGATTAAAACAATTCTTAAAGAACGTAATTTAGAAGAAAAAAAATATCCTCCAAAGTTAATACTAGATAGGATCTCAAATTATAAGAACCAACTTATTGGTGCAGCAGAATCTTCTAAATATGCATTGAATTATTTTGATGAAGTTATCACAGATATATATAAAGATTACCAGAAGAAACTTTTTAGTTTTAATGGGCTTGATTTTGATGATTTAATTATGTTAATGGTTAGGCTTTTCAGAGAAAATCCCGAAGTTTTGGAAAAATATCAAGATAGATTTAAATATATATTAGTTGATGAATATCAAGATACCAATAAAGCTCAATATGAATTAGTTAAAATGCTTGCTGCAAAATATAAAAATATTGCTGTAGTTGGTGATGATGATCAGTCAATTTATCAATGGCGTGGGGCTGATATTACTAATATTCTTGAATTTGAAAAAGATTACCAAGAGACCAAAGTGATTAAACTTGAACAAAACTATAGATCAACAAAAACAATTATTAGTGCAGCTAATGCCGTTGTTTCTAAAAATGCACAAAGAAAAGATAAAACCTTAGTAACTGATAAAGGTGAAGGAGAAAAAATATATTATTATCCTGCTTATGATGAAATAGAAGAAGCAAGCTTTATCTCAAATAAGATTGAAGATTTAAAGACAAAAGATAATAAAAAATATAAAGATTTTGCAATACTATGTCGTGTTACTTCTCAGTTCCGTGCTATAGAAGAGGGATTAATACGCAAAGGTCTTCCTTATAAAATTTTCGGTGGAATTAAATTCTACGAAAGAAAAGAAGTTAAAGATATTCTTGCATACCTAAGATTAATCGTTAATGATGGGGACGAAATATCACTAAAAAGAGTTATTAATAGTCCGAAACGAGGTATAGGTGAGGGAAGTTGGGAAAAATTAGCTGCTTATGCACAACAAGAAAACATAACGATTTATCAATCTATGGACTTTACTGAAGAAGCTGAAATAAGCAAACGAACTTCAGAAGCTATTAAAAATTTCAAAAAAATGATGGATCATTTTAAAGAAGAAAGCAAAATTAAGAATGTAACTGATCTTACTAATATAATATTACTAGACACAGGCTATATAGAAGAGCTAAAAAATGAAAAAACAATTGAATCAGAAACAAGGTTAGAAAACCTTCAAGAATTTTTATCTGTGACTACTGAATATGATCAAACCAGTGTAGATGGCAATTTAGCTCAATTCCTTTCCGAAATAGCTTTAGTTAGTGATACTGACACCTATCAAGAAGATGATGATGCTGTGGTTATGATGACTATTCATAGTGCAAAAGGCCTTGAATTTCCAGTAGTTTTTTTAACTGGTCTTGAAGAAAATATTTTCCCTCATAGTAGAAGCCTTAATTCTGGAGAACCAACAGAAGTTGAGGAAGAAAGACGTCTTTGTTATGTAGCAATTACCAGAGCAGAAGAAAACCTCTTTATTACAAGGGCTTGGAGAAGAAAAATGTTTGGCCGTGATTCATATAATCAACAATCTAGATTTATTAGTGAGATACCAAAAAAACATATTCATAATGATGAATCAAAAGAAAAGCAAGTTAACATGAATCAAGATACAATTCCTAAGATTGCTCCCATTGGCAAAGATTCAGACTTTTTAGCAATTGGAGATCAAATTGAACACAAAAAGTGGGGAGTTGGATGTATAGTTGCTATTCATGGTGATGGAGAAGATTCAGAAATTAGTATTGCTTTTCCAAATCTAGGAATAAAGAAACTTATCGGAAAATATGCACCAATTGTAAAAATAAAGTAGTGGAGAGTGGAATACTTGCTGAAAAAAAAGATTGAAGCAAAAATATCCAGACTCAGAGAAGAAATTGAATATCATAATAAAAAGTACTATTTAGATGATTCACCAGAGATTACAGATTATGATTTCGACAAATTAATGCAAGAACTTATTAAATTAGAAAAAGAATATCCAGAATTCTTAACAGAGGATTCTCCTTCTCAGCGTGTAGGAGGGGAGCCTCTTTCTAAATTTAATCAGGTAAAACATTTCAAACAACTTCTTAGTCTGTCTAATTCCTTTGATGAAGGGGATCTTCGTCAATTTTTTCAACGTCTTGAAAACCAGTTGGGAAATACTACATATGAATTCTCGGTAGAACCTAAAATAGATGGTTTAACTATCCTTCTTGAATATGAAAAAGGAATATTTAAGGTTGGAGCTACTAGAGGAGACGGAGTAATTGGTGAAGATGTAACACATAATGTAAAAACAATCAGAAATATACCCTTAAGAATTAAACATAAAGGTAAGTTTATTACTCGAGGAGAAGCCTATATACCAAAAAAATCTTTCGAAAAAATAAATCAATTAAGACTTGAAAATAATGAAGATTTGTTTGCAAATCCTAGGAATGCAGCTGCAGGATCCTTGAGACAACTTGATCCAAAAATTGTTGCCCAAAGAGATCTAAGAATAATTCTTTATGAACTTATATATTCTGATGAAGAGGTTTTGCTTTCACACCGAGAAGAGCTTGAAATACTTAAAGCTGAAGGTTTTAAAGTGGTTGAACCTTTTTATAGCAATAAATCAGAAGAAATAATTAACTATTGTTTAAATTTTTCTGAAAAAAGAAATGATTTTGAATTTGAAATAGATGGCCTGGTAATTAAGCTCCTTGATAAAAGAATGCAAGAAGAACTTGGAGCTACGGCAAAAAATCCACGGTGGGCCACTGCCTACAAATTTCCACCAGAACAGGTGGAAACAAAAGTTCTAGATATTGAGTGGAATGTTGGAAGAACTGGAGCTATTACTCCGACAGCTGTATTAGAACCTGTTCGGGTTTCGGGTAGTATGGTAAAACGTGCAATCCTTCATAATGAAGATTATATTAAAGAGAAGGATATAAGAATTGGTGACTGGGTTATAATCGAAAAGGCTGGTGAAATAATTCCAGCAGTAGTCAGGATAATTCCAGAGAAAAGAACAGGAAAAATGCCAGAACACAAGTTCCCTCAAGTTTGCCCTGTTTGTGGCAGCAAAGCAGTTCGTCTTCCAGATGAAGCCGTAATTCGTTGTACAAATACTCTTTCTTGTCCAGCTCAGATAAAAAGATCTTTAGAACATTTTGCTTCTAAGGCAGGAATGGATATTAGTGGTTTAGGAAGACAACTTGTTTTCCAACTATATGATGAAGGATTAGTAAAAAATATCGCTGATTTTTATAGACTTGAAAAAGATAAAATTATAAAAATGGAAAGAATGGCAGAGAAATCAGCACAAAATCTTGTAGATGCAATAGAAAATAGTAAAAAAAGAAGTCTGTCTCAGTTAATTGCTGCTTTAGGGATTCCCTTGGTAGGACAAAAGGCTTCAAAGATTCTTAGCAAAGCATATAAAAATATAAATAATTTAATGAATGCTAGGAAAGAAGATTTAATGGATCTTGAAGAAATTGGAGAAAAAATGGCTGACAGCATTTACAATTTTTTCAGAGAAGAACATAATTTTCATATAATTTCCCAATTGAAAGACCTTGGAGTTAATATGGAGGAAGAAGTGGAAGCATTAATTCCCTCTGAAATAGAAGGAAAAACTTTTGTAATTACTGGTACTCTTGAAAACTATACAAGAACTCAAGCTCAAGAAATCATTGAGAAAAGAGGAGGGAAGGTTTCTGGAAGTGTTAGTAAAAAGACAGATTACCTTCTTTATGGTGCAGAAGCTGGTTCAAAATTAGAAAAAGCTGAAAAAATTGGTGTAAAAATGTTAACTGAGAGTGATTTTGTTGATTTATTAGGCCTTGAAAGTTAAAATAAGTTTGTTATATTTAAAAAACTGAGATTCGGGATGGTGTAAAATGAAAATTAATATTAATGATGTTGAGTATGTTGCAAAACTTGCAAGACTTGAACTATCTGAAGAGGAAAAGACTCGACAGCTTGAAAAGCTGAATAAAATACTTGATTATATGGAAATACTAAACAAGGTTGATACAGAAGGAGTTCAGCCACTAGCTCATGTTCTTCCTATTAACAACGTTTTTCGAAAAGATGAGGTACATAAAACATTAGACAGAGAAATAGCTTTGCAGAATGCTCCTGAAAAAGCTCAGGGAATGTTCCGCGTGCCTAAAATAGTTTAAGGAGGAATAAAGGTGACATATTTTAAATATACAGCTCACGAAATTCTTGATTTATTAAACAAGAAAGAAGTAAGTTCCCTTGAAGTTACAGAGTCCGTTTATAAGAGAATTGAAGATAAAGATCCAAAAATCCAAGCCTATCTTGCCCTTAACAAAGAAAAGGCTTTGGCAAAGGCCAAAGTAATTGATGAGAAAAGAGCTAAAAATATTCAGGTTGGAAAACTTGCTGGAATTCCAATGGCACTTAAAGATAATATTTCAACAAAGGATTTAATAACAACTTGTTCATCAAAAATGTTGTATAACTATAAACCTCCTTATGATGCAACAACTGCATTAAAGCTTGCAGAGGAGGATTCAATCTTACTAGGAAAACTGAATATGGATGAGTTCGCAATGGGATCATCAACAGAATCATCTTATTTTCAAACAACAAAAAATCCTTTTGATCTATCTCGAGTTCCAGGTGGTTCTTCTGGTGGAGCTGCTGCTGCAGTTGCTGCAGATGAGGCTTTTTTTACCTTAGGTTCAGATACAGGTGGATCAATTAGACAACCAGCTTCCTATTGTGGTGTTGTGGGTATGAAACCAACCTATGGTGCAGTGTCACGTTATGGGCTTATTGCCTTTGCATCTTCTTTAGATCAAATTGGGCCATTTACAAAGGATGTTACTGACTGTGCATTAGTTATGAACAGCATAACAGGTCATGATGCCAACGATTCCACATCTGCAAATATAAAATACCCTGATTATACCAAGGCATTAGTTAATGATATTAAAGGTATGAAAATTGGTATTCCGAAAGAATATTTTGGTGAAGGAATTTCAGCTGGTGTAAAAGCAAATATTGATGAAGCTATTAAAAAGTTGGAAGAACTGGGAGCAGAAATTGGTGAGTGTTCTATGCCAAACACGGAATATGCAATGCCAGCCTACTATATAATTGCTCCTGCTGAGTGTAGCTCAAACCTTTCCCGTTTTGATGGGGTAAGATATGGTCTTCGTTCAGAACAAGAAGACACTTTAATGGAGATGTTCTGCAAAACAAGAGAACAAGGTTTTGGCTCGGAGGTTAAATCTAGAATTATGCTTGGTACTTATGCATTGAGTGCTGGTTATTATGATGCATATTATTTAAAAGCTTTAAGAGTAAGAAATCTAATTAAACAAGATTTTGATAAAGCTTTTGAAAAGTTTGATCTTTTGTTAACTCCAACAGTACCAAGTGCAGCTTTCAAATTCGGAGAAATTTCAGATCCAATATCAATGTATCTTCAGGACGTATGCACAATTCCCGTAAACCTTGCGGGTCTTCCAGGTCTCTCAATGCCTTATGGTACAACTGAGGGAATGCCAGTAGGGATCCAGTTAATTGGTAAGCCTTTTGGTGAAGAAACTATTTTAAGAGCAGCATATACTTTGGAACAAAATTCGGATAAGACAATACTAAAAGCCGGATTTAAGGGGGAGTAGAATAATGAATTATGAAGTAGTTATTGGACTTGAAGTTCACGTTGAACTAAAAACAAAAACAAAAATATTCTGCAGCTGCCCTAATGAATTTGGTTCAGAACCTAATACAAATATTTGTCCAAGATGCCTTGGACTCCCTGGTACCTTACCAGTGTTAAATGAAAAAGTACTTGAATATGCAATTAAGGCAGGTCTTGCATTAAACTGTGAGATTGCAGAGTTTAGCAAATTTGACAGAAAAAACTATTTTTATCCTGACCTAACAAAGGCCTATCAAATTTCCCAATTTGATTTACCTATTTGTGAGCATGGATTTTTAGATATTGAAGTAGAGGGAAATCATAAAAGAATTGGAATAACCAGAATTCATATGGAAGAAGATGCAGGAAAACTTGTCCACGAAGGAGACACTATCTCTGTTTCTGACTCTTCTCTAGTTGACTATAACAGAGCAGGAGTTCCGTTAATTGAAATTGTTTCTGAGCCGGATATGAGGTCTTCGGAGGAAGCAAAAGCATTTTTGGAAAAACTAAAAGCATATATTGAATATACAGGAGTATCTGATGTAAAAATGGAACAAGGTTCCCTTCGTTGTGATGCTAACGTTTCGGTTAGACCTTTTGGTCAAAAAGAATTTGGTACAAGGGCAGAGGTAAAAAACCTTAACTCTTTCCGTGCTGTACAAAAAGCTATTGAATATGAAGTTGAAAGACAAATTGAATTAATTGAAGATGGTGGCAAAGTTGTTCAGGAAACAAGAACCTGGGATGATGCTCAAGGAATTACTTTGAGCTTAAGAGGTAAAGAGGAAGCAAATGACTATCGTTACTTCCCAGATCCAGACTTAACACCCTTAATTATATCTAAAGAATATATTGAAGAAATTAGAAAAACAATTCCAGAACTTCCTGATGTGAAAAAAGAAAGATTAATTAATGAAATGGGTCTTCCTGAATATGATGCGGGAGTAATTACCAGCTCCAAAGGTCTGGCGGTATTTTTTGATGAAACAGTTGCAATTTATCCTGATGCGAAAAAAGTATGTAACTGGTTAATGGTTGAGTTTTGCCGTTTGCTAAACTCAGAATCAGTGGAAATAGAAAATTCCCAGGTTACACCAGAAAAACTTGCTGCTTTATTAAAGCTGGTTGATGATGGTAAAATTAGCGGTAAAATAGCAAAAACTGTTTTTGAAGAAATGTTTATCAGCGGAAAAGACCCTGAATCAATTGTTGAAGAAAAAGGACTTGTGCAAATTTCTGATGAAGGTGCTCTTGGTACAATGATTGATAAAATCATTTCCGAGAATCCTAAATCAGTTGAGGATTACAAAGCGGGAAATAAAAAGGCAATTGGTTTCTTAGTTGGTCAGATAATGAAAGAAACCCAAGGACAAGCTAATCCCGGCATGGTAAATAAAATGCTTACAGAAAGACTCGGTTAAAAATGGATCAAGAAAAAATAAAAAAAGTACCATGGGGCATTTTTGAAGCCCTTGCAGTATTTTTGATATTTCTCCTTATTTCCTTTTTTGCACCTGAAATAAAAAAAGTTACTGATTTGATAATGGGTAGTTTTTCATTGGATCTTTCATTGATTGATTTATTTTTCATTTTCAGTATCTTTCAGTTTATTATTTTTATTGGGTATATTCTTCTAGTTGTTAAAGGAAAGTATAAACTGAATTTTAAAATATTCATGAAAAGAAAGTATTCTTTAGGAGAAATTGGGAAATACGGATTAATAAGTAGTGCTGTGCTTTTCTTTTCTACAATGGTTATCAGTACATTAATTTTTGCAATGTTCCCAGTTCAAGGTGAACCCCAAGATATTTTGAATATTTTTGGAGAAGCTGGAAATAAATGGGAAATGGTGGCTGTTTTCATTTCAGCTGCGGTTCTTGCACCTATTAGTGAAGAATTATATTTTAGAGGATTCTTATATAAGGCTCTTAGAAATAAATATTCTGAAGGAGTAGGTATTGCAATCGCTTCTGTTATTTTTGCGTCAGTACATTTTGATCTTTATAGATTTGTACCATTTTTTACGGCAGGTATAATTTTGAACCATATTTATGAAAAATATGAGAATATTTTAATACCAATGATTGCTCATAGTGTTTGGAATGGAATTATGGTTTTAGCTTTATTTTCAACTATGGGATAAAAATAAAAGAATGAGAATAAAAAAACTTTGAGAGGGAACATGACAGGATGCATGTTCCCTCTTTTAAAATGGAGGAAATAATATGAATGTTGGAGAAAAGCACGTAGTTGAAATTACTGGTTATACCCATGAAGGTCAGGGAGTAACAAGAATTGGTGATTTAGTTGTTTTTACGGAAAAAGGATTAAAAAATGAAAAATTGGAAATTGAAATAACAGAAGTTAAGAAAAATTTTGCCAGAGGAAAGATTGTAGAAATAATTGAAAGTTCTCCTTTCAGGGTTGAGCCTGACTTTGAAAAAATGGGTGGATGTAATCTTGCCCATGTAAGTTATGAGCATCAGCTTGAAATTAAGGAAGAGATAATAACCAATGCTTTAAGA
Source organism: uncultured Eubacteriales bacterium (assembly GCA_964574445.1). Classification (GTDB taxonomy): domain Bacteria; phylum Bacillota; class Peptococcia; order Peptococcales; family SKKY01; genus SKKY01. The sequence goes on from CAZNNQ010000005.1 coordinate 67,486, forward strand.
ATGGTTCCAGGAATAGAAGGAGCTCAAAGGGAAAAAATAATTTCCTCTGATAAGCCAGAAAGATACAGAAACAAAGGACATTTCCAGGTTCAAAGAAATAAAGATGGGAAAATTAGCTTTGGTTTCTTCGAAGAAGGAAGCCATAACTTTGTTGTAAGTAAAGAAAGTGTTTTATATTCTGAGAAGGTAAATAAAATACTAGGGAAAATAGGAACAATTCTAAGTAATGAAGGTAAAGATATTACTATTTATCACAGAAGAACAGGTCAGGGTAATCTTAAGAATATAATGATTAGGGAAAATCGTAAAACCGATGAAATAATGCTGGTTTTTGTAACTGCGGAATCTAAAAAATTAAGTAAAAAGTTTATTGGAAAAATATCTGATGAAATACCAGAAGCAACATCAATTTATCAGAATTTAAATCCTGGCAGAAACCATGAAGTACTTGGAAAGAAAAATATCCACTTAAAAGGAAAAGAATATATTACAGATAATATCAGCAAATTCAAATTCCAAATTTATCCAGCAACCTTTTTCCAAATCAATAAAACTCAGACAGAAAAGTTATACAAAAAAGCAATGGAATACTTGAATCCAGAAAAAGAAGAAACAATTGTTGATGCCTTTGGAGGTATTGGAACAATTGGAAGTTTTATAGCAGAAACAGCAGGAAAAGTAATAAGTATTGACGATTACGAAGGTTCAGAAAAAGAAGGAAAAGCAGCAGCAGAAATTAATAAAATAAAGAATATTGAGTTCTTAACAGGAAAAGTAGAAGAAGTACTTCCAAAATTAGAAGTAAATCCAGATGCAATAGTTATTGACCCACCAAGGGGCGGAAGTAAAAAGGAAGTACTAGATGCAATAATTGAAAAGAAAATACCAAGAATAGTTTATATTTCCTGCAATCCAGGAACCCTGGGAAGAGATCTTAAAATATTAGCAGAAGAAGGAAACTACAAAGTAGAAAAAATAGTAGGAGTAGATATGTTCAGCGGGACAAGTCACGTTGAGACGGTTGTATTGATGTCAAGGGTTGATAAATAAGAGTGTGAAAGGGGCTTGAAATAAAGGGGTTTGCGAGATTTTGTAATTGCACTCAACCTGATTTCAAGGCTTGAAAACATTTGTTGTAAGAACATATCTAAAACCCCGAAAAAATAGGGTTGAGTGGACATTATTACTATTTGCCTACTGAGTTGATGATATAGATGTAAAAAGGGTGGCGAGTGGATAGTATTACTGTAAAAAGGAAGTTGAGTTGACAAAATTACTGTAACAATAACCGAGGTAAGAATGCTATAATTAGACTAATCAACATGCTAAAAATAATGTAATAAGATGAGTAGGCATAGACTTTTAAGCGACAAATAAAAATTTATTGAGCTGTTCTGAACACAGCTTGTTATATGGACTTACAGATAGGTAGAAGCGAGAGTTGGAGGATAATGGTTATGATAGATATCGTATTCAGCGATAGTGCTTGTGGAAGTCTTAAAGTGGCACAGCATTATGGCAAAGGAAAATATCAAGGTGGGTCAATAGGCATTATTGGTAATCACGATGCAACCAAAGAGGAAGTTGAGACTGCTCGGAGGGAAGCAGAGGAAAAAGCACGATTGGCGTGGGAGAGCGCTACCCCTATGGGTGGAAAAACATCAGATATTTACGGATTCAATTTGATGCTGAGTGTTGGAGATATTTCGGAAAATCAGCCTGGTACCAAGCGGAAACTGACATTAGAAAATTTATACAGCGTTTATCCGAATGATGAGGGACGCCAGGCGACGGAAGAAATACTTAAAAGGGCAAACGAAAATCTGAAAACAATTCGTGAAAGTACAGCAACTGGAGAAGCCCTCCGCATCTGGTACAGCAACCAGCCCGACGAAATGTGTGGACTTTACTGGTTCATGAGTCAGTTGAATCAGTGGAAAGTTGATGATGTTCGGGTCTCGATTGTTAAGCTTCCAGAATGGGAAGCTAATGAAAAAGGAAATATCGTGCGGAAAAATAGCTGGGCTGAAGTAGCTCCGGAAGAATGGCAGCATTGTCTTGCTTTGCAAAAGACTGTGCTTCCGTTATTTATACAAAGTTGTGCATCTCATTGGCAGGAACTTCAAGCAGAGAGCGCACCTTTGCGAGCCGTGCTGAACGGACAGTTGGTTAGTACGTCAGAAAAACTCTATGATGATTTTATCCTTCGCGAAATCGCAGTAGAAGGCAATGAATTTCATGAAGCAATGATCATCGGACGAGTGCTTGGTAAATACCAACTTGGTATTGGCGATTCTTGGGTCGCTTTACGTATAGAAGAAATGATCCATGCCGGAAAATTTGAGGCTGTGAATGCGTCTGAAAAAGATATGCCGATCTATCATCGAGTATTGAAAAAGTGCACTCACTGATTATAAGAAGCAACAAAATCAAATTTGTCTAGTGGATTGAGATAGCAGAGTTGAGGAGGTGCACTATGACTTACAATCACAAAGTACATGTTATACCTGCCAAACCTCCAAAGCGGGAAAAGCGGGTCGGTATATATTGCCGTGTAAGTACGAATGATACGGAACAATTAAATAGCCTTGCTATTCAAGTATCTGCACTTACAAGGTTAACCGCTTCCACACTACAGTGGTTGCTTGTTGATGTTTACATGGATATTGCATCAAGCAAAACTGGCTCATCTCGAAAAGAGTTTGCTCGTATGTTGGATGATTGTAAATCTAAAAAGTTAGAAATAATCATCACTAAAAGTATCAGCAGATTTGGCAGGGATACGGTTGATACATTAGAGGCATTAAGACAAATGAGGGATCTCGGCATTCGAGTCATTTTCGAACAGGAGAATCTTGATACAGCAGATACCGACAGTGAACTCATGATTTCTATTGTAGAGTCATTTGCTCAAGCTGAAAATGAGTCAAGAAGTGACAATATCAAATGGGGTCTTAAAC
>CAZNNQ010000006.1:0-66997 GCA_964574445.1 uncultured Eubacteriales bacterium
CCGTAAAACTGCGGTTGATTCTGGAGTTCCTTCCTCAACAATGGAAATTAACCTCGCTATTGATGGTTTATTTCCTGCCTTGGCTTTTTCTAACAATTCCATAACCACACCGCCTTTAATTTTTGTTCTAGTAAAAAATATTATTCAAATTTGCTGTTAACAAAATCAATAATAGTTTTTAATGGAGTTCCTGGAGTAAATACTGCAGCAACACCAGCTTCTTTTAAAGCAGGGATATCGTCTTCAGGAATAACTCCTCCGCCGATAACTAACTTGTCGCCAGCACCCTGTTCTTCTAACATTTTTACAACTCTTGGCATTAATGTTCCATGAGCACCTGATAATAAACTCATAGCAACCACATCAACGTCCTCTTGAACAGCAGCACTAACGATTTGTTCTGCTGTTTGTCTTAATCCTGTATAGATAACCTCAAAGCCTGCATCACGGAATGCACGCGCAACTACTTTCGCACCACGGTCGTGTCCATCAAGACCTGGTTTTGCAACTAATATACGAACTTTCTTAGCCATTTAAATTAAGCCTCCTGTCTTTAGTTTTAAAATTTTTTACTTATTATTTTTTAACTTAAATTTTGAATTAGATTGATTGCATTGGAGTGTACTCACCAAATACGTCACGAAGAACGTTACAAATTTCTCCTTCTGTACAGTAAACTCTAGCAGCGTCAAGAATATATGGCATTAAGTTTGCTGATCCTTGAGCAGCTTCTTTAAGAGCAACTAATTTAGCTTGAACAGCATTGTTGTCACGTCCAGCTTTCATTTCTCCTAATTTTTGAGCTTGTTTTACTCCAACACTTAAGTCAATTTTTAATAAGCCTTCTGGAGGAGCTTCTTTAATTTGGAATTTGTTAACACCAACAACGATTCTTTCTCCTGATTCAACTTCTTTTTGGTACTCGTAAGAAGAATCTTGAATTTCTCTCTGGATGTAGCCTTGTTCTACAGCTTTAACAGCGCCACCCATTTCGTCAATTTTCGCAATATAATCTAAAGCTTCCGCTTCAATTCTGTTTGTCATAGCTTCAACATAGTATGAACCAGCTAATGGGTCAACTGTGTCAGCAACTCCACTTTCAAAAGCAACGATTTGTTGTGTTCTTAAAGCTACACGAACTGAATCTTCGTTTGGTAATGCTAAAGCTTCGTCTTTTGAGTTAGTGTGTAATGAGTTTGTTCCACCAAGAACAGCAGCTAAAGTCTGAATAGTTACACGAACAACGTTGTTATCTGGTTGTTGTGCAGTTAATGTAGAACCACCAGTTTGTGTGTGAACGCGGAACATCATTGAACGTTGGCTCTTAGCTTTAAATCTGTCTCTCATAGTTCTAGCCCAGATTCTTCTAGCAGCACGGAACTTAGCAACTTCTTCTAATAAATCGTTGTGAGCATTAAAGAAGAATGATAAACGTCCTGCAAAAGCATCAACATCAAGTCCTGCTTCGATAGCAGCTTGAACATAAGCAATACCATCTGCTAATGTGAAAGCAACTTCTTGAGAAGCAGTTGATCCAGCCTCACGAATGTGGTAACCGGAAATTGAAATTGTGTTCCACTGAGGAACGTTTTCTGAACAGAAACCAAAGATGTCAGTGATTAATCTCATTGAAGGAGCTGGTGGGAAAATGTATGTACCACGAGCTGCGTATTCTTTAAGAATATCGTTCTGAATTGTACCTGTTAATTGGTCTGGAGTAACACCAGTTTTTTCAGCTGCAGCAATGTAGAATGCTAATAATACTGAAGCTGGAGCATTGATAGTCATTGATGTAGAAACTTTTCCTAAATCAATTCCACCAAAAAGAACTTCCATGTCAGCAAGTGAGTCAATAGCAACACCTACTTTTCCTACTTCACCTTCTGCAATAGGATCATCTGAGTCATAACCAATTTGTGTTGGTAAGTCGAATGCACATGAAAGACCAGTTGAACCACTTTCGATTAAGTATCTGTAACGAGCATTTGATTCTTCAGCAGTTGAGAAACCAGCGTATTGACGCATAGTCCAAAGCTTACCTCTGTAACCATTAGCTTGTACGTTACGAACAAATGGGAATTCACCTGGCATTCCGATATCTTCGTTGTAATCTAAATCTGCGATATCTGCTGGAGTGTAAACTTGGTTCACCTCTGCACCAGAAACATTAAAAAACTTTTCTTTTCTTTCTACTTTTTTGCCTTTTTCAGCAGCTTTTGCTTTTGCTGCTTCCCACTTAGTTTCATAAGCGGCAACCTCTTTTTTGATCTCTTCGATTTTTGCCTTATCAAACATATTTTTTCTACTCTCCTTCCTTATATAAAGCTGTTTATATTTTTTTTAGAATGCCCTAACTTAATAGAGCATCCTAAAATTTAAAAATCATAATAATTAATTACTTAATTTTCATGCTTCCTGTTTCAACAAAACGTGCGTGCCAGCTTAATGCTTCACCAATAATATGTGGAGTATGTCCAATGCCTTTCTCTACTGTAGCAGCTTTTGCTCTGTCAAAGTAATCTTGAAGCATTGGCTTGTAATCAGGGTGAGCACAATTGTCAATAATTACCTGAGCTCTTTCTCTTGGTGATAGACCTCTTAAGTCTGCAACACCTTGCTCTGTAACAAATACCATAACATCATGCTCAGTATGGTCATGGTGAGATACCATTGGAACGATAGCTGAAATGTCACCATTTTTAGCTGTTGAACCAGTTAAGAAGATTGAAATAGAAGCGTTTCTAGTGAAGTCACCAGAGCCACCAATACCGTTCATCATTCTTGTTCCCATAATGTGAGTTGAGTTTACATTACCATAAATATCAACTTCTATAGCAGTGTTCATAGAAATAACGCCAAGACGACGAGCTACTTCTGGGTTATTACTGATTTCTTGTGGTCTTAAAATAATTTTATCTCTGTAGAAATCGATATTGTCGATAAATCTTTGTAATCCTGTTTCTGATGGAGTAAGTGATGTTCCTGATACAGCAACAAACTTTCCACAGTCAATTAAGTCAAAAGCAGCGTCTTGAATAACCTCTGAATAGAACTCAAGTCCTTCGAAGTCAGAATCAGCAAGTCCTGCAAGAACTGCGTTAGCAACGTTACCAACACCAGATTGTAATGGAAGTAAGTTTGCAGGAAGACATCCTTTTTCAACTTCTCCTTTTAAGAATCCGATTAAGTTAGCTGCCATTTTTTTACTTTCTTCATCAAGAGGAGCAAGTGGACGAACTTTATCTGTAACATCACTCATTACAATTGCTGTAATTTTGTCTGGTCCACATTCAATATATGGAGTTCCAATTAAATCATTAGTTTTTACTATTGGAATTGGCTGACGATTTGGAGGATCAAGCGGAACATAAACATCATGCATTCCCTCTAATTTAGCTGGTTGAACAGTGTTTACTTCTACTATAACAATGTCTGCTTCTTGTACAAAAGATGGGCTGTTACCCATTGAAGTTGTTGGTACGATATGTCCTTCTTCAGTAATAGCACAAGCTTCAATAATAGCAACATCAAGTTTGCCATAGTAGCCATTTCTGTACTGTTGAGCTGAATGGCTTAAATGTTGGTCAATGTATTCAACTTTGCCATTATTAAGAGCTTTTTGAAGGTCACCGTTAGTTTGATATGGAGCACGTTTCTTCATAACACCTGACTGAGTTAATCTTCCGTCAAGTTCAGGTCCTACTGAAGCACCTGTTAATAAAGTAATACCTACTTTTCTTCCTGCTTCCGCTTGCTTAGCAAGTGCTTCAGGAACTACTTTTGGATAGCCGCATGGTGTAAATCCACTTGTACCTACAACCATTCCGTCTTGAATTAAGCTAGCCGCTTGGTCAGCAGTCATAATCTTGCTTTCCAGTGCTTTACATCTAATTCTTTCGTTCATTGTTGTTCTCCTCCTAATTATTTATATTAGCTAGATTAGAGCTGACGCCATAATCTAAATCCTTATAAACTAAATCAATATTAAAATTTCCGGTAAAGATTTTTATATGTAGAACAAAACTCCAATTTCAAAAAAAATCCCAGCTCAAGAAGAACCTAATGGTTAGTCAATCTGGCCAGGGTATAACTTGTTTTCTATCGAAGTTTTTTAAACTCTATCAACAAATTATCGGCTATATTATATGTATTATTTATTTCCTCACCAATTAGTCTTTATTATATCTTTTTTGATTACCTTTGTAAAATAGTTTTTTCTTTGGTACTTACCCATTTCTCATGAACTAATTTTAAAGCAGTTATAATAGCTTTTCTAGCACTACCTTGATATCTTATTTCAAATTCTTTAATTAGTTTTTCTGCACCTGACTCAATATTATGTCCTTTTACCACTCTTTTAAAAAAACTTCTTCCTAATTCTGTAGCAAGAGTACAATCACCATCAATTATCTCGCCAGTTTTAGGATCAACCTCCAAACCTATGGCAATAACTTGATATAGTTTTTCAGCAGTAATTGCAGTGGGAAGTTTAGCATAACCGGTAACAAAAATTGTATCTTTCCCTTCTTGTGACATAGCCCATTCTCCTTCTCTCTTTATTGTTACTAATTGAAAATGTATTGATTTAAGGCTCAGCTCTTATTATAGAGATAATGTCAAACCATTTCAAGCTCAAATATAACTTCCATCTTCATTTCTTAACGAAACGTCTCCTGCCAATATTTTATTGTCTTTTCCTTCATCATCTTTTATTATCAAATATCCTTCATCATCAATCCTTTCAGCTATTCCTATAATTTCCCCATCAAAGGTAATTGCCTTTACTCTTTTTCCAAGGGTAATGTTATTTTCTTTCCATAGATCTAAAATTTTATTAAAGCCTTCTTTCTTATATAATAAATAAATTTTTTCCATCTCTTCTATAATCTTTCTAAGTAGTTCATTTCTATTGATAATTTTACCAGTATTTATTTTTAGTGATGTTGCTTTTTCCCGGATCTCCAGTGGGAAATCTGAAATTTCCTGGTTAGCATTTATTCCAATCCCAGCAACAATATAATTTATTCTTTCCACTTCAGCAGATATTTCCGTCAATATTCCTACAATTTTTTTTCCATCTAATAAAATATCGTTTGGCCATTTGATTTTTACATCTTTATTAATATATTTTTTTATCCCTTCCATTATCCCCACCGCAACAACAAAAGTAATTTCAGAAGCTCTTACTGGCAGAATTTCAGGCTTTAAAATAAATGAAACCCAAATCCCCTTTCCATAAGGAGAAATCCAGTCTCTTCCCATTCTTCCCTTGCCTTTTGTTTGTTCTTCTGCAATAACAAACGTACCTTCTTCTTTACCTTCTCCAGCTAGTTTTTTTGCAATAGTATTAGTTGAATCAACTTGATCATATGTATAAATATTTTCTTTGTCCCAGTATTTAAGATTTAACTCTGTAATTATCTCTGTCTTTAAAAGCTTATCAACTCTGTTTTTTAATAAATATCCTTTTCTAGGTATTGCTTCTATTATATATCCGTCTTCTTTAAGTGCATTGATTTGTTTCCATACTGCAGTTCTAGATACACCAAGACGCTCACTGATTTCTTCCCCTGAAAGATATTCTTTTTCTTCCAGTAATATTTTAAAAATCTTCTGTTTCAAGTTTTTACACCTTCCTTTTTATCCTAATGATGTAATAATACTTATTATTATTATTACTTGCAATAAGGAAACTTTAATGTTAAAATCATCTAGTGGTTTTAGTATTGTTTTGAGAGAGGGGGTTTCATTATGTCACGTGTTTGCGAGGTTTGCGGTAAAGGAGTATCAACTGGAATGTCAGTAAGTCACTCTCACATCCGTAGTAAGAAAAAATGGGCTCCAAATTTACAAAGCGTTAAGGCTGTAGTAAATGGTACACCAAAAAGAGTAAAACTTTGTACGAGATGCCTCCGTTCTGGTAAAGTCCAGAGAGCGGTTTAATAAATGAATACCAAGAAAAGGCCTGCTTAGACTAAAGAATTTAGTCTGAAGTAAGCCTTTTTTGTTTGCCTAAAATTAATTATTATTTCTTGAGTCTATTATTTCCCTAAGTTCTTCTTCGCTAAATGTATGAACTTCATTGCAAAAATGACATCTTGTTTCGCATTTTCCATCACTTTCTAAAATCGAAGTCAATTCATCAGTTCCTAGGCTGTATAATCCATTTTTAAATCTTTCCTTGCTGCATTTACAATCAAATTTAACATCATGCTCTTCCAGGACTTTGAAATCTATCCCCTGAAGGTATTCTTCCATTAAACCTCTTGCATCTAATCCATTATTTATAAGAATACTTACACCCTTACCAAGTATTACTTTTTCTTCAATTAAATCTAGGACGTCCTCAGGAGCTCCTGGTAATGCCTGGATAATTACTCCACCACTTGCAATAACTTTATAGTCAATATCAACAAGCACTCCAAGTGCAACAAGGGAAGGTGTTTGCTCTGAATCAAGAAGATATTGGGCTATATCCTCACCTATTTCTCCAGAAACTATATCAGTTGTTCCTGAATATGGTTCTTTTAAGCCTAAATCTTTCATGATATTTAGCTGACCGCTTCCAATTGCTTTGCCTACATTAAGTTTTCCTTCTTCTGTAAGGGGGAGATCAACATAAGGATTCCCTACATATCCCCTTACTGTATAATCAGAAAATGCCTGAGATATAGCTCCTCCAATAGGTCCATCTCCTAAAAATCTAATAGACAAAGAACCTTCCCCTTTTAAACCCCAAGTCATTAAAAGGTTTGCTGTCATTATTCTTCCTAAAGTTGCACATGCCAAAGGTGAAAGGTTATGTCTTTGTCTTGCTTCTTCGACAATCCCCGTTGTTATAACCGATGATACTCTTACTGTATTATTTAATGCTGTTGCACGTATTAATCTATCCTTCATCTTATTCTCCTTTAATTTCATTAATTGCTTTTTTTCTGTCTTTTGCTCCGAATACTGCGGAACCTGCTACTAAAATATCTGCTCCTGATCTAATTACTTCAGCAGCATTGTCTTTATTAATTCCTCCATCAACCTGAATTTGTAGTGATGGATTTTTTTGATTTGCTAAGGCTCTCAACTTCTTTATTTTTTCGATAGACTCAGGAATAAAAAATTGTCCGCCAAAACCTGGGTTCACGCTCATAATTAATACCATATCTATATCAGGTAGTATGTGCTCAAGAGTCATTACCGAAGTTGCTGGGTTAAGTGAAACACCTGCTTTACATCCCATTGATTTAATTGTCTGTATTGTTCGGTGAAGGTGTTTTGTGCTCTCCTGATGTACGGTTATCATATCAGCTCCAGCATTCTTAAATTCTTCAAGATAAAAGTCTGGATTCTCTATCATTAAATGAACATCAAAAAAAAGATTTGTATGTTTTCTTAATGTTTTTACAATCATTGGACCAAAACTTATATTTGGTACAAAATTGCCATCCATTATATCAAGATGCAACCAATCTGCACCTGCCTTTTCTATTTCTTTAACCTCTTTTTCAAGATTACCAAAATCTGCAGATAATAATGATGGAGCTATAATCATTAGTATTGACTCCCTTCACGATTTTTTAATTCTTCGACTAGATATTTATAATTTTCGTATCTTTCCTTGCTTAAAATTCCTTCTTCTATTTTTCTTTTTATTTCACAATCTGGTTCATCAATATGAAAACAATTATTAAACTTACATAAATGGCTGTATTTTAAGTAATCATTATAAACCCGGGGAAGCATTTCTGGCTTAAAGTCCATCGGAAAATCTAAGGAACTAAACCCAGGAGAATCAGCTAACCAAGATTTTTCTCCTATCTGTATTAACTCCGTATGCCTTGTGGTGTGTTTCCCCCGCTTTAGCTTTTCACTTATTTTACCCACAGCTCTGTCATCTCCACCATCCAGAATATTAATAATACTGGTTTTACCTACCCCAGAGATACCCGCTAAAATATTAATTTTATTCATCAAAATTTCTTCAAGTTCTTTTCTATATAAAGGAATTTTTTCTGTTTCTAGTGTACTTATAAAAAACATCTCCGCCTCTGATTCTTGATATCTATTTTTAATTGCTTTTGTTTCTTCTTCATTAACCAAATCAATTTTATTAAAGACCAATACAGGATCAATATTTTTGGATACTGCGACGGCCATTAAACGATCGATCAACATAAAGTCAGGGGATGGTTCTTTCATAGAACTAGTTATTATAATTTGATCAATATTTGCAACAGGGGGTCTTAGGAGAAAGTTTTTTCTTTCTAAAGTTCTTTCTATTACTCCCTCAGATTTATCTTCATTCGTAATTGTAATTTCAACCAGATCTCCTGGATAAAAATCATTTTTTCCTAACCGACTCCTACCTCTTAAAGAACAAGAAATTATTCTGTCACCTGTATCAACATAATAAAAACTACTATATCCTTTTATTATTGTACCTTTTAACATCTACATCATCCTTTTTATGGAACTTGAACTTCGTTAATTTTGTTATTATTTAAAAATACGATAATTCTTCCTTCTCCATAATAATCAACCTCAACGCTAAAGAATCCTTTTTCTCTAGTTTCTTCTAAAAATATGCTTTCACCCATTATATCTTGTACAACTATTTTTAATATTCCATCCACTTCGATGTTCACAGGTATAGCTCTAGTGAACTTTCTTGGTCCTGGACCAGAGCTTATTAAAAGATCTATCCTGCTATTCTCCTGTACAATTACATCTGGTAAAGGATTTTGACTTACAACTGTGCCTTCACTGTATTCTGTGCTTTCTATCATTGTAACATTTCCCGGTTGGAGATTAAGCTTTGTTATTATCTCTAAAGCAGAATCTTTACTAAATCCGATTAAACCTGGAACAGGAAAATCTAAGGGTTTTTTACCTTTGCTGATAACAAGGTCTATGGAGGAACTTGGAGCAACCTTTGTTCCTCTGGCAGGTTCCTGATAAATCACTTCACCCTGTGCAAAATCTTCATTATAAATTTCTTCTTTGCTTTTTATAACAATATTGTTTTCACCTAGAATTTTCTCTGCATTTTCAATACTGCTGCCAACTATATCCGGAACGATAACATACTCATCTCCAGCACTCACAACAACACTAACAGTGGATCCTTTTACCACTTTTTCACCTTTAAGGGGATCTTGGGAAATAATTATTCCCTTATCTGTTTCCTCAGTAAAATCTTCTCTTGCAATATTAATTACTAAATCGATTAAACTAAGAGCATCTTCTGCGGCTGGTACCGTTAACCCACTTAAATCTGGGACACTTTCTTTTGTATCAAACATTAAGGCAAAAAAAGTAAGGAGGATTAGAAAAGCAAAAATAAAAATCAAATTTCTTTTTTTATTGTTTTTATTATTTGCTCCTTTGGCTTTTCTTTTTTGAACCATTGTATTACTAATTTTTAATTCTTCTAAATTTTTATCAATCTCTATTTTATTAAATCCAGAAGCTTTTCTGTAATTAAGCAATGCTTCTTTAAATTCTTTTGCACTTGCAAAACGATATTCCGGATTTTTGCCTAGCCCTTTAAGAATTATCATTTCAATATTATAAGGTATATCAGGATTATACACTGATGGATTAATCGGTCTCTCTTGGACATGTTTTAAAGCAATCGAAAAGTGTGATTCTCCTGAAAACGGAAGTCTTCCGGTGAGCATCTCATAAAGAACTATCGCTAATGAATATATATCTGACCTTTCTGTTGCTCTTTCTCCTTTGGCTTGTTCTGGGGAAAAATATTGAACTGAGCCGAGCATACCCCCTGCATGAGTTATCGTTGCAGAAGAGATTGCTTTAGCAATACCAAAATCTGTAACTTTCACTTTACCTTTTGTATCAACAAGGATATTATGAGGTTTTATATCTCGGTGAATTATTTTCTTTTGATGTGCATGTTCTAATGCATTACAAACCTGAATTGAAATATCTAACACTTCATGTAATGGCATTTTCCCATTATTCTTGATAAGCTGATCAAGAGAATTCCCTTCAACAAACTCAAGACTAAGATAATGTAATCCATCAACTGAACCATAATCATATAGTTTAACTATATTTTCATGATTCAATTTTGCAAAAGCTATAGCCTCCTGCATAAAACGGTCGACAAAATCTTTATCTCCAGAAAATTGGGTTTTTAATATTTTAAGGGCAACAATATGGTCCTTTTCTATATCTAAAGCTTTATAAACATGGGCCATTCCACCCTCTGCTATTAGGCTAATTATCTTATACCTTTTATTAATAATTTGACCTGTCATTTTACTTCACGCTCTCTATTTTCAGTAATTTCTCCTGCGATAACAAAAGTAATGTTATCGCTACCACCCTTATCTAGAGCGCTTTGCAAAAGACTTTTACCTGTTTCTTCAATATTATAATTGTTTCTAATAAATATATTTACAATCTCTTGATCAGAAAGCAAACCGTGTAAACCATCAGTAGAAAGAAGGATATAATCTCCTTCTTCTATTCTAAAAACTTTTTCTTCGATATTTATGGACTTTTCTACACCTAAGGCTCTACTAAGAACGTGTTTATACGGGTGATCCTTAGCCTGCTCTAGTGTGATACCTTCTCTTTTAAGTAATTCATTAACCATTGTATGATCTGTTGTCAATTGCATTATTTTATCATTCCGTAAAAGATATGCTCTGCTATCACCTATATGACCTAGTAATATTTTATCCTCAATTACTTTTACTAAGGTAAAAGTTGTACCCATACCCCTGAATTTTTCGTTTTCTTCACCACAAAGAATAATTGCATTATTGATTTCTTGGAAGACCTTGTTAAACCCTTTCTCTTCAATATCATTATTGTTTTCTAAATACTCTCTAACTCTTTGGCTTGCAATTTCACCAGCCTTGTGTCCTCCCATACCATCAGCCACAGCAAGAACTTTCCTCGATAAATCAAGGAACCAGGAGTCTTCGTTTATTTTTCTTTGATATCCTACATCTGAAAAGGCTACACCTTTCATTAATGTTTCCTCCCTTTACCCTTTAGCTGTCCACAAGCTGCCTCTATGTCAGATCCTCTTTCCTGCCTGACTGTAGATTCAATGTTCTTTTTCTTTAGCTCTGAAGCGAAAAGTTCCGCCTTCTCTGATTTTTTGTATTCTTCCTCGGTTTCATTAATAGGTATTAAATTGACATGTACTTTTAGTCCTTTGCAAAAGTCTATTAATTTTCTTAAATCTTCCGGACGGTCATTAAAACCTTTTATCATTGCATACTCCAAAGTTACTCTTCTATTTACCTTGGAAATATAGTGAGCAATTGCTTTTTTTAGCTCTTCCAAATTAAACCTTCTGTTTACTGGCATAATGCTACTTCTTTTGGTATCGTCCGCAGAATGTAAGGATATTGCTAAAACAACATCTAATTCTTCTTCGGCAAATCTGTGAATTTCTGGAACAAGGCCACATGTGGATATAGTAATTTTTCTGATACCAATATTTAAGAATCTTTTTTCATTTATTATTTTAATGGCTCTTAATACATTATCATAATTTAGAAAAGGTTCCCCCATTCCCATAAAAACGATATTGTTTATTTTAATTTTTTCAATTCTTTCTACGTCAGTAATTTGAGCAATAATTTCAGCAGTTTTAAGGTCCCTTTCAAAACCATTTTGACCTGTTGCACAAAAAGAACAGTTCATCGGACATCCTACTTGAGTAGAAATACATAAAGTTTTTCTTATGCCCTCATTTTCTTTTTTTTGTCTGAGTAATACTGTTTCGATTAACTCACCATCCTCTAGGGCAAAAAGATATTTCTTTGTTCCATCTTTTGAAGTTTGTGAAGTTCTAAGTTTAAGAGAATATATCTTCGCATTTTCTTCAAGCTTCTGTTTAAGTTCTTTTTTGAAATTAGTAATATCATCAAACTGCCTAAGCTTTTTGTCATAAACCCATTTAGCAAGTTGTTCTGCTCGATATCTGGGTTCATCTATGCTTTTAAAGAACTCTTCAAGTTCAAAATAATTCATTCCTAGTATATCTTGCATTTATAACCCTCTTTTTCTCAGTTTTACAATAAAAAATCCATTTTTGTTATCTCTAAAGGGGAGTGTCTGCATGTTTCCTTCTTCATCAAAAAATTCTTTATATTTTTCAGGAAGAACTACTTTTTCAAAGTTAGGATTTTTTAAAAGAAATCTATTTACTACATTTTTATTTTCTTCATTATTTAAGGTACATGTGGAATACACAAGTATCCCTCCAGCTTTTAGGGTTTTTGCTGAACTATATAAAATTTCTTCTTGAATACTGACAATTTCATCAAGTTTATAAATATCTGCGTGATACTTAAGATCTGGCCTTTTTCCTAAAACTCCCAATCCTGAACAAGGAACATCAGCCAAAACCCTGTCAAACTCTTCACTATATTTATTATGGATTTCTCTTGCATCTCCTACTTCTACTTCAACAATACTTATTCCGTTTCTTTTACTATTATCTTCTATAGTTTTTAATCTATGTCCATATAATTCAATTGCTTTAACTTTCCCTTTGTTCTCCATTCTCTCTGCAATGAAGGTGGTTTTCCCCCCTGGAGCACTACAAACATCTGCAACATTTTCTCCAGGTTGAGGATCTAAAATATCAACTGCGAACATGGAGGTTTCATCTTGCAGTGAAAAAAATCCTTTTTTATATTCCTCAGTATTCATAACAGGAAACCCATCAACTATTTGATATCCTTCTGCTACATACTTTGATTTTTCTATTTTTATTTCTTTTAATGAAAATAGTTTTTCAATTTCTTCAACATTAGTTTTTAGATTATTAACTCTAATCCAGGTTGGTGGAACTTTGTTAAAGAATTCTAACATCTTTTCTGTATTTTCATAATTATAAAGATTTATAAAATGTTCTATCAGCCATTTTGGAAAAGAGTATTTTACACTTAAATATTCTAAAGGATCTTTATCTTCTTTAGGTAATTTTATCTCTTCTTTCTTTCTAATAATATTTCTTAACACTGCATTCACGAACTTTACACTGCCTTGATGAGAATACTTTTTTGTTAAATTTACTCCTTCATTTACAGCTGCGCTCTCCGGTATTTTATCTAAAAATAAAATTTGATATGCAGAAATTCTTAAAATGTTTCTAACCCAAGGTGAAAGTTTTTCTAATTTTTGTTTTGAAAATTGCTGAATAATATGATCTAGATACAATTTATTTTTTATTGTACCGTTTACAATTTCTGTAACTAAAGATACGTCTCTTCTGTCCTTCAATAAGTTTTTGGATAATTCTTTATCCATCGCAACATTAGAAAAAGCTCCATCTTCATTTATTTTATATACTATTTGAAGCGCTGTCTGTCTCGCTGACATATTGTTCATATTTCCCTCCAAGAAAGAAGTCGATTGCTTCCTTTACTTTTTCTAAATCTACTTGTGTATTATAGCAAGGACCATTAGGTCTTTGGTTGAGAACTCCGATAACTGGTAATTGCTTTACATCTTGAATTCCTGAAGTCAAATCTCTTTCACAGGCTACTGCCACAATAGCTTTCGGCCTTTTTTCGATGATTGCTTTTCTTGCCAATGTTCCACCTGTTGCAACTACTAATTGTACACCTGTTTCTTTTTTTATTTTGAGTAATTCTCCTATTGAACAAAGACCACATTGCCTACAATTTTCAATATTAATAGTAATCTTATGTGGACATTTTGCATTTTGGAGACAATGGGGAGTTAGTATTAAGATTTCTTCTGGTTTTAAATTAAATTTCTTTGTTCTTACTACTTGATTACAAACATTCACATAAGATCCCTTAATTTTATCTTTATCTATACCAAGAATTTTTCCAATAGACAGGGATAAAGGAAAAAGGAAATCTATAACACCCTTAATCATTTTGTTTGTTTTAGAATAGCTCTTTTCATTAATTAAGCTAATAATCAAAATCCCAATAGCAATAACAAAGATAATAATTGCTATAAATAAAATAACTGAAAAAGTACTAAATATTCTGTTTGTAATTACTGGATCATCCAGCTTTTGAATATATCTTACCCCAGCCCAAATCAGTGCAAAAAAGAAGACTGATAATAATAGGAGAGCAATGTATATTCTTTTTTTATTTAAATTATCCATTGTTTTTTCCTAGCACTTCTCCTTTATTTACTTTATAACCATTTACAAAGTCCTTGAAATCCAGCTGTTTTTTTCCCGCAGGTTGTACTTTTTCTAGAGCCAATAGTCCATTTTCTGTTGCAACAAGAATACCAGCAGAAGAAAAATCTATAATTTCACCTGGTTTTCCCTTTGTTAGACAATTTTCCTCAATTAAGCTGCTTTTATGAATCTTTAATCTCTCATCTCGGAAAAATGTGTATACCCCCGGCCAAGGATTCATACCTCTAATTTTATTATGCAAATTTCTTGCTGACATATTCCACTGAATTAGCTCATCATCCTTAGTAAGCATAGGAGCATAAGTTGCTTCATTATTATTTTGTTTTATGGGAACAATGCTATCTTCTTTTATTTGGTCTAAGGCTTCAATTAGAAGTTTTCCTCCAAGAGTTGCCAATCTTTCAAACATTTCTCCAGTATGAGCATCTTCAGGAATATCTATTTTTCCTATTAAAAGAATATCCCCCGTATCCATACCTTCATCCATTTGCATAATTGTAATTCCGGTCTCTTTTTCACCATTTATCACTGCCCAATGGATTGGAGCAGCTCCTCTGTATTTTGGAAGGATTGATGCATGAATATTTATACAGCCATAAGGAGGTAGTTCTAACATCTCCTTCGGCAAAATTTTTCCATAAGCAGCTACTACAATAATATCAGGATTAAGATCTTTTAGAACTTTAAGACTTTCTGAATCCCTTATTTTTGTAGGCTGATATATTGGAATTCCTGCTTCCAATGCTATTGTTTTAACAGGAGGATTCGATAGTTTTTTTCCTCTTCCCTTTGGTTTATCCGGTTGGGTAAAAACAGCTACAACTTCATGTTCTGAATTTAATAATGATTTAAGTGCTTCCCCTGAAAAATCCGGTGTTCCCATAAAGACTATTCTCATTTGTTACTCCTTTTCCTTTGGAGTTGATTTATCAATAAAAAGTACTCCCTTTAAGTGATCTATCTCATGCTGCAATACAATTGCAAGGAACCCTTCAGCCTCAAATTCTATTTCTTCTCCTAGTTCGTTTAAGGCTTTAACTTTTATTTTTTCTGCTCTCTTAACAATCCCATATTCTTCGGGACAACTAAGGCATCCCTCTTCTGAATCTACCAAACCCTCAGAGGTAATAATTTCTGGATTTATTAATGCAAAGGGCTCTTCATCTTGAGTATCAATAACAATAATCTGTTTTAGTATTCCAATTTGAGGAGCCGCTAGTCCCACTCCCGTGTCGGTAGTGTACATTGTATCAAACATATCATCAATGATTTTTTTAACCTTATCATCAATATTTATGACCTTCTTTGCCTGTTTTCTAAGTAAAGGATCCTCTTTTGTTATTATTTTATATATTCCCACTCTAAAAACCTCCTTATAAATCTTTTAATCCTTAGAGGATCAAAAAGGGATCAACATCAAAAAGAACTCTCATTCCTTCTTTTTGTCCTTCATTCTTAAATTTATTATAATTCTCCTTTAGATAATTGTGTAGAAAATTATCCTTTGTTTTTATAATAAAGTGATATCTATAGCGATTTTTTATTTTACTTATTGGTGCTTCTCCAGGTCCCAGAATTTCCTCTTTGTTAAGTATTCCCTTAAAAGCACCAGCTAATTTTTCAATATATTCCCTTGTTTTATTCATATTTTCACCAGAAACCAAAATTCTTACTAGTTTAGTATACGGGGGATAGTCCATCAATTGCCTTTGCTTAAGCTCTTGGTTATAAAAAGATTCAAAATTATGATTTTTTGCAGAGGTAATTGCAAAATGTTCTGGATTATATGTCTGGATAACTACAAAACCTGGGAGTTCCCCTCTACCCGCTCTACCTGCTACCTGGGTTAATAGCTGAAAAGTTCTTTCAGAAGAATAAAGGTCAGGCACGTTTAATGATAAGTCTGCTGAAATTATACCCACCAAGGTAACGCGGGAAAAATCTAATCCCTTTACTACCATTTGAGTTCCAAGAAGAATGTCTGTTTTTCCCTGGGAAAATTCTGATAAAAGTTCTTCATGTGAATTTTTGTTTTTTATTTGATCTTGATCCATACGAGTCACTTTTACCCCTGAAAAAGTTTCAAGCAATAGCTCTTCAATCTTTTGTGTGCCCATACCCATATCTTTTATAAATTTACTTGAGCAAACAGGGCATTTGTGTGGTATTGAGGTAATTCTTTCACAATAATGACATTTTAATATATCTGGTGATTTATGCATTATCATAGGTACGGAACATTTCGAACATGTAATTACATGACCACATTCTCTGCATAGAATAAACCTCGAAAATCCTCTTCTATTCAAAAATAATATTATTTGCTCTTTTCGATCGAGAGTGTCCCGAATTCGATTTTCAAGAACACGACTAAATATTGATCTATTTCCATGTTTGAACTCATCTTTTAGATCAATAATTTCTACTTTGGGGAGCTTTGAATTTATTGGCCTGTTTCTAAGCTTTACAATCTGAATATCACCACAGGACCCTCGATAATATCTTTCCAGAGAAGGGGTAGCACTGCCTAAAACAATTTTCGCTTTTGAAAACTCTCCCCTTTTTAAAGCTGCTTCAACTCCATTATACCTTGGATCAGGTTCATTCTGTTTGTATGAAGTTTCATGTTCTTCATCTACAATAATTAAACCTATATTTTTTACTGGGGCAAAAATTGCACTTCTCGCACCTACAATAATGTGAGGGATTTTTTGTTGAAGTTTTTCCCATGAATGCATTTTATCTTTATCCGACATGTTACTATGCCAATGAATTATTTCTTTATTAATTTTTTCTTGTATTCTTCTCACAGTTTGGTTAATTAAAGATATCTCTGGGACCATGTACAGAACGCTTTTTCCACTATTTAAGGTATCTCTCATTAACTCTATATATATTTCCGTCTTACCGCTTCCTGTTACACCAAAAAGCAAGGTTGGTTTTTTTTCCATTTTTATTTTTAGCAAGGCTTCCTCTTGCTCTTTTGTAAGAAGAGTTCTATTTTTAAAAAAATCAACTTCCTCTATGTTAGTAATATTTTCTAAATCAATTTCTTTTTTTATAACCCCATTGAGTTTTATGAGATCTCTTAGGGCTTGGGAATTATATTCTTCTCGAATTTTAAAATCATCAAGTAAAATAGATTTTTTTTCTTTTAAAAATTGGTATACCTTATCTTTTTTTGTCCCTTTACGAATGTTTAACTCAACATCCGGATTATAGGAAAGTTGAACTACAATATTTTTCGTTGATGGAAGAACAAAGCTTTGAGCTAACTCAAGAAAACCATTATTTTCCAAATTCTCAAAAACCTTATATAAGTCTGGATTGTTTTTGATTGAAAAATAGGTTTTTTTTCCTTCCTCTATGGTCTTTAATAGGTGTTTTTCCTTTTCAGACAACAAAAGCTTTTGGTTTTCATCTGCTTTAACAACAATCTCAGTTATTTTTTTTACTTTTACAGCATCTGGAAAAGAGAGCTGAACAACTTTCATTAGAGGGGTAAGATAATAGTCAGAAATAAATGACTGCAATTTTAAAAGTTCTTCACTAATTATTGGCTCTTCATCCAAAACGGCAATCAGCTCTTTTAACTCTTTAAATTCACTTGTTTCTTTAATTCTTTTAACTATACCCATCACTTCTTTGTTCATTAAAGATACTACTACTCTTTTCCCAGTTAAATTTTTTGTAAAATCTTCTGGAACCTTGTAATCAAGAAGGTCTCTGCCTCCTATATTTACAATCACTTCTGCAACCATTATCTCACCTCCCTTATTTTTAGATACAAGTTTAAAAAGACCCCTGGTTGAGGGGTCATTTTTTTATCAGTAATAATATTTCGTCAATAATTTTTTTTGCAACTTCACTTTTGGACATTAAGGGAAGATTTTTTTCATGACCATCAGCAAAATATAAATTTACTTTATTAGTATCTCCTTTAAAACCTGCACCCGGTTCAAGAATATCGTTCGCAACTATAAAATCAAGATTTTTTCGATTAATTTTATTAAAAGCATTCTCTTTTAAATCATTAGTTTCAGCTGCAAAACCTACAAGAATTTTATTATCTTTATGTTCTCCAAGGTAAGCAAGAATATCTGGATTTCTTTCTAAAAGTATCTGCATATCTTCGTCTTTTTTCTTAATTTTTCTATCAGCTGCTTTTTTTGGCCTATAATCTGCTACTGCTGCAGATTTTATCACTATATCTGCATCTTGAAAATTTTCAATTACTTTTTCAAACATATCCACTGCTGATTCTATATTTATTACTGTTACTCCCAGAGGAGCTGGTAGATTTGTTTTCCCCGAAACAAGAGTAACTTCTGCTCCTCTTTTTGCTGCTTCTTCTGCAATGCTATAACCCATTTTCCCTGAAGAATGGTTTGTAATATATCTTACTGGGTCAATTTTTTCTATAGTTGGTCCTGCGGTAACCAAAACTTTTTTGCCCATCAGATCTTTTTTGAAATCCAAAATTTCGAGAAGTTGATTTACAATTTTTTCTGGATCTTCAAGCTTTCCTTTACCAGTGTAACCACAGGCTAACATTCCTTCTGCCGGTTCAATGAACTTATATCCAATTCTTTGAAGCTTTTCGACATTTTCTTTATATATTGGATTTTCCAGCATATTTACATTCATTGCTGGAGCAAATATAACTGGAGCTTTTGTTGCCATAATTGTTGTGCTTAAAAAATCATCTGCAATTCCATTAGCAACTTTGCCAATAATATTTGCTGTAGCTGGTGCAATAAGATATGCGTCAATAGCATCTGCAAGACCAATGTGTTCAACATTCCATATTTTTGGTTCTTGAAACATATTAACTGTTACAGGATTAGAAGTTAAGGTCCTTAAAGTCAGTGGAGTAATAAACTCTGTGGCTGAAGATGTCATTACACAATGAACATCAGCACCAAGTTTTTTTAACCTACTAGCTATTTCTGCACTTTTATAAGCTGCTATGCCACCAGTTATTCCCAAGGCAATTACTTTTCCTTTAAGCATTTTCTCTCCTTATCTTACAATTAAGATTTTATCTTCATTTATTTCATTTAATGCAATTGTAACGGATTTATTCGATAGTTCATCCAAATCAACTAGTGGGAGATCTCCATCCACGATTTGTCTTGCTCTTCTTGAGGCTGCAATTACAAGACTGTATTTACTGTCTACTTTCTTTAACAAATCATCAATATATGGTCTATTCATTCTTACTCCCCCTTATTTAATAAGTTCATGATTTCGTGATTTCTGCTAGTTCTTAATTTTTCTGCTGTAATAATAGCTTCAACCTCACGAACAGCATCTTCTATTTTATCATTTATAATCACATAATCATAGTTTGGCATATTTTTGAATTCTCTTTCAGCATTACCTAGTCTTTTAGCTATTTCCTCAGGTTTTTCTGTTCCTCTAAATGTGAGCCTTTTTTTAAGTTCTTCCATTGATGGAGGAGCAATAAATATAAAGACTGCATCTTCCATTTTTTCCTTAATTTGCATAGCACCCTGGGGATCAATTTCAAGAATACAATCATAACCTTGATTAAGAATATCCTCTACATAATCTCTAGGTGTTCCATAATAATTGTCATACACTAGGGCATATTCTAAAAACTTTCCATCCTTAATTTTTTCTTCGAACTCTTCTTTTGATAAAAAGAAGTATTCTCGACCTTCTCTTTCAATAACCCTTGGCTTTCTTGTTGTTGCGGATATAGAATATTTCATATTTTCTAATCTTTTTCGCATTTCATGGCACACAGTACCTTTGCCAGCACCTGAAGGACCCGATAAAACTAATAGAACACCTTTCCTCTTAAGCAAAATATACCTCCTAATTTATTAATTATTCAATATTCTGGACTTGCTCCCGAACTTTTTCCAATTGAGCTTTCATCTCAACAACTAATGAAGAAATTTCAGAATCATTAGCCTTAGAACCAATTGTATTTATTTCTCTGTTAATTTCTTGTATTAAAAAATCTAATTTTCTACCAACTGGCTCTTCAAGATTTAAGTTTTTCATAAATTGATTGAAATGACTATCTAATCTTACAAGTTCCTCAGCGATACTTGAGCGATCAGCAAAAAATGCAACTTCATTTTCTAATTTATCTTCATTAATAATTTCTTTCTTTTCAAGTAGTTCTTCTATTCTCAATCTTAGTTTTTCTTTATATTCAATGGTAACCTGGGGACTTCTCAAAGAGATTTGTTCCTTCATCTTTTTTAGGTCTTCAATTCTTTGAATAAAGTCTTCTTTAAGATGTTGCCCTTCTTCAATTCTCATAACAGTATTTTGTTCAAGGGCTTCTCTTAAAATCTCTTCATAATGTGTCCAGATTTGATTGATATCTTCTTCTTTTTCCTCAATGCTAATAATTTCTGGAAGGGAAATTATTTTTTCTAAAGACAAATTATTCTCTAATTTTAATAACTGGCTTAATTCATTTAGTGAATTATAATATGTCATGGCAACTTCTTTGTCAACTTTAACATTAACCTCTTGTTGTTCAACATTTTTTACTTTAACAAAAACTTCAACATGGCCTCTTTTTATATAATCTGAAATTATTTTCCGAACTTTTTCTTCCATCTTCAAATATTTTCTTGGATGCCTTAAACTTACCTCTAAATATCTGTGATTTACACTTTTCAATTCAAGAGAAAATCTTTTCCCTAAAGCCTCTTTTTCTCCTCTTCCATAACCTGTCATGCTTTTAATCAAAAAACAACACTCCTCGCCATTTTTGCTAACTTATATAATACCATAAAAAATAAAAAAAGAAGCACGGAATTCTGTGCTTCTTTTAATTCCTTTATTCTTTTTTAAAAATCAAATTTACCAAACTCTTTTTTTATTCTAGAAAAAGCTTCCTCAATTTTATCTTTCTCAACTGTTAAAGAAACTCGGAAATATCCTTCTCCAAAATTACCATAACCTAATCCGGGAGTAATAATTACTCCTGTTCGTTCTAAAATTTCTTCTACAAAAGATGTTGAGTCATAACCTTTTGGAACCTTACCCCAAATATAAAAGCTCCCTCTCGGTTTCTCAATATTCCATCCTAAATTTCTCATTGCTGCTATTGCTACATCTCTTCTTTCCTTATAAACAACTTGGTTTTCTCTAATCAAGGCCTCAGCATCATCTAAACCTTCAATAGCAGCTTCTTGAATAGCCTGAAATACTCCTGAATCAATATTGGATTTAATTGTTGCTAAAGCTTCTATTACATCTTTTCTTCCTACCCCATAGCCAATTCTCCACCCAGTCATATTGAACGGTTTTGATAATGAACCAAATTCTATTCCAACATCTAATGCTCCTTCTGATTCAAGAAAGCTTAGAGGTTTATCTTGTTCATCGTAATAAACTTCTGTATATGCTGCATCATGACAGACTATTACATTATTTTTTTTAGCAAAAGCTACAACTTTATCAAAAAACTCCATGGTCGCAACAGCGCCTGTGGGATTATTCGGATAATTAATAAACATTAATTTTGCTTTTTCCGCTATATCTTGTGGTATCTTATCTAAATCTGGAAGAAAACCATTCTCTTCTGTAAGTGGCATTGTGTAGGATGTCCCCCCAGCCAGTAATGTTCCTATTCCATAAACTGGATAACCCGGCTCTGGAACAAGATTTACATCTCCAGGATCAACGTAGCATAAAGAAATATGTCCAATCCCTTCTTTTGAGCCGATTAATGATACAACCTCTGTAACAGGATCTAATATAACATTGTGTCTATTTTTATAATAATTAGTCACTGCTTTTCTAAAACTCAACAATCCTGAACTCGAGGGGTACTGATGATTTTCTGGATTACGAGAAGCCTCTGCAAGCTTATCTATAATTTTTTTGGGAGTTGGTCTATCCGGATCTCCTATTCCTAAACTAATTATATCTATCCCCTGTTCTTTTTTTTCTGCAATCTTTTTTTCTATTCTTGCAAAAAGATACGGTGGTAATTTTTTTATTCTTTGAGCTTTCATAATTTTCCTCCTTTTATTTATTATTTATCTTCAATTTCCCCCCAAAAAACTAATTCAGCGGGACCGGTCATGTAAATATTTTTTTCTTCGGGCCATTCAATTTCAAGAGTTCCTCCAGAAAGAATTATTTTAGCTTTATTATTTGTTTTTTTATTAATTACTCCTGCAACTAGTGTTGCACATGCTCCAGTTCCACAAGCTAAAGTTATTCCAGCTCCTCTTTCCCAAACCTTCATTTTCATTGTATTTTCATCTATTACTTGCACAAACTCAACATTAGTCTTATTCGGAAAGATTGAATCCTTTTCGATAAGTTGTCCCCACTTAGAAACATCCACCTTACATAAATCATCTACAAATATTACGCAATGAGGATTTCCCATGCTTATATTTGTTATCTCAAAATCCATACCCCCAAAGATTTCTTTTCTAGGAAGAGAATATTCCGGAACCCCCATATCTACCTTGACTCCTGTGAATAAACCATCTTCTAAGATTATTTCTGGAATAATCGTACCAGCAAGAGTTTCTACTTCAATTTTTGCTTTTTGAACGACTTTCTCTTCGTATACAAAACGAGCAAAACATCTAATACCATTGCCACACATTTCTGGTTCTGAACCATCCGGGTTAAATATTCTCATTTTTATATCATTTTTTTCTGATGGTAAAACAAGTATCAAACCATCAGCACCTATTCCGAAATTTCTATCGCATAATCTAACAGCTAATTTGCTGTAATCTTCTGATATACTTTGTGTGAAAGTATTAATAATTACAAAATCATTCCCAGCACCATGCATTTTGGCAAATCTCATTACAGCACCTCCTATTATTGTCAAAGGACAAGTTATAACATATCATACAGGGGATCCCTTTTTAGTAAAATAAATTCTTGGGATGTATTTTGTATATTTTTTGTATAGCAAGGGAGAAATTAAAATGCCATTAGACGGTTTTACCTTATCATTTTTATGTAAAGAAACTGCTACTCTTTTGACTGGTTCAAGGGTGGATAAAATTTATCAAATGGATAAATATTCATTATTAATAAACCTAAGGAATGAAGGGAAAAATCATAAGCTATTTTTATCAGCCCATCCACAAATGGGGCGTTTTTGCATAACTAAATTAAAGTATGAAAATCCTGAAAATCCCCCTATGTTCTGTATGGTTTTAAGAAAGTATCTTGAGGGTGGCAGACTCCTAGAGATTAAGCAAATTGGAATGGAGCGAATTGTTCACTTTATCTTTGAAACAACTAATGAATTAGGAGATAGGGTCACTAAAATATTAATTGGAGAATTCATGGGTAAACATAGCAATATTATGCTTATCGATGAAAATGAAAAAATAATCCATGATTCTTTGCAAAGGTTTCCTCTTTCTGAAAATAGTTTCAGAGAGATTACTCCAGGCAAAAAATATTATGACCCACCAGCTCAAAATAAATTTCTTATGAGTGAAATCGGTCCTGATAATATTAAAGAAAGTTTTATTAAAAGATTTCATGAAGATTCTGTGGAAAAAGCAGTTTTATCAATTATTTCTGGAATCAGCCCAATATGTGCAAAAGAAATTTCTCTGAGAAGTGGACTTGAGCCTGGTACTCTTGTCGAGTTTTTAGGCGATATAGATTATCAAAGGCTAGAAGAAACATTAAGGAATTTAAATTTATTACGAGAGAATAATCAAAATCAACCTTATATGATAAAAGATGGGGATCGTTATATAGATTTCACACCATTAAAATATGAAGTCTATCAACACTTAGAAAACATCCCTTATGAAAACATGAATACTTTAGTTGAGGATTTTGTTGGTGGACGGGATCGGTTAAATAAAGTCCAACAAAAAAAGGATCATTTAAAAAAGATTATAGAAAAAGAAATCTTAAAACTTGAAAAAAGGTTTGATATTAATCAGAAAAAGATAAGCGACCTTAAAGAGAGTGAAAAATATAGAATCTGGGGAGACCTCATTACAGCTAATCTTTATCAACTAAAACAGGGAAAAGAAGCAGTTGTTTTAAATTATTTCTCACCAGAACAAGAAGAAATGACTATAAAAATGGATGAACAACTGTCACCTAATCAGAATGCCCAAAAGTATTATAAAAGATACAACAAAGCAAAATCCGGAGCAGAAAATGCAAATCTTCAACTTGATCTTATTTCTCAAGAAATGAAATATCTTGAAAGTATTCTTACAAGTATAGAAACAGCTAAGGACTCAAAAATTCTTGATGAAATTCAACGAGAGATGATTGAAGAGGATTATCTTAAAAAGGATTTCAAAGAAAAAAAAGGGAAAAAGAAGGAAAAGGAAGTTACCCTAGATAAAATTGAGTTTATGGGTTTTGATATTTATGTTGGACACAACAACAAACAAAATGACTATCTTACGATGAAGTTTGCTTCTTCATCCGACTTATGGTTCCATGTTAAAGACATGCCCGGATCACATGTTCTTGTAAGAAATCCAAACCGGGAAGAAATTCCAGAAGATGTCTTAAATAAAGCAGCTGAGCTAGCCGCCTTAAATAGTAAAGGGAAAAATGCAAAGATTGTCCCTGTAGATTACACCCTTAAAAAACACGTAAAAAAACCAAAGGGAGGCAAACCAGGATTCGTTACTTATGAAAACGCAAAAACTATTCAAATAAGACTGTGAGGTGGAGGGGACGCTTCCATCTGGTTCGTTTTATCCACAGGTTCAAAAAAGCTAGGCCCTTAGCATTTGAAAACGCTAAGGGCCTAGCTTTTTTTATATAATTTATTTTTTCCTGTGGATAAGTTGGGTCAAATGGAAGCGTCCCCTAAGCGTTTTTCGAATTCTTTTGCTTCTTTGTTGGTTGTTTCTGGATGATTTTCCAAATTATACCCTAATCCTAACTCTTTGTATTTATAACTTCCTAACTGATGAAAGGGTAAAATTTCCACCTTAATTAAATTATCTATACTTATTAATATATTTTTTAATTTTTGAATTCCCTCTTCTTGATCATTGATTCCACTAACTAGAACATATCTAGCCCAAACTTTTTTATTATATTTATTTAAAATTCTTATAAATTCAGGAAGATCATATTTTTCTCTACCTGTCATTCTCCTATAACTATCCCTATCGGAACCTTTTATGTCTAGAATAACTTGATCAGACAATTCTATAATTTTTTCCAATTTTCCTATATCTGGTATCAATATACCTGAAGTGTCAACAGCTGTATTAATCCCTTCTTTTTTACAGGCCTCTAAAATTTTTATCAGAAAGTCCCACTGCATAAGAGGCTCTCCACCAGAAAAGGTGACTCCTCCTCCTGATGCTTTATAATAATTTTTATACTTCAAAATCTTTTCCATTAGCCTGGAAACAGTATATTCTTTCCCTTCGTTAAAACTCCAAGTGTCTGGATTATGACAATAAATACAACGCAGTGGACATCCTTGAAAAAAAATTACAGTCCTGATTCCTGGCCCATCAAAAAATCCACTTGTTTCAATTGAATGTATATATCCTTTATCCATTTCTATCAGCAACCCATGGAGTAGTGAAAAGTTCTATTTATAACTTCTTTCTTTTGTTCTTCTGTAAGTCTATTAAAATGAACAGCATATCCTGAAACTCTTATAGTAAGATTAGGATATTTCTCCGGATTCTCCATTGCATCTAAAAGTTTTTCTCTCTGAAGAACATTTACATTCAAATGATGTCCCCCTTGCATAAAATATCCATCGATTAAAAATGAAAGTTTTTCTGATCTTTCTCCTTCATCTTTGGATAAAGCAGTTGGAACAATTGATAAGGTGTTAGATACCCCATCCTGACAAACACACTTGTAAGGAATTTTTGCAACGGAATTTAGTGCTGCAAGTGCACCAGAAACATCTCTGCCATGCATTGGATTTGCCCCCGGAGCAAAAGCTTCACCTGACATCCTTCCATCTGGAGTTGCACCAGTCTTTTTACCATAAACAACGTTAGAAGTTATTGTTAGAACCGACAAAGTGTGTTCAGCATCTCTGTATAATGGATGCTTTTTTAATTCTCCAACAAAATATTCAAGCACCTCAAGAGCTATATTATCTACCGAATCATCGTCATTACCATACTTAGGAAAATCTCCTTCAGTATTAAAATCAACTGCAATTCCATTCTCTCTAACTGGTCTAACTGTAGCAAATTTAATTGCACTTAACGAATCTGCTACAACAGATAAACCAGCTACACCAAAAGCCATATATCGATGTATCTCGTTATCGTGAAGGGCCATCATTATTTTTTCATAAGCATATTTATCATGCATGTAATGGATAATGTTCATTGCGTTAACATACTGCTCTGCAACATATTCAAGAACTTTATAATAGTTTGCCTTTACCTTTTCATAGTTAAGTTCTTCATCTTCGATTTTTTCAATTCCATCTATAATTTTTTTACCACTTTTTTCATCAATACCACCATTTATTGCATATAAAAGAGATTTTCCAAGGTTACACCTTGCTCCAAAGAATTGCATTTCTTTACCAATACGCATTGCTGATACACAACAAGCAATTGCATAATCATCACCATAAATTGGTCTCATTAAGTCATCGCTTTCATACTGTATTGAATCAGTTTCTATAGAAATCTTTGCACAATATTCTTTAAAGCCCTTAGGTAATTTTTCAGACCAAAGAATAGTTAGATTAGGCTCTGGGGCAGGACTTAAATTAGTTAGAGTATTAAGAATTCTAAAAGAACTTTTTGTTACAAGAGTTCTTCCATCTTCAGACATGCCTCCAACTGATTCTGTAATCCAATTTGGATCTCCCGCAAAAAGCTCATTATAATCAGGAGTACGAAGATGTCTCACAAATCTAAGTTTCATAACTAATTGGTCCATTAGTTCTTGAGCACCAGATTCATTTAATAAACCTTTTTGTATATCTCTTTCAAAATAAATATCAAGGAATGTACTTATCCTACCAATACTTGTAGCAGCACCATTATTTTCTTTTACACTAGCTAGATATGCAAAATATAAAAATTGAACCGCTTCTCTGGAGTCTTTAGCTGGTAGACTTATATCAATTCCGTATTCCATAGCCATTAACTTCAGCTCTTCTAAAGCTCTTATCTCTTCTGAAATTTCTTCAATTCTTCTAATGTTTTTTTCATTTATTAACTTGATATTTTTCTTATCTTTTTTCTTTTCACTGATTAATCTATCCACACCATATAAAGTAACTCTTCGGTAATCACCAATTATTCTTCCTCTACCATATGCATCTGGAAGACCAGTTAAAATTGCAGCACTTCTCAGGTTTCTTATCTCATCTGTATAAACATCAAAGACACCTTTATTATGAGTTTTTCTTATAGTATCAAAAATATCGAGAACACCATCTTGTGCTTCATAACCATAAGCTTCTAAGGACTCTTCTACCATTCTAAGACCACCATAAGGATTCATCATTCTTTTTAGTGGAGCGTCTGTTTGAAATCCTAGGATTATTTCATTTTCTTTATCTAAATATCCAGCTTTAAAATTATTTATTCCAGATATATTTTTTGTATCAATATCGAGAACTTCTTTTTCTAACTCCTCTTTTAAAAGCCTTTCGGATTTTCCCCATAACTCTTTTGTCTTTTCCGTTGCTCCAACCAAAAATTCTTCGTTACCTTCATATGGAACATAATTTTTTTGAATAAAATCCCTTACGTCAATATTATTATTCCAGTTCCCTGTATTAAATCCATCCCATTGTTTGAACATTCTAAATATTTACCTCCTAAAAAATAAAATCCACCTGGGCTTTAAACTCAAGTGGCCCAGGCGGTCGGCAAATTCAAGATCATACTTCCTTGTGGTTAACTCCACTTCCGCCAGTTGTAAGATCATTTATCTAATTAGTTGATAATTTACCAGTAAAAAACCCTTTTGTCAAAGTTATTTAATGTATGTGGTTAAAACACCAAGTTGGTCAATTTCACAACGAATTACATCATCTTTATTTACAAATTTATATGGTTTAAATCCTAGTCCTACACCTGAAGGAGTTCCCGTTAAAATAATATCTCCACTTCTAAGAGTTAAACCTCTAGAAAGATCACTTATGATATGAGGTATTGAAAACACCAAATCTTTTGTGTTTGCATTCTGTCTTAACTCATCATTCACATAACATTTTAATTGTAAATTACTAGGATTTTTTAATTCATCTGCAGTCATTATATAAGGACCCATTGGAGCATAATTATCAACTGACTTACCTTTAAACCATTGGCCATGTTTACCTTGAAGATTTCTTGCTGACAAATCATTTGCTATTGTATATCCGAATATATAATTAAAGGCTTTATCTTCACTTATATTTTTTCCTTCTTTTCCTATAATAACCGCCAACTCAACTTCATAATCGAGCATTTTTGTAAGTTCTTCATCGTACTCAATCGATCCCTTGTCTTCGAAGGCGGGATATGCTATTTTACTGAAATATACAGGAAATTTTGGAATATTTGGTTTTTTATCCGTTTCTGTAAAAGCTACTTCCTTAGCATGATCAGCATAATTCATACCTAGACAAAAAAGATTTCTACGAGGATATCTTATAGGAGCAAGTATTTTTACTTCCTCCAATAAATGATCCTTTCCCTCTTTAAATTCCTTCAGAGCTAAAAAATCAATTTCATCTTTCTCTCCAACAATATCTATTAATTCCAACATATTTTCAAAAGGTTTATCTTCTTGTAACCCTATCTCCACAACTTTGTTACCTTCAATATAACCTACTTTTTCTTTTCCTTCTGCAAAAAATGTTACAAGTTTCATATTATCAACCCTTTCTGCATTACTTAAATCTATTATATTATAATACTTTCTTTAATAAAAAAAACCCCGTTTTATAAACGGGGTCTTTTCTGTACTACATTATTACTAATTTAGCCATTGTAATATTTTCAAGTTTTCCAATTTTTTCAAGAGATTCCTTTGAACATTCATTATCTATGCCCATTACCATTAATGCTTTTCTAGTTTCTAAGTCTCTTCCTACCTGCATTGTTGCAATATTGATTTCTTCTTCTCCAAGTAAAGTTCCAAGTTTTCCGATAACCCCTGGAACATCAAGGTTCTTAATAAATAGCATATATTTACTTGGAGTTAAATCCATTGAATATCCTTCAATTTCTAGTATCTTTGCTTCTCCTTTTGAGTCAACATTACCTGCAATGGAAAATTTGTCAGCTTTTGATTTAATACTTATTTTTACAAATTCGTTAAACCCAGCATATGCCTCGGCATTTTTCTTTTCATTTATTGTAATTCCTCTTTGTTCAGCTATTAATTTTGCATTTACATAATTTACTTTATCTAAAATTACCGGTTCTAGAACCCCTTTAACAGCTGCTAAAGTAAGCATTTCTGTTTCTTGTGAAGCCAATTTTCCGTAATATTTCACCGTAATTGACTCGATTGGTTCGCTTTTCAGCTGGAAGTATATTTTGCCAAATTTTTCTAAAGCAAGAATATATGGTTTTAAAGCTTTCATATCTTCTCTGTTCAATGTAGGAAGGTTAACTGCATTTGCTACAACCTCACCATTTAATGCTGCAATAACTTGATTTGCAATTGTTACGCCAACATTTTCTTGAGCTTCATCTGTATCGGCTCCAATATGTGGTGTTACCACTACATTAGGTCTTCCCATCAAATTATGATTATCACTTGGTTCTTTTTCGTGAACATCTAAAGCAGCACTTCTTACTTTACCACTATCTAAATATTTAATAAGGGCAGATTCTTTAATAATTCCACCTCGTGCATCATTAACAAGACGAACACCTTGCTTCATTAATTCAAATTGAGGTTCATCAATCATCCCATTTGTCTCTGGTGTTTTAGGGGTATGAATTGTGATAATATCTGATCTTTGAAGTAATTCTTCAAGAGTATCTACTTTTTCTGCTCCAAATTGCTTAAATCTTTCATCCGTTATATAAGGGTCATAGGCAATAATCGTAGTTTGAAAAGATTTCAATCTTGTTGCAACAAGAGATCCTATCTTACCCAAGCCAATAACTCCTATTGTTTTTCCAAATAATTCCGTACCTTTAAAAAATGAACGGTCCCATTCTCCCGATTTAAGCTGACGATCCGCTGCAGGTATATTTCTAGCAGAAGCAAGAAGAAGAGCTACTGCATGCTCAGCAGCAGAAACTGTATTACTTTCAGGTGTATTTGCCACAACTACACCATACTTTGTTGCTTCATCCAATACGATATTATCAATTCCATTACCAGCTCTACCAACAACTTTTAATTTTGAAGCTTTGGACAGAAGTTCTTCGTTAACCTGAGTTGCGCTTCTGACAATTAAAGCATCGAACTCGCCGATTACATCCAGAAGTTCCTGCCGGCTCATCTTCGTACCATCAACTACCTCAAGAGATTTTTTTAATACTTCTAAACCTTCATTAGACATAGCTTCTGATACAATAACTTTAAATTTTTCCATTTGAAGAATAGCCCCCATTCATTTTTTATTCCTTCCGTGAAAAACAAATGTTTTCTCAGAAAAAACTTTTACATATTATAACACATTAAGTTCCTCTTTCAAGTCTTTAAATTTATTATAATAATTACAATTTCAGAAGATTCGGAAAAAATGTTGACTTTTTACCCATAATGTTGTAATATTTAGTTACCAGAAAGGGCAATAGCTCTGACTGGAGGTGCAAGCTTACAATTATCTCACTCTGGAACTCTAAGAATTCAGAGGATAAATCCAGAAAATTGAGTTGGGAGCGACTTAAATGCTCAGAATAGTTAAAGTTTTCGGTATTCAAGGGGCAATGAAAGAGGAGAAAAACTAAGAATGACACCTAATAATAATAAAGGAGGTACTGAATTTGCAGTACAGCCACTTATTAAAGGATCCGGCGAAAGTTTAAGCTGACTTTACAAAGTTAGAATAAACGATTAACCGGATTCCTTTTTTTATTAAAAACTGTTATAATTCCCATACAAAAATGAGAAGGAAGGAAAAACATGAATAACAACAAAGAATTGTCTCTCACGAGAAAATTAACATTAACAGCTTTAATCTCAGCATTAGTCACCGTATCAACAATGATAATTCAAATTCCAATACCTAGTGGTTACATTCATGGTGGAGATACAATAATTATTTTTGCCGCTGTTTTTTTCGGTCCACTTTATGGGGCTGTTGCAGCCGGAATCGGTTCAATGCTTGCTGATATCTTAACTGGTTACGCTATATGGGCTTTCCCGACTCTTATAGTAAAAACTATTATGGCCCTTATTATTGGTAAATTAGCTTATCAAGGTTCTATACCAATTTTTAATCTTAAAACTTATGTAGGTATAATTGCCGGAATTCTTTGGATGGTTATAGGATATTACCTACTAGGTGGCCTATTAGTAGATAGTTTTGAAATAGCCCTTGCCTCAATACCATTTAATATTATTCAGGGTATTGGAGGAATGATAATTTTTATTCCTATAGGATTAGCCTTAAAAGGGAAAATAAAATTCTAATACTAAATTAACCATGGGAAAAAATAATGTACGAATATAGCAATTACCGTAACTAGGCCTCCGACTTTATGGAACTTTCTCCATTTAGTTCTGAGGCTTTTTGTTTTTCCACCTAGAAAGGTTAAAAGCATAAATATAAGGGCCATTATTATTAGGGATCCCGTGTGTAATCTAAGGCCTCCTAGCATTAAATAACCATGATAACTTCCTAGGATTATCGATACTGAGGCGAAAATCGGATGTATTTCCCTTAATATTTTATATATTTTTTTATAGATAGGATTTGGTTTTTTTGATAGTTTTTTTACAAAAAAATACTTATAAACTACAAAAGATACAACCCAGAATAAAAGAAATAATGTAAAATAGCCTAAAAGTCTCGGATCAATTAACATTCTCTCCAACCTCATTTCCTTTTAAATTACTATCTTTACAGTATATATAATTACCCACAATTTCATTTATATTAAGCTGAACTTTAAAAAAATTATCTCCAATGTTTTTTACAACGTAATTTATGTAGTTTATATTGTCATAGTAGCTAAACTTTTTAACTGTAATATTTTTTAGTTCTTTATTAATTACATCGGCCTTTGCCTTATTTACAGTCAAAGCCTCTAAATATTCATCTTCACCTGTTTCAATTATTTTCTTACATATTTCAATACTTTCAATAGTTATTTCTCCTAATTCATTAATCTTTTCATAAAAAAACTCAGGAAGAAAAATATCATTTTCTTTTTTATAAATAATGGTCTCTATAATGTTTTGAGCATAGTCCCCAATTCTTTCAAGTCCCTTTATTGTATCGAAAATAAAAAACGTGTTTTGAGAAGCTTCTCTTTCTTTAGCCCCATTACCCTTAATTTGGACTGTATAATCCCTTATATTTTCTCTTAAAGAATCTATCGCATTTTCTAACTTTTCCCCTTTATTTATTAACACAGGTAAGGTTTTTTGTGTACTGTTTAAGACTCCTAAAGCATTTTCAATGCTATACTTGGTCAGTTCAACCATGTGCAAAATTTCCTTACTTACATTTTTATAAGCAAGATATGGGGTTTCAAGAAGATTAAGGTCCAAGTTAATTTTATATATCCCTCTATCATCATCTTCAGCTGGCTTAACCACTTTCTCTACTAATTCTTCTAAAAAGCCAAGAATAGGTATAAAGGCTAAAGCATATCCTATTCTAAAATAAGCATTTAAGGATGCTACCTTCATCTTTCCATCTAAAAAATCCCAATTCCCTATAAAACTTTCATATATAAACTCCATACTGTTCAAATAAAAACCCGAAATAAACAATGGCATAAAAAATAGTGCCCCTACAATATTAAAAAGAAAATGAAATGTCGCTGCTTTTCTTGCCTCAATTCCAGTATTGAGACTCGCCAAAGCTGCAGTAATTGTTGTTCCTACCGCCGTACCTAATAAAACAGGAATCAATTGATTTAATGTTATAACTCCTTGATAAAACATCTCTTGCAAAATCCCAACCATAGCACTACTTGATTGTATAATTGCTGTAAGAATGGTTCCCACAATAAGTCCAATAATAGGATTAGTCTCCACTGTACCTAAAAGCTGATTAAAATAATGGCTCTCTTTAAGTGGGAACATGCTTTCTCCCATTAAATTCATTCCAAAAAAAAGAATACCAAAGCCAAATATTGCTCTTCCATATTCTTTCCTAATCTTATTTTTTCCCATCATTCTAAAAAACATTCCAATAGCAACAAAAAGTAAGGAATAATTACTTAACTTTATACCAATAATAAAGCCAGTAATTACAGTTCCAATATTAGAACCGATAATCAAGGTGGCTGCTTGCCTAAAATTAATAAGCCCCGCATTCAATAGACCTATAACAAGTACAGTTGTTCCACTTGATGACTGAATCAAAGCAGTAAAAATCGCACCAGAAACTAGCCCCCTGAAGACAGTCTTGGTGGAATGTTCAAGATAATATTTTATTCTCTTTCCGGCAACCCTCTGTAGAGATTCACTCATAGCCATTAATCCATATAGAAAAAAGCCTAGGCCTCCAAAAAAAGTTATGAGAACAATTGTATAATTATCATTAACTTCCAATATATATCACCCGCCAAAACTATCTGACTTTCTTTTTAATAAGATTCTTTCTTTCTTTAAACAATGCAATTGCCGCAAATATAGGAATACCAATTGTAACAATCATACTGATTTTGTTTATTGTTCTTGTTTCTAAGTAAATCTTTGTTTTTCCTGATTGATTAATTTTCCAAGTATAAATATCTTCGCTATCTTTTATTTCATCAGCATTGTTTTCTTCTGCTTTATTAGGCAAAGTCAAGGAAAAATTCATAGAATTAAATTTTACTTCATCAAGTCCAAGCTCACGAGAAAGAAACTCTTTAGCTATGTCAATGTCATATTCAAAATCAAAAATATATTTAGTTGAAAGCCAATTTTTTGAAAATTCAAGAGGAATTCTACCATCTTCGTTACCCATAACTGCTGTAGGATCAAATATTGTTCTAAACCTAGGAAGATAAACACTAGCATTTACAACTATAAACTCTCCTAAATCTCTTTTTTCCACTGTATAAAGATTTTCTTCAAGCTTTTCAATATAATCTTCTAATAATTCTGGATCGTATGTTCTTTTATCTATAACCATTGCATAAGAAAGGTCTCCCGAACCATCTCCATTAACTTTAATATCAACTTGTCCATCTACACAACCAGAAGTAATTAATGCTCCAATTAACAATATTAATACAAAAAAAACTTTCTTATTAAACATTTTTCTTTTCTCCCTTAACTCTTTTTTCAATTTCTAAGCCCGTTGGCGTAATTGCCAAACCGCCCTTTCCTGTTTCTCTTAAAATTGCCGGTAAAGTTTTGCCTATTGTATCCATTGCAGAAATAACCTCATCAAGAGGAATGACGCTTTCTACCCCAGCAACTGCCATTTCCGCTGAAACCAAAGCAAGAGTTGTTCCCATTACATTTCTTTTAGCACAAGGCACCTCAACTAAACCGGCAACGGGATCACAAACAAGGCCAAGAACATTTTTTAAAACCATAGCAGCAGCATTAGAAGAATCCTGTGGCGTTCCTCCTATAAGTTCTACCGCTGCTGCGGCTGCCATTGCAGCAGCAGATCCGCATTCTGCTTGACATCCACCCTCAGCACCAGAAATAGATGCTCCTTTTGCAATAATAATACCAAGACCTGAAGCAGTAAACAAAGCATCAACTATTTCTTGATCTGAGGAATCATATTTTTCCGCACAAGCCATCATAACTGCTGGAATTATTCCAGCAGAACCCGCTGTAGGAGCAGCAACTATTTTACCCATAGAAGCGCTGACTTCTGCAACAGCCAAAGCTCTAGCAGCAGATTTAAGATAAATATCATTGCTTTTGTTTTTTTCCATGTAAGAAAATATTTTTTTACCTTCTCCACCAATGAGTCCACCCATAGAAATTTGAGGTTCTTCTAATCCTTGAACCATCGCTTCTTGCATAATTTTCCATTGCGAGCTCATTAACTCAACAATATTCTCTATATTTTTTTCCTGTTTTTCCTCTTCCCAATCCTTAATTACTTTACTAATTTTGCAATTTTCCTGCTCTGCTTTTCTTACTATTTCACTAAAATAATTATAATTCATTCTTTTTACACCTTTTTCTAGAATATATGTTTTATTATATCTCTTTAATGGTTATAAATACATAAGAAATTAAAAGGAGGTAATTACTATTATTAAGAATATTTTAATCTCCGGAGCTGCCGGACAGGGTATCGATACAGCTGCTGGTATATTAGAAGATGCTCTTTTCAAATCAGGATTTCATGTTTTTAGCAATAAAGATTATATGTCTAGAGTTAGGGGCGGAAATAATTTTATACAAATAAGATTTTCTTCTGATGAAGTTTACAGTCAAAGCAATGATTTTGATTATATCATTCCTTTAGATGCCCTTGCTTATGAACAAAACAAACATTTATTAGATGAAGTGCCTTTTATAATGGACCTTACTTTAATTCAAGATTCTCATGAAAATGCTCTAATTGAAGATTTTAAAGGAATTGCAAAAGATGCTGGGAATGAAAAGGCTATAACTAGTGCCTTACTTGGTTATCTATGGAAAGTTTTTGGACTTGATGCTGATATCCTTGAAGAAACTATAAAAAAGACCTTCCCAGAGAAACTTGCAGAAATTAACATTTTAGCAAGTAAGGGTGGCTTTAAAAAAGCAAAAGTTCAAGAACAGCTTTTATCTAAAGGAACTTCAAAAGATTACATTTTCATAAATGGAAACCAATCTATCGCCTTTGCTG
The DNA here is from genome assembly GCA_964574445.1 of uncultured Eubacteriales bacterium. Classification (GTDB taxonomy): domain Bacteria; phylum Bacillota; class Peptococcia; order Peptococcales; family SKKY01; genus SKKY01. The sequence goes on from CAZNNQ010000006.1 coordinate 36,066, forward strand.
CATTAATGGCAGGATGTAAATTTTATTCTGCATATCCAATGACTCCTTCAACCTCAGTAATGAATGAATTAGCTACATATTCAGAAAAATATCCAATTATCGTTGAACAAGCTGAGGATGAGATAGCAGCTATCAATATGGCAATAGGTTCTTCCTTTGCTGGTGTAAGATCTATGACTGGAAGCTCAGGAGGGGGATTTTCTCTTATGGTGGAAGGTCTAGGGTTAGCTGGAATTAGCGAAACACCTCTGGTTATCGTTGATTCTCAAAGACCAGGTCCTGCAACAGGCTTTGCTACAAGAACTGCTCAAGGCGACTTAAGTTTTGTGCTAACTGCTTCTCAAGGTGAATTTCCTAGAGTAATACTCGCACCTAAAAATCAAGAAGATTGCTTTAATCTTACTTTTAAAGCCTTTGATATTGCTGAAAAATATCAGGTTCCAGTATTTATAATGACGGATCAATTCCTTTCAGATGCAAGAAAAACAATTGAAGCTTTTGATCAAGATGACTACAAAAATACTTCATATTTTGCCGATTTAGAAGGCAGCAGTGATTACAGTTACGAGAGATACAAAATTACCGAAAATGGTATTAGTCCCAGAATTTATCCTGGCCAATTTAACAACCAATGTGTACTACAAGATAGTTACGAACACGATGAAAAAGGCCATGATACAGAAAGTGCATATTTTGGTAAGGCAATGATGGAAAAAAGAATGAAAAAACTAAATAATTTTTATGAAGATATAATGGAGCCAGAGATAGTTGGGATTCCTTACTCCGAAATAATGATTCTTTCTTGGGGATCAACATATGGTCCTCTAAAAGAAGCAATAAAAAAATTAAATGATGAAGATATTAATATTTTCGCACTGCACTTTAACTATATATGGCCTCTACCAAAAAAACATCTTGAAAAATTTTCTAGTAGAGTTAGCAAAATTATTACTGTTGAACACAATTATACGGGTCAACTAGGCAAATTAATTAAACAAGAAACTGGCATCTCAATAACCGATAAAATCACTGCATACGATGGGCGACAAATGTCTCCCGAAGAAATATACAACAGGATCAAGGAGGTGCTGAAATGAATTCAACATTTAATAATGATTTTGAAATTGCCTGGTGTCCTGGTTGTGGGAATTATGGAATCTTGAAAGCTCTTAAAAAAGCTTTGGAAATGTCTGGTAAAAAACCTTCTGAAGTCACAATCGTTTCTGGTATTGGACAATCAGGAAAAACTCCACATTATGTAAATACAAACGGTTTTAATGGCCTTCATGGCAGAGCATTACCTTTAGCTACAGGAGTAAAAATTTCAAATCCAGATCAGCTTGTTATTATACATGGTGGAGATGGGGATGGTTATGGTGAAGGAGGAAACCACTTTATCCATTCCATGAGAAGAAATCTAAATCTGAATTATTTTGTTCATAACAATCAAATTTATGGGCTTACAAAAGGTCAAGCTTCTCCAACCAGTGCTATGGGAACTAAGTCTGGAATTCAGCCTGCAGGAACAATTATGGAACCAATAAACCCATTAAAGCTTGCAATGAGTATGGATTGTGGTTTTATAGCCCGTGGCTTTTCAGGAGATACTGATCATCTTGCTAATCTAATGGTAGAAGCTTTTTCTTATGAAGGATTTGCATATCTTGATATACTACAACCTTGCGTTGTCTTTAATAAGGTCAATACTTTCCAATGGTACAAAGAAAAAGTATATAAACTAGAAGACGACTATGATTATACTAATCAGGAGAAAGCTTGGGAAAAAATTAATGAATGGGATAATAAAATACCTCTTGGAATAATATTCAAAAAAGACAAGAAGGAATATTTTGAGAAAGCCTCCTTAGCTAATCCTCCTCAAGTAAAAAACACTGATCCTAAAATTTATTGGAATGAATTAATTGAAATGTATAAATAAACTAAAAGGTTCCGTTTCTTAATTTTCAGAAACGGAACCTTTATTTTAACTATAATAACATGAATAAACTACATCTGTTTTTGCATTAACTTTAAAAGACTGTTTAGCCTCTACTTCAAATTCTTGACCTTCTTTTAGGTCAATTATCTCTTCTCCGGGTATCTTAACCTCAAGATTCCCTGAGATTATTACCATTCTTTCATGAAACTCTGTTGAAAACTCATATTCACCAGTCTCTATAATTCCAATGGTCATGTGTCCATTATCGTTGTTAAAACCCAGACTTTGAACCTTGCCTTCAAAATAATTATTGTGTTTTATCAACCTAATTCCCCTTCCATTAAAAACTAACATAAATTATTTAATAATTTTTAATATTTTACCAGAAACTAGGCCTTGTGTCTAACAACAAAATAGCCGTGAGAATTTTTGTCAATCAGAACTTTTTCTCCCTCAGTTATCTCACCTTTAATAATCATTCTAGCAAGCATTGTTTCAATACTATGTTGAATAAATCTTTTTAAAGGTCTTGCACCATAAATAGGATCATAGCCTTCTGTTGCAGTTTCCTCTATTGCTTTTTCTGTAAATTCTATTTCGATGTTTTTCTCCTTTAAACGTTTATTCAAATCATTCAAAGTAAGTTTAACAATTTGAGAAATCTCATTTTTCATTAATGGTTTGAAAATTATAATATCATCTATTCTATTTAAAAATTCTGGTCTAAAGTTCATTCTAAGTTGTTGCATTACCTTTTCTTCAGTGCCTTCACTAAAGGTCCTATCCTCTTTAATTCCTTCAAGAAGAAATTGTGAACCAAGGTTAGAGGTCATAATTATTACTGTATTTTTAAAATCAACTGTCCTGCCCTGAGAATCAGTAATCCTTCCATCATCTAGGACTTGAAGAAGAATGTTAAACACATCATTATGAGCTTTTTCTATTTCATCTAGTAAAATTACTGAATAAGGTTTCCTTCTAACTGCTTCGGTAAGTTGGCCCCCTTCTTCATATCCTACATATCCAGGAGGAGCTCCTATAAGTCTTGATACAGAGTGTTTCTCCATATATTCACTCATATCAATTCTTACAATGTTATCTTCTGAATCAAATAATGCTTCCGCTAAGGTTTTAGCTAACTCAGTTTTTCCGACTCCTGTTGGACCAAGAAATACAAAGGAACCTATAGGTCTTCTTGGATCTTTAATCCCAGCTCTAGCCCTTATGATTGAGTCTGCTACCAAAGAAACCGCTTCATCTTGACCAATAACTCTTTCTTTTAATATTTCATCCATTTTTAATAACTTTTCTCTGTCACTTTCAGCAAGTTTGGATAAAGGAATTCCAGTCCATCTTGAGATTATCTCTAAAATTTCTTCTTCGCTTACCTCTTCTCTTAATAATGAGGTATCTGTTTTTGATAACTTAATTTTTTCTTCTTCTTCCCTTAACTTACTTTCAAGAAGTGGCAATTTACCATACTTTAATTCTGCAGCTTTGTTTAAATCATATTCTCTCTCTGCTTTTTGAATTTGATAATTAAGATCATCTAATTCTTCTTTGATTTTTTGCAATGAGTTAATTGCATTTTTTTCATTTTCCCACTGCATTTTCATAGATCCATATCTATCCTTAAGATCAGCAAGTTCTTTTCTTATTTTTTCAAGCCTTTCTAAGCTTTTGGGATCTTTTTCTTTTTTAAGAGCAGCTTCTTCTATTTCTAATTGCATTATTTTTCTATGAACATCATCAAGTTCAGCCGGCATAGAATCAATTTCTGTACGAATCATTGCACAGGCTTCGTCAACTAGATCTATGGCCTTATCGGGAAGGAAACGATCTGTAATATATCTATGAGAAAAAACTGCTGCACTAACTATTGCACTATCCTGTATTTTTACACCATGGAACACCTCAAAGCGTTCTTTCAAACCTCTTAAAATAGAAATAGTGTCTTCTACTGTTGGTTCATCAACCATAACTGGTTGAAATCTTCTTTCTAGTGCAGAATCTTTTTCAATATATTTCCTATATTCATCCAAAGTAGTGGCACCTATACAGTGAAGCTCTCCTCTGGCAAGCATTGGTTTCAGCATATTACCAGCATCCATGGAGCCTTCTGCTTTTCCTGCACCAACAATAGTATGAATTTCATCAATAAAAAGTATTACTCTTCCTTCAGCATTCTTAACTTCTTTTAAAACAGCTTTTAATCTTTCTTCAAATTCTCCTCTGAATTTTGCACCTGCAACTAAAGAACCCATATCCAAAGAATAAATTTCTTTATTTTTTAATCCTTCTGGCACATCACCTTTTACAATTCTGTGAGCTAACCCTTCTGCAATTGCTGTTTTTCCTACTCCTGGTTCTCCAATCAAAACAGGATTATTTTTTGTTTTTCTGGATAAAATTCTGATTACATGCCTTATTTCATTATCTCTGCCTATAACAGGATCAAGTTTATTGTTTTTAACTGCCTGAACTAAATTCTGAGCGTATTTCTCCAATGCTTCATAGGTAGCTTCCGGATTATCACTTGTAACTCTCTGGTTACCTCTAATGCTTGCTAAACTAGTTAGTACTTTATTTCTATCTAATTGAAATGCGTCAAAAATAGATTTTAATCCCGTTTTTTGACCTTCAGATATAATGGCTAACAATAAATGTTCAACAGAAATATAATCATCTTTCAAAGATTTCTTTTCCTCTTCTGCCTGTGCTAATGTCTTTTGCATATTTCCGGAAACATAAATTTTTCCTTCTTCAGTCCCTGCTATTTTTACTGATGGTCTTTTTGAAAGTTCTTTTTCTACCGATAATAAAAAGTTTTCTGGACTGATTTCAAGTTTTTGTAAGATCCTAGGAACCAAGCCTGATTCCTGGGTTAATAATGCAACTAATAAGTGTTCAAGATCTATTTCTTGATGACTGTTTAATAACGCAATATTCTGAGCTTCCTGTAAAGCTTCTTGAGATTTTTGGGTAAAATTATTCAAATTCATATCTCCACCACCTTAATTAAATATTTCTTTTGCTTTTTCAATAAATTCAACTTGTTCATGGGTTAAATCTTTAGGTATTTTTACTTTAATTTCTAAAAACAAATCCCCTTTTCCATCTTTTGATGGCATCCCCATATCTTTTATTCTTAATTTTTGGTTGCTTTGTGTTCCTGCCGGTATTTTAATTTCTATATTTTTATCGAATATATTTACATTTTTTTTAGTACCTAATATCGCCTCATAAAATGGTATTTCAATAGTTCTAATAATATCTTTACCATCAAGTCTATACTTACTATCATTTGCTACTACAATTTCTATTATCAAATCACCAGATGGTCCACCACCAAGTCCTGGATCTCCCATATTTTTTAATCTTAATTTATTACCAGTTATAGAACCCGGTGGTATATTAACTTGATACTTTTTTTGTTCCGGTGTATTTATTACTATTGTTTTTTGCCCTCCATTATAGGCTTCTTTAATACTTAATGTAATCTTAGCTTTTCTATCTGAGCCTTTGGTTCTAAAAACTTCACGACTTTGTTGCGATCCTCTTCCTCTACCACCAAAATCTGAAAACCCAGAAAAACCACCACCGAAAATTGATTCAAAAAAATCACTAAATCCAGATGAACCCACCCCCCCAGAAGAATAGGTGTATTGTTGATATCCACCTGGAGCACCTCTGAAACCAGCAAAATCACCTGGATTAAAATCTTGACCACTTTGCCAGTTTTCTCCAAATTGATCATATAACTTTCTTTTTTCAGGATCCTTCAATACTTCATAGGCTTCGTTAACCTTTTTAAAGGTCTCTTCTGCATTCTTTGATTTATTTACATCAGGATGGAATTTTTTTGCCATTTTTTTATATGCGTTTTTTATTTCATCCGCAGTTGCTTTTCTTTCTATTCCTAAAATTTTATAATAATCTTGGTATTTTACAGACAAGGATAAAACCTCCCATTAATTAGTTTTCTATGTATAATATTATAACACAAGGTCAATAAAGGTCAATAGGTCAAAGAAGGTCAAATTATTAGTTCTAAACATTTCTTTAAAAATTAAGTATACTAATATTAAATTAACTCAGAAGAGAGGTTCTTCAATGAAAAATTTTAGCGTATTTGATATTATCGGTCCGGTAATGATTGGACCCTCCAGTTCTCATACTGCAGGAGCTGTTAGATTAGGTAAAATTGCTCGTGGTATAGCTGGTAATGAAACTCCTATTTTAGCAAATATTTATCTTCATGGTTCCTTTGCTGAAACATATAGAGGTCACGGAACTGATCTAGCATTAATATCTGGCTTATTAGGTTTTGAAACCGATTCTCCGAATATAAAAAATGCTTTTAAATTTGCAGCGGAAGAAGGTTTAACCTTCAATTTTTTTCAAACTGATCTTGGACCAGACCAACATCCTAATACTGTAAAAATTTCATTACAGAAAAAGGATGGTTCCGAAATTGCAATTATTGGTAAATCAGTTGGTGGTGGCAATATTGCAATAACTGAATTAGATGGATATGAAATATCTCTAAAAGGAGATCTCCCAACACTTTTTACTAAGCATGAAGATATCCCGGGAATTATACATCAAGTCTCCGGGATATTATGTGACAATAAAATAAATATAGCTTTCATGAAAGTCTTTAGAAAAGAAAAACGCCTTGAAGCTATAATGGTACTAGAAACTGATGATATAATACCGGAAAACATCATTAAACAAATTCAAGATATTCCAAGTATCCTTAGTACTCATTACCTAGATCCAGTATAAGTCTAAACTAAACTCTCTTTTCAAAAGCCTCAATAATCTTTTTCATAGCTTTTATTCTTCCGTATTTTTTAGAGTTGAATTCAATAATATTCCAAGGTGCATATGAGGTGCTTGTTCTGTAAAGCATCTCATCCACCGCTACCTTATACTCTTGCCATTTTTCTCTGTTTCTCCAATCTTCCTCAGTGATCTTCCACTGTTTGTATTCTGTTTCTTCCCTTGCTTTAAATCTTTCTAATTGTTCTTCCTGATCTATATGCAACCAGAATTTTAAAACAATAGTGCCAAAATTAACTAAACTTTTTTCCATTTCATTTATTTCTTTATAAGCTCTTTTCCATTCTTCCGGTTTGGCAAGGTTTTCTACTCTTTCTACAAGAACTCTGCCATACCAGCTTCTGTCAAAAATATGGATATTCCCTTTGCTAGGGAATTCATTCCAAAATCTCCACAGGTAATGATGATCTTTTTCCAAATCATTAGGCTTTCCTATAGGTATTACATTATAAAATCTTGGATCAAATGCTGAGGTGACCCTTCTTATAAGCCCACCTTTTCCTGCAGCATCCCAACCTTCTAATAGAATCAGAGCTGGAATACCCTTATTATAAAGCTCATAAGCAAGGGAACTTAATCTCCCTTGGCATTTTTCCAATTCTTTTTCATATTCATCTTTATCAATATCAAGTGTAAGGTCTACTCTATCTAGGATAGAAGAATTTAAATCTGCTATCTTTGAATCAAACATTTTTACCCCAGAATCTTCTATCGATACATTGCAATTTTCTTTAAGTTTACTTTCCATTACATTAATCAAAAGCATTAATACTTTGATAGTTGCAAACTCTAAATCATTGCCCTCAATAAAAGCCCAAGGAGCATAATCACTATCTGTAGATTCCAACATCTCTTCAAAAGCATTTATATATTCATCATATTTTTCTAGTTTTTCCTTTAAATTCTCTTTTAATATCTGAGGAAAATTTTCTTCTCTTTTTAAATCATCTATGCGATTTTCTAGTTTTTTTTCTGATGTATGAATAAAAAACTTGACTAAAACATTGCCATCTTTAGCTAACTGTCTTTCAAAAGCTTTTATTTCTGGATAACTTGCTCCATTATTTTCTTTTTTTTCTACTCTTTTCAAGACAATTTCTTTATACCAGCTTTTATCCATTATACTTATCCCACCTTTAGGTGGGGTCTTATTCCAAAATCTCCATAAAAATGGTTTGCTCTTTTCTTCCTCATTTGCTTCTTTTATATAAAAAAATTTAAATCCTCTAGGGTCTAGACTTTGAAGAAGATTGTTTATAATTAAAGATTTTCCTCTTGCATCAAGTCCCTCAAATATAATTATTAAAGGAATATTTTCTTCTCGGTACTTTCTTTGAAGTTCTCCTAGTCTGTAAGTTAGCTCTTCGTATTTTTCTGCATATTCTTTTTTGCCCATTTTTTTATTAAGATCTATTTTTTCTAGCATCCTATCACCTCACTGAACTTACTTACCCTTTTTTTAATAATTATATTTTAAGTCTGAAATAGTAAAGATAAACCATGTGAATTTATTGTCTCCCAAAATCCATGATGCTTGTAATTTAACTGGGATTTTTACCCCATTTACAGTGTCTGTGTCTAATACTTCTGCTATCCATTCTGTCCTGTTTTTATCCTTTATATCTTTGTAACGATATGAAGTAAACTTACGCAAGTTTCCTTCCTCATCAAAAGAAAAAATTCCTTTACCTATGGTGCCCATATAATTCATTGTAGCTTCAGCAGTATTATTGTCTATATGCCTCCAGGATATGTATGAACTTAAGGCGGCACTTGGAAACCAAATTATTTCTCCCAAGTATCTTTGAAGGGTAGATTCGTTAAGTTTTGGGTCATCTTTTAGATTTACAACAGGTATTATTCCAGCAATCCTTATCTTCATACTCCCTTTACCTTTTTGAAAAATATCTCTTCCAGATACAGGCAGACCTTTCATCGATGTCTTTAATTCCCAGATAAAAGAAGGCTCATCAATATTAAATTCTTGCTTAGCTTCTGCATCTGACCATTTTTGATCTGGTTGTAACCTTAGTTTTCCCTTTTGTTTCAAAGATACCTCTTTTATTCTTTCTTTTCCAATTATTCCCGAGTTCCCCAGCCAGTTCCTAACCGCCACTGGATAGTCATTTACCATTTCCAAAAAAATCATTTTTGTTTTTGCAAAAAGGACAGATATTCTTGAAATTCTTCTTTATTAGATTTTTTCCCAGAGGAATAAAATTCTATTGAACCTGTTCCTTTTTGCATATTCACCCCTTTCAATTTACTAATTAAATTATTAATTGTTCCAATATTACCATCGATAATATCTATATGTTTTGGTAATACCCTTCTGATTATTTCTTTAAAATATATAAAGTGAGTACACCCTAAAACCAGAGTACCAAATTCCTCCAACTTAAAATCTTTAATAGATTGAATAATATAATTTTCAACTTCTGTTCCAGAAAACTTTTTTTCTTCTGCAAAAGTAACTAATGAGGGCATGGGAACGCCTTCTACTCTTCGATCACCACCTGTTATATGCACAAGTTTTTTAAATTTTTCCTCTTTCAAAGTTAGGGCTGTTGCCATAACCAATACTTTTTTATCTTCATCCTTCTCAAGGGCTATTTTTACTGCTGGTTCCATTCCAATTACTGGGAAACTATACTTATTTCTTAACTCTTCTATTCCAATACTTGTAGCTGTGTTGCAGGCAACTAAAAGTGCATCTATATCTTTTTTATACAAAAAATCTCCAACATTCATAACTAAAACCTTAACTTCTTCTCTAGTTTTCGTCCCATAAGGAACATTTTCCGTGTCTGCATAATATATAAAATCCCCTTGAGGATATTTTTTAATCCCTTCAGCTAAAACAGTTAAACCCCCTATACCAGAATCAAAAATTCCTATCTTCATCTACTATTCCTCCTCATATATAACAACTAAATTTTACTCCTAAGAATTGTTCCTTTCAACTTTTTAAAAAATTATTGACATTTTTATATAGTTGTTATACTTTATATATAACAGTTATAACGAATGGAGGAAGGAAATGTTTATAAAAATTGATTTTCAATCAGAAATTCCAATATATACTCAACTATATAATGAAATTATTAAAGGAATTGCCAAAAAGGAACTTCTTCCCGGAGAGGCTTTGCCATCGGTAAGAGTTTTGTCTCAAGATTTAGGGATAAACATGCATACTGTAAATAAGACATACGGATTACTTAAACAGGATAATTTTATACAAGTGCATAGGCAAAAAGGTGTAGAAATTAATCCCGATGGATTCCCTCCTGCTGATGAAGTTTTTCTTAACAAATTTAAAGAAAATTTAGAGCCTCTGTTTGCTGAAAGTATCGCCAGAGGAATGAATCATGAAGAGATACTAAGAGAATGCTCAAAAGTTTTTGAGACACTTAAAAAGAAAGGAGACTAAAATCCAATGGATATAAATATTATGTATATAAGTTTATTTGCCATTTTCTTATTGCCAGGAATTATGTATGCATTTATGCCCTATCTTACGAGAAAAACTGAAAGCTTTGGGGTCACTGTAACTGAAGAAATCTACAATTCAGAAAGAATGGTTAAAATCAGAAAAAAATATACTTTAGAAGCACTTATTGCAGTTGGAGTTACTTCTATATTTACAATATTTTTATTTTTTAAATATCCAGAGCCACTAAATATATACATCTACACTGTTGCACTTATAGTAATGCTTGGTATTCTTTTTCTAATTTATCTAAAATATCACTTTATAGTTAAGAAAATAAAGGAGAAAGAGGGATGGACCGAAGGGAAAAAACAGGTAGTCCTAACGGACATGTCTTTCAGAAAAAGAAAAATTCAATATTCCAATGTATGGTTTTTGATTCCCCTAGTTATAACTGCAGCGACTGCTTACCTTACTTACATTAACTACGATCTTATATCAGAGCAAATTGCCATGAACTATGACCTTATGGGTAATCCTACAAATTTTAAAGAAAAATCCTTCTTTACAGTCTTTATGCCAACAATAACTCAGCTTTTAATGATCGGACTGTTCATATTTATTAATAATATAATAAGCAAAGCTAAACAGCAGATTGACCCCGCTGATCCGGAAAATTCTGCAAGGAGAAATGAAATATTTAGAAGAAAATGGTCTGCATTTATTATAGTAACCGGAATAATAATGATCATTCTTTTCTCTGTTATGCAAGTAAGTTTCTTTATTCCTATAGAGCCCAGACTTTTGTTTGCAATTACTATGGGAAGCACACTGTTGATTATACTTGGAGCTTTTTATCTTTCATTTACCATGGGTCAGGGAGGCAGCAGAATAAGGACAAGCTTCAATAAAAAGGGAGAAGAAATTGACCGAGATAATGATGAACATTGGAAACTGGGACAATTTTATTATAATCCTGAAGATCCAGCTGTATTTATTGAAAAAAGGTTTGGAATTGGCTGGACCTTAAATTTCGGCAGTAAAAAAGGCTGGATTTACATTGGGATACTACTTATTTTTATTATAGCCAGTCTTTTAACAGAACGGCTCGGGTAAAAGCCCCTTCGCTCCCCTCAATTTTAATGGGGGGAGCGAAAATAAAATACTCCCCTTCCTCTACACTTATAAGATCAAGATTCTCAATTATACCAATATTCCTTTCCAGCAAAAAGCCATGTACTCCATTATCACCTATAGTTTCAAGCTCTGTGCCAATTGTCAAAAATCCCCTATTTATAATTTTTTTACTATCCTCTATACTTAATTCAGTTTTTCCCTTTAATAATAAAATTTTTATATCTTTCTTAAAATTAGCATCATCTATATTTTCATAACCAGATACAAGGCATTTACCAATAAACCTCTCTAAAGGCAATTTATCAACAGAAGCTCCAGAATTAAAATAATGTTTTGGACTATCTATATGAGTTCCTGTGTGTAAACTTGCTTTTAATACTGACAAGTTAAAAGCATCACCTTCTTCAAGGCTGGCAATTTTTATTAATTCTGGGTCTGGATCACCAGGATAAACTGGGGTTGAAAAGACCCCTTTAGAAATATCAATTATTTTCATACATAAGCCTTCTTTCCTGAGCCAAATTAAGAAATTCAGTAAAAGCTTTAGTTTCTGAAAGGTTCTTTTTATAAACGAAGACTGTGTTAAGTTCACCATATTCCTTTGGTATCTTTTTAATTTTAAGATCTTTATTTAAACCCATTTTATCAATTACTGACAAGGGAAGAACCGTGTAACCCAAACCCGCTCTGACACAACCAAGTATCGCCTCTAAAGATCCGAATTCCAATGCTCTTCTATATTTTATTTCTTCCTTTGACATCCATTTCTGAAACTGATTTCTATAGCTACATCCCTTTTTAAAAGTAATTATATTGGACTCTTCAATCTTTTCTCTAGAAAAAGGATATCTTCCAACTATAAAAAGCTCTTCTTTAACAAAAAGTTTCTTACTCAAAAAATTTGTGCTCTCTGTTTCAGCAACAAAAGCTCCCTCAAGATCCCCATTATTTATTTTCTCTATTAATATTTCTGTAGGACCTGTCTCGATAAACAAATCTACTTCAGGAAAAGCCAGAGAATAATTCATTAAAATTTCTGGCAATCTTATAGCAGCAGTGGTTTCCATAGAGCCAATTTTAATTGTTCCAGAGGGAACATCTTTATATTTGATTCCCTTTTCCGCTTCATCAAAAATAGATATTATTTTTTCAACATATTCCAAAAAATCTCTTCCCTGAGGAGTAAGCTTTACACCGGTTACATTACGATAAAAGAAACTTGTACCAAAATAATTTTCCATTTTTTTTATCTTATTAGTTATTGTTGACTGAGCAAAACCACTTTTTACACTGGTTTTTGATATATTTTCTTCCTCTGCAACCATTTTGTATATTTTAAGATCATTTATATCCATAATTATCCATCCCATCTGTTTTGTTGATATAAAGCATCAGATATAATCATTTTACATGATACCTTTTTCTGTATATTATTATACTTATCAAAAAGATTCAAGAGGGAGCATTACAATGATCTTAATTAGAAAATACAAAGCCTTGCTTGCAGGGACATTTACACTTTTAATAGTTATGGGATTAAGCCGTTTTGCATATACTCCTATCTTTCCCATGATGCAGAGAGAGCTAGGTTTTACAGATCAATTTGCCGGTTTTCTTGCTTCCATTAATTACGCCGGCTATCTTCTTGGATCTGTATTTGCAGGATATTGGAACTGGAAAAACAGTCGTGCCAGTTCTCTGAAAATCTATTTAATAATAAACTCTTTATCTATAGTTCTAATGGGTATTAGTGATAACTATACATTTTGGTACTTTTTAAGATTTATAGCTGGATTAACTGCTGGGATAATCTTTGTATTAATTTCAAGTATTATAATGGACTATCTTACAGAAAAAAACATGACTCACCTTACAGGATTTTTTTACGCAGGTGTTGGTACCGGAATCTTTTTAGGAGGCATTTTCGTTCCTTACTTGGCTGACTTCTTTGGTTGGCAAGGTACATGGTATGGTGTTGGTGCTCTTGCTTTTCTTCTCACATATTTTGTATCTCGCTGGGTTCCTGATGAGAAAAAATCAACAAGCAGTGCTCCCGCAAAAATTGAAAATAAAGAACATAAACAGATTTCACTGCCCTGGCTTATAATCGCATATACCGCTGAAGGTATTGGATATATAATCAGTGGAACTTTTTTAGTTGCAATAGTAAGTAATATTCCTGGCTTTAACTCCCACTCTGCATCTTTGAGCTGGGCTTTTGTAGGACTTGCTGCCGCTCCTTCATGTATCCTCTGGGTAAGGCTTGCAGATCATTTTGGTAAAATTCCTATGCTAAAGCTTGCTTATATAATTCAGATTTTTGGTATATCTTTACCATTAGTATTTCAAAATAATATCGGCGCTTTTTTAGGAGCACTGCTTTTTGGTGGAACATTTATGGGGATTACAACTTTAAGTATTGCTACAGCTAAGATTCTTTTTCCTGAAAATAGCTCCAGAATTATTGGGCAACTGACCTTCTTTTACGCAGGTGGGCAAATTATAGGTCCAATTGTTGCAGGTTATCTTACAAAAAGTACCGGTAATTATAATTCGTCAATAATTTTTGCATCAATCGTATTAATAATTGGGGTTATTTCCCTTACTCTAGGAGAAAGGAGGAAAGCTTAATGCCATATGTAAACATTAAAATAACAAAAGAAGGTGCGACACCAGCACAAAAAGCCGAACTAATTAAAGGTGCAACTCAACTTCTTGTTGACGTACTAAACAAAAATCCAAATACTACAGTTGTTGTAATTGACGAAGTTGATACTGATAACTGGGGAATTGCTGGAGAGACAGTAACAAATAGAAGAAAAGAAGGAAAATAAAATAACAATAATATAACAAAAAGGGATAATCCTCCATAAGGGGAGATTATCCCTTTCTTTATTTTAGATTTTTGATAACTTCGAACAAATGTTAAACAACAATTTTAGTTATATCTCCAATATCTTCTGGAAGAAGACTGATCGATTTAACTAAAGCAAGTCTATTGTTTTTAATTTTTTCATCTTCAACCATAACCATAACATTATCAAAAAAATCATTAATTTCTTTTTCTAAAGATGCAATTTCAACAAGAATTTCATAATACTTCTCTTCTCTTAGAAGTTCCATTACTTTTATCTGCACTTCGATATATGCATTATACAAATTCTTTTCAAACTGATTTTCTAGAAAATCTTCATTGATCTCTGAAGCCTCACATTTTTTAGTTATATTGTTAGCTCGTAGAAATCCTGCAAGTAGTGCTTCAAATTCCTCTGATTCTTTAATTTTTGAAAGAGCTGCCGCCTTTTTAATTACTCTAGAAAGCGCTGAATAATCTTTCGCCAGTACCCCATCGATTACATCATAGGAGTATCCTTGTTCTGTAAGAATATTTCTCATTCTTAAACCAAAGAAATCATAAAGTTTTTGAATAGTTTCTTCTTTTATATCAATTTTACCTTCAAAACTACTTACTGCAATATTTAGAAGTTCTCTTAATGGAAGTTTTAAATCTCCCTCAATAATTATTTTACATATCCCTTGGGCTTGTCTTCTTAATGCATATGGATCTTGAGAGCCTGTTGGTTCTACTCCAATAGCAAAAGAGCCTGTAATTGTATCAATTTTATCAGCAATACTGATAATCTTTCCTTCTAATGTTTCAGGAAGAATATCTTCAGCATTTCTTGGAAGATAATGTTCAAAAATTGCTTTTGATACTACTTCTTTTTCTCCTGACAAACGAGCATATTTTTCACCCATAATTCCTTGAAGTTCTGGGAATTCATATACCATATTTGTTACAAGATCAGCCTTTGCAAGAGTAGCTCCTCTTTCCGCATTTTCTTTTATTTCTTCTGAAACACATAACAATTCGGAAATTTTGGAAGTATTTAAAATTATTCTTTGTACTTTCTCAAAGATTGTACCTAATTCTTCTTGATACACTACTGTCTTAAGCTTTTCAAGGTTACTTTCTAATGAATTCTTTTTATCTTCTTCATAGAAAAATTCAGCATCCTTTAATCTTGCTGTAAGTACTTTCTCATTTCCTTCCTTTACTGTTTCAATATGTTGGTTATTACCATTTCTTACAGTAATAAAGTGATTTGCAAGATTTCCTTCTTTATCAAATACTGGAAAATATCTTTGATGTTCTTTCATTGGCGTGATAACTGCCTCAGAAGGTATTTGTAAAAAATGTTCTTCGAAGTCACCAACAAGAGCAGTAGGGTATTCGACTAAATGAACAACTTCCTCTAAAAGATCTTCATCTTCACCAATAAGGAAACCATTTTCTTCTTCAAGGACTTTCATTTGCTCTACTATTATGCTTCTTCTTTTATCTTGGTCAACAATTACATAGTTCTCTTCAAGTTTCATAAAATAGTCTTGTACGCTTGAAACTTCAATTTCCCCTTTACCTAAAAAACGATGACCTCTTGTTTTATTACCACTCTGCACACCTTCAATTCCAAAATCTATGAATTTATCTTCATAAATACCAAGTAACCAGCGAATTGGTCTTGCAAATTTAAAGTCAAAACTCTCCCAACGCATAGGCTTAGGAAAATGTAACCCTACAATCATGCTTACAAAAAACTCAGGAATTATAACTTCTACATTTTCCCCTTTTAACTGTTTTAAGGCATAGATATACTCTACTCCATCAAGTTCTTTTTTAATTAGCTCTGAGGGGTCTACACCCTGTCCTCTTGCGAATCCTGCTCCCGCTTTGCTCGGGCTTCCTTCTTCATCAAAGGCTATTTTTACCGCTGGCCCTTTAACTAATTCTTCTATATCACTCTGCTTTTCCGCAAGACCTTCTACCAATAAAACTAATCTTCTTGGTGTCCCAATAACTTTTATGTTATTAAACTGAATTCTTTTTTCATTAAGATATTTATCTGCATTTTCCTTTAATTCCTTAATTGCAGAAGGCATAAATCCAGCTGGAATTTCTTCTGTTCCAATTTCCAATAGTAAATCTTTCATTATTCTGCCTCCTTTTTATCTAAGCCTAATTTTGCTCTTTCTTCTAAATCCTTTAATAAAGGGTATCCCAAAGCTTCTCTTTGCTTAACATATGCTTTTGCACATTCTCTTGCCATGTTTCTTACTCTTGCAATAAAGCCAGTTCTTTCAGTTACAGAAATAGCACTGCGGGCATCTAAGAGATTAAATGTATGCGAACATTTAAGTACATAATCATAAGCAGGAACAACTAAACCTTTTTCAAGAACTCTCATTGCTTCTTTTTCATAGCTATCAAAAAGTGTGAATAAAAGATCTGTATCTGCGACCTCAAAATTATAATGTGAAAAATCTACTTCATTTTGCTTATATACATCCCCATAAGATATTCCATCTACCCACTGGATATCATACACACTATTTATTTTCTGAATAAACATTGCAATTCTCTCAATTCCATAAGTTATTTCTCCAGCTACTGGTTTACAATCAAGGCCACCACACTGTTGGAAATAGGTAAATTGAGTTATCTCCATTCCATCAAGCCAAACTTCCCAACCAAGACCCCAAGCACCTAAGGTTGGAGACTCCCAATTATCTTCAACAAATCTTATATCATGCTTTAATGGATCAATACCAATAGCTTCAAGACTTTGAAGATAAAGCTCTTGGAAATTATCTGGAGAAGGTTTTAATATTACTTGGTATTGAAAATAGTGTTGTAACCTATTCGGATTCTCACCATAACGACCATCTGTTGGTCTTCTTGATGGTTCTACATATGCAGTTTTCCATGGCTCTGGACCAAGTGCTTTTAAAAATGTTGCAGGGTTCATTGTTCCTGCACCTTTTTCAATATCATAAGGTTGCAATATTATACATCCTTGGTCACCCCAAAATTTATTTAAAGCTAAAATTATCTCTTGAAAGTTCATTTTCTTCCTCCTTATATTCTTTTTCGAAAAAATAAAAACCCCGCCTCTGTCATAATATGACAGGGACGAGGTATACCCGCGGTTCCACCCTAATTGACAGAAAAAACTGCCCACTTAATAAATACATGACTCTGGAATGCCTTCCCTTGTTTTCACCAGGCTCTCACCACCCCTAGTTCGCTTTATAATAAACAAAGTACTTATTTCCTTCATTGCCTTTTCCATATTCTTTTTTACATTATTGTTAATTTAACAAAATTACTTTTTTATGTCAATAGAGTCATGGGGATAAGAAAATATTTTTAGTTCTTTTCCAATTGTTGCATTTATTTGATTTTGAATAAAGTTGCCAATAGACAAAAGAATCTTAGGAGAAATTTTAAGTCTCTCTATATCTTCAAGATTCTCATTGATAAAGAAACAAAGTATTTTGAGTGCTCCTTTATCTAAATATTGATCCGTTTTTACTTTTGCACACTGGCTACATAAACAATCTCCATTTTCAGTAAAGTAAATCATATCCTCACTTTCACAGATACTACACTTGGTATCTTTAGCCAAAACACCCATCTGATGTAAAAGCTTCGTTTCAAATACTCTTAATGTTTTTTCTGTTTCTTTATGAGCTAAATAAGCAAAACCCGAAATAGCTAATTTGAAGATTTCCTCATCCTTTTCTTCTTCCATCAATAGTTTATCTAGAATTTCTGACCATTCAGAGGCCGCCAGAAGTTTCTCATAATTTTCTCTAATTTCAATAAATGATTTCACACAATTTGTCTGGATCATCCTGTAAAAATTTTTCCCCTTGTATAATTCTAACTGTACAAAAGAAAAAACCTGAGATCCTCCCCTGATCTTACTTTTACTTCTTCGTACTCCCCGAGCCATAACTTTTATTTTACCTAAGTCTTTCGTTAAAACAGTAAGGATCTGGTCATAATCAGAATAATTAAAACCTTTTAAAATTATTCCCTGCGTTTTTATAATCTTCAAGTCAACTCGTCCTTTTTCTTTCAATAATTTTACCTGTAATAAACACAACTACAATTAGTAAAGTAACAGTAAACCAAATCCCCGTAGCTTCATTTGAAAACAAACCTGTAAGTTTATTAATAAATCCTCCTGCCAAAAAGGCTACTATGAATGTTGTTAGCCAAATGATTGCACCCTCTTTTTTTGATAATTCTTTAAACATTACAAGAACTGTTGCTATACAAGGAACAAAAAGTGTAATCGTTATTAAGGATACCAGGGTAGACATCGGGTCAAGACTAAGTTCTGTAAGTCCTGCAGCACCGAAGTCTCTTCTAATTATTCCCATAACAAAGGCTGTCGCAGCTTCTTTTGGAAGATTTAATAGTCCCACTGTAACTGGAGCAAACATATCTTGAACAGCAGTTAAAAAATTCGTAACTTCCATTATACTTATTAATATAGCCCCAAAAATAAAAATTGGGAAAGCCTCTTTGATAAAAGCTATACTTTTATTAAATGTTTTCTTAAAAATATTATCAAATCCCGGAATTCTTAAAGGTGGTATATCGATTAATAAGTCTGTTGACTCCCCTGGTATTATTCTGTTTAATAGGGTACCAGATATTGCTAAAATTGAAAATATTGTTACTACGTAAAGTAAGATATATTGTGCTCCTAATCCAGAAAGCATCCCAATTATTACCCCAAGTTGTGCTGAACATGGGATTGTAAGCACTAAAAGAAATACTGCTATTTTTCTTTCTCTTGATGAACCGAGAAGTCTGGTTACTATGGTTGCTAAAGTAACACATCCCAGCCCAAGAATGAAGGGAATGACTGCCCTTCCATTTAATCCCATTCTAGAAAGAACTCTATCTGTTAAAACTGCAAGTCTAGGAAGATATCCAGAATCTTCAAAAAAAGAAAGAAAAAGATAAAATCCTAAAACAAGAGGTAGAAGTAAACCAAAAACATAAGTAATAGCCATCGTCAGTATTCCATATTCACCAATAAGGAAAAATCCTGCTAAAGAATCTGGATCAATAACTTTAGAAACAAGATTAATAATTATGGGTTGATAAATCCCTTCCATAACCCTCTCTTCCGTAAAACCTACTATATCTTGAGCTACAAAATCTCCGATAAATTTATACATTATATACAGTGCAAAAAAGAGAATGGGAAATCCTGTTTTTTCTTGAAGCATCCACCCACTTAATTTATCTTTAAAATTTTCTTTATTGTCTGAATGAGTTATTACGTGACTTATGATATCATTTATTTTTTTTCTTCTATTTAGATAAATTTCATCCCTTTTATTTTCTATCGGAATACCATGTCTTTCAGCTATATATTGATCCCCTTCCAATACCAAAAGTGCTTCACCTTTGCTAGCAACTTTTTTTTGCATTTCTGAAAGGTCCTTTTCAAGCTCAATACTAGATATTTTTCCCAAACGAGCAAGATTATATTCATTCTTTACTTTTTCTACTCCCTTGCCTTTTACAGCAACAGCTTTAATAATTGGAACATCTAATAGATCTCCAAGAAGATCAATATCAATGTATATGCCTTTTGCAGATGCTTCGTCTAACATGTTTAAAACAACTATTATAGGGACCCCAGTATCAATAATCTGCTGAGTAAGAAACAAGTCTCGCTCCAAGTGTACCGCATCAACTATATTTATTACCAAATCTGCTTCTAAAATAACATCTCTGGCAATTCTTTCTTCATCATTAAAGGAAGATATTCCATAAACACCAGGAGTATCTATAATCAAATCATCCTTATATTTTCCATAAGATATGTCTAAGGTTGTACCCGGATAATTAGAAACATCAACATATAGGCCTGTTAAAGCGTTGAAAAATACAGATTTCCCTACATTGGGATTTCCTGCTAAAACTACCTTCCTTTTATGAGGAGGAAGATTTATTTTTATTTCTCCAAAATGAGAATGAATATTTCTCTTTTTTTCTTCCAATTGAACTACCCTCCTTTTTTGACCTCAATTTTTTCTGCTAATCTTCTTCCAATTGCAATTTCTTGATTACTTTTCTTAATAACTACTGGTCCATTTTTAAAGACTTGAGCTACATAAATATTTTCTCCAGCCTCAATCCCAAAACGAATCCCTTGGGATTTTACATCACCTTCTGGAAAAGAGACTATTTCTAATATTTCTCCAACTTTTGCTTCACCTAAATGCATGTTAACCATTCCTAACTATTAGTATTAAATAAATCCTTAGCATCTAAGATACTAAGGAAAGATAATCTCTTTTGCGGAACTTGCGCCAATCCTGTCTGCACCAGCCTCAATAAGTTCTAGTGCAAAATTTCTTGTTTTAATTCCCCCAGAGGCTTTGATTTTTTTTGTATCCCCTACAATTTCTCTAATTAATTTTATATCTTCAACGGATGCTCCTCCAGTTGAAAAACCAGTGGAAGTTTTTACAAAGTCAGCATCAGTTTTCAAAATTATCTTACATATTCTTTCTTTTTCTTCTTCTGTTAGTACCGCAGTTTCAATAATAACTTTTAATACTTTGCCTTTTCTTTTTGTTAAATTTGCGATTTGATTTATATCTCTAAATACAAAGTCATCTTGTTTATCTTTTAAAGCACCTATATTTATTACCATATCTAATTCATCTGCCCCCAGAGCTAGAGCTCTTTCCGCCTCTATTAACTTAACCTCAGGAAATGTTGCTCCTAAAGGGAAGCCAATGACTGTACATAAAGCGGTTTCGCTACCCTCAAGAATCTCTTTACACTTTTCAATATAAATTGGATTCACACAAACTGCTTTGAGGTTCCATTTTACAGCTTCATGGCATAAATTTGCAATTTGCATTTCACTTGCCTCTGCTTTGAGTAATGTGTAATCAATATATTTTTCGAGATTCATCTTAATTCCTCCTATATAACAAATAATAAAATTGAAGCTAAGGTAGAATAAATAATTAAACCTAGTACATCAATTGCAGTAGTAATAAACGGAGCTGATGCAACCGCTGGATCAATACCTACTCTTTTAAAAAACAGAGGTACCAAGGTTCCCATTGTTGCGGCAGTGAAAATATTAGCCATCATAGATAATCCAACAACTATTCCAAGTTTCATATCGTATTGCCAAAAATAAGCTAAAACTGCGACCATTGAACCCATAATCCCACCAATAAGTACGCCAATCTTCAATTCTCTGGTAATGGTCTTTCTTACTGTTTCTCTGTTTATAAAACCAGTAGCCAAACCCCTGACTGTAACTGTAGATGACTGTGTTCCTACATTCCCCCCCATACCTGCAAGAAGAGGAATAAAAAAGGTTAAAACTACCATTTTGTCTAGTTGACCTGAAAAAGCAGCTAAAACGTTTCCAGATATAAATCCTCCTAGTAAAGTTACAAAAAGCCAAGGTAATCTTGATTTTAATGTGGAGGTTATTTTTGCATTAATATCATCTTCAAGGCCTGATACACCGGCCATTTTATATATATCTTCTTCGGCTTCTTCGTGAATAACGTCAATTACGTCATCGACAGTAATAATTCCTAACAAATGGTTTTTATCATCAACAACAGGAACAGCAAGGAAGTCATATCTTGCAACAACTTTCGCAACTTCTTCCTGGTCATCATTTACATTCACACTTATAATGTTGCGCTTCATTACTTCTGAAACCATAAGTTCTTGACTTGCTATTATTAATTCTCTTAATGAGATAACTCCCATTAATTGATTTTTTAGGTTAATAACATAGACATAATAGACGGTCTCTGCATTAACTGCATTTTCTCTTAATGCTTTTATAGCTTTATCTACAGAAATATTATATGGAATGGCAATAAATTCTGTAGTCATGATACCACCGGCGGTATCATCTTTATAGGATAAAAGTTCCTGAACATCTTCAGCAGAAGAAATATCAAATAAATCCAGGTATCTCTCTTTGTCACTATCAGGTAGTTCTCCTAAAAAGTCAGCAGCATCATCATAAGGCATATGTTCAAATACTTCTGTTACTTTTAGGTCTGGTAGAAAAGACAGTAATTGAGCTATTTCTTCTGACTCTAATTCATTTAATACTAATGCAGCTTTTTCTGATTCTAAATGTTCTATTAAGACTTTTTTATCTTTAAGGCGATTAAGACTTTTTAAAACATCCGCAATATCCGCTTGGTGAGTCTTAGCCAAAATTTCTTTTATTAATGAAAAGTTCTGCAGAATAACTGCATTTTTTAACTTTTTTTGATCCTGTAATCTAGAATTAACCATAGCTCCTCCTTATTCAGAGCTATCCCTTTCGAAGAAAGCTCTGTTATTGTTTTTTCGATCGGGGTATTACTTCCATTTTACATTCTCCTCCTTAATAGTTTTTATTATCATATCCAAAATTACTCAAGGTTGTATTTTTATTTCTCCAGTCTTCTTTTACTTTAACCCAAAGATCTAGAAATATTCTTGCACCTAAAATATATTCAAGCTCTCTTCTAGAATCTTGACCAATTGTTTTCAATAGTTGACCTTGTTTACCAATAATAATTTTTTTCTGAGAACTTCTTTCTACATAAATCGAAGCAATAATATTTAGCACTTCACCATTTTTCTTTTCTTCAAGTTGTTCAATAACCACTGCCACTGAGTGTGGAATCTCTTCTTTTGTTCTTTTTAATATTTTTTCTCTGATGATTTCTGAGATAATAACTTTTTCTGGTTGATCAGTAACGGTATCGGAAGGATAAAACATTGGCCCTTCTTCAAGGTAGTCTTTAGCTTTCTCTATTAATTCCTCAATATTATCTTTCTTTAAAGCAGAAATAGGAAAAATCTCAGCAAATTCTAATTTTCTCTGCCAAAAGTCTATTTTTCTCAATAAGTCTTCCTTTGAAATAAGATCTATTTTATTTAATATTAAAAAAATAGGAAGTTTACTGTTTTTAAGTCTTTCTACTATATATTCTTCCCCACCCTTAAAATCTACTGATGCATCAACTAAATAAAAAACAAGGTCAACATCACGAATAGTTTTTTCTGCTACATCTACCATGTATTCTCCTAAACGATGTTTAGGTTTATGAATACCCGGTGTATCAAGAAAAACCATTTGTACATCATCTTTAGTATATATACCAGTTATTCTATTTCTAGTTGTCTGGGGCTTGTCTGACATAATAGCAACTTTTTTTCCTAATATTTCATTCATAAGAGTAGATTTCCCAGCATTAGGTCTTCCTATAAGTGCAACAAATCCTGATTTCATTAATTCCCTTCTTTCAGATCATATTCAAAAGCCATAGGTAAAAGCTGTCTTAAAGTAACAGTTTTTATACCATTCTTCCACTTGATTGTTACTTCTAGATCATCTGCAAATTCTTTTAACACTTGGAGACATGCTCCACAAGGGGTTACGATTGTATCAGCTTCTGTGACAAGTGCTAATTTTTCAAAACACTTTTGCCCCTGTCCTACAGCTGAAAAAACAGCGTTCCTCTCTGCACATACAGTCATACCAAAACTTACGTTTTCAATATTTGTTCCCGTATATACCTTTCCATCACAACCTAAAAGAGCAGCCCCTACTTTAAATTTGGAATAAGGTGAGTAGGATTTTTCCATCACTTTTTCTGCCAAAATCATCAATTCTTCATTAGTCACAAAATCACATCCTTTACGCAATTAAAAATATTAAAAATCCATTAATAACAGCAACAATACTTACAACAAGAACTGCTCCCGCAGCCATATCTTTTATTCTTTTTGCCTCTATATTATAATCTTGCACAATTAAATCTACTGTTCTCTCAAAAGCTGAATTAATTACTTCAACAGATATAACCATTCCAATTTGAAGAAAAAGAAGCACCCACCTTATTGCAGAAAGTTTAAAAAACAAACCTAAAACAATAACAGTTATCATCGCCAAAAAATGAATTTTAAAATTTTTTTCATTTTTGAAAGCAAAGGTCATCCCAGAAAAAGCATGTCTAAAGCTTTCAAGTAGATTTTTCGATTTATACATATTTTACACTACCTTGTCAGAGAAAATTTTTCTAAAATCGCTTCTTCTCTAGAACGCATTTCTTTTTTTTCGTCTTCTTCAAGATGATCATGACCCAATAGATGTAGCATACCATGAACGAAAAGATACATTAACTCTCTTCTAAAACTATGTCCAAATTCCTTACTTTGTTCATCTACTCTTTCTAAGGAAATAACAATATCACCGAGAAGGATCTGCTCAAGTTGTGTACCATTTTTTAAATTATCTAATTCATCCTCTTCATATATAGGAAAAGACAATACATCTGTTACTGAATCAATTTTACGATATTCTTTATTTAATTCTTTAATCTCTTCATTATTAGTTAGAGTAAGGCTAACTTCTACGGAGGAAGGCAAATTTTCTGCCCTAATCATCTCTGAAAAGATTTTTTCAATAATCTTAAAATCTTCCTCTGTTAAGTTAATCTTTTCCTGTTCATTGTTGATCTTTATCATTGTTATTACCATCCTGAACTTTTTTCATTTCTTTTAATACACCCTCTGGATATTCAATTCTAGTATGATAAATTCCTTGAAGAATTTTTACAAAAGTCTTAATTATCATTTCAATTTCTTTCATTGTTAATTCACTTTCATCAAGTTGGCCATCGTAGAGCTTATCCTTCACTATATTTCTAACCATATTATCAATTTTAATTGGGTTTATGTCTTTTATTGATTTTACTGCAGCTTCAACACTATCAGCTAACATTAATATCGCTGTCTCTTTTGTATTAGGTTTTGGGCCTTCATATCTAAAATCATCTCCTGAAACATCAGGATTAATCTCCTTTGCCTTATGAAAGAAAAAATTCATTAAACTAGTTCCATGATGCATTGGTATAAAATCTAAGATTTTCTGAGGTAACTTATATTTTTTACCAAGTTCAACCCCTTCTTTAACATGTGCTTGAAGAACAATAACACTAAGGCTAGGATTTAATTTTTCATGAGGGTTCTCACCTACTTGATTTTCTACATAAAAAAACGGTCTTTTTAACTTCCCAATATCATGATATGCCGCTCCAACTCTTACTAAAACGGAGTTAGCACCAATAGCTTCTGCAGCTCCTTCAGCCAGGTTTCCTAGGATAATAGAGTGATGATATGTCCCAGGAGCTTCAGTGATAAGTTTTTTAAGTAATGGATGGTTCGGATTAAATAGCTCTAATAGTTTTATTATTGTTGTTTTATTAAACAAATCTTCCAAATAAGGTAGTATTCCTATTGTTAACACGGTAGCCAGAAATCCATTTATAGCACCAAAGGCTAATGCAGTAAGATAGAATGTATAACCTTCATTTACAGTAAGGAGCCATGCAGCAATGCTCAAGCAATTTGCAAGGGAAATAAAGAATCCTGCTTTTATAAGATCTCCTCTTTGGTTAATTTTAGCAACTAGATATATCCCTATATAACTACCAATAAATGAAGTGTATACATAGGCCATATCTTCAGTAATAAGCCCTATGTAAATACTTATTATTGCAGCTGAAATATAAGCCAGTTTATCATCAAGAAGAATTGCAATCATCATTGCAATTGCAGCTGAAGGTATTAAAAAACTAACCAGTGGTGCAAAAATACTTGTGGAATAACCCTGAATAGTTATAAAGATCTTAACTAATATTAAGGCCATATAAAACAATACCATGAGTAGTAGTATGTTTTTATCTTTTCTATACATTTCTGGCCTATAATTTTTAAGAAAAAGTGAAACCAATAGTATAAATAGTAAAGTATATAAAACTATACTTAATATAATTCCTGGAATATTTTCCTCATCGGAATAACCTAACCAGTTAATAATTTCAATTTGTCTAGAAGTTAATACCTCACCTTTGCTAACAATTCTTTCATTCTTTTGAACTACAATTCTAACAGGGTCAACTTTTTCCAGTTCTTCAGCAACCTCTTTTGCTGTTGCCTCTTCATCTGGAATCAGATTTGGAACCATATTTACAGTATTCATCAAATTTGTAGTAAACTTCTTGTAAACTGGATTTATATCTAGAAGCTCTATATCAGATTTAATTTTTTCCATTGTAAATAATATATTCTCATTATTTACTCCACCGGCAAAATTATTTCTGATTATTACTTCTAGTCTTCCCTTCAGAGCATCAATTTGAGACTCGGAAGTTTCGCTTAGGGTTTCAACATCAATAAGTGTGAAATTAAATCCTAGTCCTGAAAGAATATTAACTTTTTGATTAAGTAAAATATCCTTATCATAAATTATTTGCTTTATTTTATCTGTCATATTATTAAGTTGAGATTGAAATTCTTCTACAACAGATGGTTCAAGTCTATAAACTGTCTTCACTTTAGAAGCAACTTCTGCTTTTTTTATTTCTGTTGCTTCTTCGTCAACAAAAGAAAGATATCTATCCGCTTCTATTGTAACTGGAGACACATCTCCTTCTGCTAAATCTACTACATTAGGTATCATGCTTCCAGAAATTAAAGCTACAACCATAATAGTAAAAATAGTCACATATAGCGCTCTGCGATAGACATTATTATTTTCAAAAAACTTATAAACCCTATTTCTTTTTATTCTTTTCAAAAGACTCATAGATACCACTCTTTTTAATTAGATTTATAGTACTTATCATAAGCTTCAATAATCTTCCTTACCACTTTGTGTCTTACCACATCTGTACTTTTTAAGAAAGAAAATCCAACCTCATTTATATCTTTTAAAATTTTTTGAATAAGTATCAAACCCGATTCTGAGTTTTTGGGTAAATCGACTTGCGTAACATCTCCAGTAACTACAACCTTCGAATTTAAACCAATTCTTGTTAAAAACATTTTCATCTGTTCAGGAGTTGTATTCTGTGCTTCATCAAGAATAATGAAACAATCTTCAAGCGTACGCCCTCTCATGTATGCCAAGGGTGCTATTTCAATTATACCTTTTTCAATATATTTTAATGCAAGGTCCAAACCTAATACATCATAAAGTCCGTCATAAAGTGGTCTCAAATATGGATCTATTTTTTCCTGAAGATCTCCAGGTAAGAAACCAAGCTTTTCCCCAGCCTCAACAGCAGGTCTAGTTAAAACTATTCTAGAAACTTTCTTTTCCCTAAGATATTTTACTGCCATAACCACTGCTAGATAAGTTTTACCTGTTCCAGCAGGTCCAATTCCAAAAACAACATCTTTTTCCTTTATTTTTTCTATATATTCATACTGTCCTTTTGTTTTAGCCATTATTTTTTTGCCCCGGACTGTCATGTATATTACTTCTTTTAAAAGATTAGAAATTTCTTGATTTTCTTCTTTCATTATAATTGCATAATCTATATCAGTAAGGGAGATTACCCTATTATTTTCAACTAAATTTATCAAATGTTTAAAAATTCTATCTGCTAACTCAACATCTTCTTTTTCGCCACTAATGATTATCTGATTACTTTTTGCCACTATCTCTACAGGAACATTTTCTTTAACTATATTTAAGTATTCATCATTTGTGCCATAAAGCATTTGAGCAATTTGATTATTACTCAAATTTATAATCTTTTCCTGTTGTTGCAAATTCAATCCCCCTCTGAAAAAAAGTGCCTTTTATATGAAAAAGGCACTTATGACTGATATTATAATAAATTTTTCATCGTTATTACAAAATATACTGTTACTATAACTAGAATTATTCCCAATACTGAATTAAAAATATTGAGAAGTTTTTTATCTATAATTATTTTGTTAAAAATGAAGCCTGTTATTACCCCGATTGAAATAATAACTACCCAACCAGCAAATAGTAGGAACAATTCTCTCACCTTCTGTAGGGCATGCCAATTCTTTTAGAAACTGGTTTACCTATAATTTCAGAATAAACTATCGCCTTTTTTAAACTCTTTCGGTCTAATTGATAGTCGGATCCCTCATTATTATAGTATATTTCCTCTTTTTTTTCATCTATTACTTTATTGATTTTTGTTATTGGCTCTGGCTTTATTTCATTTTCAGAAGAAACTATTTCTTGAATTGGCCTTAGTTTCTTTTTTTTCTTTACGGGTTCTTGAGAAAGTTCTTCTAATTTTTTAATTTGCTCCAGTGCTTCTTCGAGAAATGTTTTTTTCTTTTTTGTCTTTTTTCTTTTTTCAATTATAACAGCAGGAGTTTCTTTCTCGGGATCTTTCTTTTTTTTCCCGGGAAAGGCTCCTGAAATTAGCTTAAAAATGAAAATATAGAAAGCAATATTAAAAAACGTCGCAATTAAATCTTCCATCATTTATCCTCTTTAGAAATATTTTCTCTCATTGTGGTATCTGCTATAACATTCTGCATATTATAATAATCCATAACACCTAGTTTCCCAGATTTGAATGCTTCTGCAATTCCAATAGGAACTTGAGCTTCTGCTTCTACTACTTTTGCTCTCATTTCTTGTACTCTTGCTTTCATTTCTTGTTCTTCAGCAACAGCCATTGCTCTTCTTTCTTCAGCTTTTGCTTGAGCAATATTTTTATCAGCTTCTGCCTGATCAGTTTGTAATTCTGCACCAATGTTTTTACCAACATCAACATCAGCGATATCAATCGAAAGTATTTCAAATGCTGTTCCTGAGTCCAATCCTTTGCTAAGCACTGTTTTGGATATACTATCTGGATTTTCTAATACATCTTTGTGTGATTCTGCACTACCTATAGTAGAAACAATACCTTCACCAACTCTGGCAATAATGGTTTCTTCTCCAGCTCCACCAACAAGTCTGTCAATGTTTGCTCTAACAGTAACTCTAGCAGTTGCCTTTACCTGAATACCATTTTTTGCCATTGCTGCAACTACTGGAGTCTCAATTACTTTTGGAGTAACACTTAATGTAACGGCTTCCCTTACATCTCTTCCCGCTAAGTCAATAGCAGCTGCTTTTGAGAAATTTAAGTTTATACCAGCTCTTTGTGCCATAATTAGAGCATCTACAACTTTATCAACATTACCACCAGCAAGATAATGAGCCTCAAGTTTACCAAGTTGAACTTCAATTTCCGCTTTTTCCGCTTTAATTAAAGGCAGAACTATTCTGCTTGGAACAACTCTTCTAAGACGCATACCAACAAGATTGAACAAACCAACCTTTACACCTGCTGCAAGAGCAGAAATCCACAAACCTACAGGTACAAAGGTCAATAAAACAACTACGAATAAAATTACAATTACTAAAAAGATAAAAGGTGCTAATACTTCAATCATCAAATTTCCTCCTGTTTTCCTAAATTTTTCTTACTACTATCCTATTTCCTTCTTTATCAATTACTATAACTCGCTGATTACTATCAATAAACGCCCCATCAGTTACTACTGATAACTGTTTTCCATCATCAAGTAAAACTGTGCCTGAAGGTCTGAGAGTCGTTAATGATATTCCCTCTTTACCAATTATAGAACTTGCTATTTCCTTTTCCTTTTCCTGTTCTTCAGCTACGCCAAAACGTTGCAGAACTAATTTATTCCAAAGTGTACTTCTCTTTAAAAACTTAAGAGCTATTACTGTAATAATAATTGACATGACTACTGCAATAGTCAGAGAAGTTAAGGCTACCTCAACACTTGGAGAAACTAAAACAATTGAAAGTATAAATAACCCTAGTCCAGAAAGTCCAAAGATACCAAACCCTGGTACAAAAGCCTCAATAGCCATTAAAATAAGGCCTGCTAAAAAAACAAGAACTACAATCCAGTTTGAAAAACCAGCGGCAATATTTCCAAGGAAAAATAAACCTAGGGATATTCCACCAATAATACCAAATACTCCGAATCCTGCAGAAAAAACTTCAAGAATTAGTCCGGAAATACCGATAGTAAGAAGTAGGGGGGCTACAAAGGGATTTGTAAGTAACCTTGCTACTCTTTCTCCAATAGTTAGGTTGCTTTCTGTTATATTTGCACCATCTAAACCCAACTCTACTAAAAATTCTTCCTTCGACTGTACAACATAATCAGCCATTCCTAAGTTAACAGCTTCTGAACTAGATAAAGATAGTATTCTTCCTTTTTCCTTTACACCATCTATTTCCATTTCTCTGTCAGCAAAAGCTCTGGCTATTTCTACATTTCTCCCATGAGTTTCTGCTGCTGCAGCAAGTTCTTCTTTCCAAACAGAAAGAATTTTTTCATCTGCTATTTCATTACCAATTCTTGGCTCGGCAGCGCCCATGGTTGAACCTACCCTCATTGCAATTTTTTCAGAGGATAAGGCAATTAAACTTCCAGCAGAAATAGCTTGTCCGTCTATATAAGTATATGTTGGCAAATTACTTTTTATTATCCTATTCTTTATATCTATACTCGCATCAACGAGTCCTCCGGGAGTATCCATAACTATAAGAACCCCTGTATATCCTTCTTGTTCTGCAGTTTCATAACTTCTACTAATATACGCGGCAAGACCCGGCTCAATGGTTTTATCAATCTTAATTTCTAAAAGATTGTCTGCTGAAAAACCACTAATAGTGAAGGCAAGAAATACAAACAAGAGAATTGCTATTTTAGCTATTTTATTCATTTCATCTTCCTTTCTTAGCTATTTCTTAACTCTACTTACTTACCCTCCTTGCAGATATTTCAACAGAAACAATTGTTAAAATTATGTAACAAAAAAAGATAGCTTATTCAGCTATCTTTTTTTCTAT
>CAZNNQ010000007.1:0-56936 GCA_964574445.1 uncultured Eubacteriales bacterium
TACCTTCGTCAAAAAACATGTTTAATCTTTCTCTTGCTGTATATTTTCCTTTTTCGTGTTGTTTCTCGATAGCTTTTAATCCACCACCGAGTTCAACCTCTTCACCCATTTTTCTTAATCTTTCTAACTTTGCCTGTGTGGACATTCTGAAAGTCACCTCTTTATATTTTTTAGAATTTGCTATTCACATAGTCAATAATGGTTTTTAATGGAGTGCCTGGAGTAAATACTTCCGCAACTCCTGCTGCTTTTAAATCCGGAATATCATCTTCAGGAATAACTCCTCCTCCGATAACTAATTTGTCATTTGCATCTTGTTCTTCTAACATCTTTACAACTCTAGGCATTAATGTTCCATGGGCACCTGACAAAAGACTCATAGCAATAACATCTACATCCTCTTGAATGGCTGCACTTACGATTTGCTCCGCTGTCTGTCTAAGTCCTGTATAAATTACCTCAAACCCTGCATCACGAAAAGCACGAGCTACAACTTTTGCTCCACGATCGTGACCATCTAATCCTGGTTTTGCTACTAATATTCTAATTTTCTTTTCACTCACAATATATCCCTCCACATTTAATCAGTTTTCAAAAAGAGTACTCATATCATTAACTTTTTCTAAATTATGAATTTTATCTAATAAACTTTTTTGTTGTTCTTCCGATATAAACCCAGCTGTAACTTTTCTGAATTTTTCATCCGCTAAATTCCAGTCAAAGGGATTCATAAAGTCTCCTAGAGGATACTCAACTCTATAGGTAATTTCTTCTCCATCACTCATCTTAACATCTAACTCATGAATCCACTTTTCCAACCTGCTAGCTTTATATTCAGCATCAATCTTAGGATCATTTACAACTCTAACTTTTTTCATGGTCTCTCTAACTAATGGATTAGCCGTTGATTCATCTGAAAAAGCATCATCATAAACATTTCCAAAAACCAAAGCTGCAGCGATACAATATTGAAGACTAAACTTATGTCCATATAAGGTTTTTGGATCCTCATTGTCAGTAAGTTCTATGGCAGAACTATATGTTCTGTCAAGAATGCTTTCTACATTTTCAGCCTTCAGTCCTTTTTCTTTAATTAATTGTTGAATAGCATAATTTGCAGAATGGGTATGACGACAACAAGCATAAGCTTTTATTGAGTTTGTCATTATTCTGAAAGGATTCCCAAAATCTTTAGAAAGATCCTCCATATCATATTCTTTAGCCAGAGCCTTTACCAGACCTTTATCACCTTCTAGAATTCTGGTTGCACCAGTAAAACCTCTAGAAGCTAATTCAGCTGCAATAATTCCATTCATATTAGCTTTTCCAGCGTGCAATGTTTTACTCATTGCTCCATCATACATAAATTCCCAAAGACCAGCTGCCTGACTTCCCGCAGATCCAAAACAATGATTCATTTGAACAGGATTTAGACCAAGCAAACGTCCCGCAGTAGCCGCAGCTGAAAAGTTTCCAGCTATTCCTGTAGTATGCCAAAACCAGTAAGCAGAAGGATTAATAGCTTCTCCTACACGTGCTCCTACATCATACCCTGCTATAACAGAGGTTATAATATCTTTCCCAGTTTTTTTTAATTTTTCTCCTAATGCTAAAGCTGTGGGAACAGTAACTACAGCTAAATGAACTATGGAAGAGTTATGGAGATCATCAAAATCAAGAACATGTCCAAAGGCTCCATTTAAGCAGGCTGCATTTAACAGGGAGGTTTTAGGCAACCCTTTTTTCCACAAAGTAGCCTCATTACCACTTCCAAAATTTTCCATTGTATCGTACCAGATTTTACTTGCTGGTTTTTCACTTCCTCCTATTGCAACTCCGATGATATCTGCTATAACCATTTTTGCAGCTTCAACATTTTCTTTAGAAAAGTCCTCATAATTTAATAGGCTTGTAAATTCAGCTAGTTTTCTACTATGCATAAATTTTGCCTCCTTTAAAAATATTTATTTTTAAAGAGTTTTATATTTTTTGTACTGGAGTGTATTCACCAAAAACATCTCTTAGAACATCAGATATTTCGCCTAAAGTAGCATAAGTTTTAACTGCATTATAAATAGGAGGATATAAATTTCCATCTCCCTCGGCCACTTTTCTGAGTTCTTCTAATGCTTTTGCAACAGCTTCATTATCTCTATTCTCTTTTAACTCTTTAAGCTTCGCAGCCTGAAGTTCTCTTACCTTTGGATCAACTCGAAGAACGTTATCATTTTTCTTAGTTTCTGTTTGGAATTTGTTTACGCCGGGAATAATTTTCTCTCCATTTTCGATTGACATCTGAAGTTCATAGGCACTAGACTGTATCTCAGCTTGCATGTAACCACTCTCAATAGCTTTTACTGCTCCACCTAGCTCATCTATTTCTGCGATATAGCCTTCAGCTTCTGCCTGAAGTTTATCTGTTAATGATTCAATATAATATGATCCCGCAAGAGGGTCAATTGTGTCAGCAGCTCCACTTTGATAAGCAATTATCTGTTGGGTCCTTAAAGCGAGAGTAGCTGATTCTTCAGTTGGAAGAGATAAGGCCTCATCGTAAGCACACGTTGCCATTGATTGTGTTCCACCCATAACTGCAGCTAAAGCTTGTAATGTAACTCTAACAACGTTATTTAAAGGTTGCTGAGCTGTTAAAATACTTCCACCTGTATGGGTATGAACTCTTAGCATTTGTGATTTTGGATTAGTAGAACCAAATCTTTCTTTCAATATTTTTGCCCACAATCTTCTAGCAGCACGGAATTTTGCAACTTCTTCTAAAACATCAATATCAGCACTGAAAATCCATGAAATACGACCTGCAAAATCATCAATATTAAGTCCTGATTTTATCGCTGTTTCTATATATGCAATTGCGTTAGCAAAAGCAAAACCAATTTCTTGGCCAGCAGTAGCCCCTGCTTCCCTAATATGATAAGCTCCAAGACTAATCGTATTCCAGCTTGGAATATTTTCATGACAGTATTCAAAAATGTTTGATACCAAACGCATTGATGCAGCTGGAGGGTATATATATGTTCCCCTTGCAATATATTCTTTAAGAACATCATTTTGAATAGTTCCTTTAAGCTCTTTTGAATCAAATCCCTGTTGTTCACCAACGGCTTGATACATTGCCAATAAAACAGCTGCTGGAGCGTTTATTGTCATTGAAGTTGAAACTTGCCCCAATGGTATTCCTTTAAAAAGTTCTTCCATATCTTTTAAAGAATCAATTGCAACACCGACTTTACCAACTTCACCTTCACTAACCTCATAATCAGAATCGAAACCGATTTGAGTTGGTAAATCCATAGCAACACTAAGTCCTGTAACACCCTGTTCTAATAAGTATCTATATCTAACATTAGTTTCCTCAGCAGTAGCAAAACCAGCATAACTACGCATTGTCCAATAACGTCCTCTATACATTGTTGGTTGAATACCTCTTGTAAAGGGGTATTGTCCTGGAAACCCTACATCATTAACATACTTTTCCTCCGATGTATCTACATCTAATGGAGTATATACTCTTTCTGGCTTAAGAAATTTTCTTTCACCATTTTTAGCTAAGGCCTTGTCTAATACTTTTTCTTCCCATTCTTTTTTTGCAGTAAATATTTTGTTATCATTCATAATTTTTCTCCTCCTAATTTATATCTTTTTACTAAAATCCATAGTTCCGTGTTTCATAGCATATACTTGCCAGGATAAAGCTTCTTCAAGAATGTGGGGCTCATGACCACCAACTTCTTTTTCTGCTCTCTCTACATAATCCATTAATTGAGCTCTAAATTTCGGGTGGGCACAATTATTTATTAATAATCTAGATCTCTCTCTTGGAGCTTTTCCTCTCAAGTCTGCAAAACCGTACTCAGTAACTACTACCATTGTATCATGTTCTGTGCTGTCAACATGGGATACCATTGGCACTATTCTAGAGCATTCGTCATTTTTTGCAGTAGAGTTCGTCAAAAATACTGAGATATAAGCGTTTCGAGTAAAATCAGCAGAACCACCAATACCATTTACCACATGAGTTCCGTTCACATGAGTTGAGTTCTCATGACCGTATATATCAATCTCTATTGCTGTATTTAAAGAGATAACTCCTAATCTACGAGACATTTCTGGATGATTTGTAATATCTAAAGGTCTTAATAGCATATGTTTTTTATATCTTTCTATGTCATTTCTTACACGTTCTAGAATTTGTGGATTTGAGGTAAAGGAGGATGCAGAAGCAAATTTAACTTTCCCTGCATCAATAAGATCGAAAACAGAGTCTTGTAAAATTTCTGAATACATGACTAAGTCTTCAAAGGGTGAATCCAAAAATCCTAAAAATACAGCATTAGCGATTGACCCAACACCTGATTGCAAAGGCATAAGGCTCTTTGTTAGTCTACCCGCTTCAATTTCCCCAAGGAAAAACTTTGTCAGATTTCGAGCAATTACCTTACTCTTTTCATCTGGAGGAACCAAAGGCGTGAGCTTGTCTGAAACATCTGACTCAACTATACATACAATTTTATCAAGACCACATTCACAATATGGGGTGCCTATTCTATCATCAACCTTATAAATAGGTATTTCTTTTCTATGGGGAGGTAGATCTTGAATATATATATCATGAACTCCCTCTAAACCTTCTGGTTGATGTGTATTAATTTCTACTATTACTTTTTTGGCTTTTTTTACCATTACAGGGGTATTTCCGACACCGGTAGTCAATATTAAGTGTCCTTCTTCGGTTACAGCAGTACACTCAACTATACAAAGGTCAATATCCCCTAAAAAACCATAATTAATTTGCTGTCCACAATGACTTAGATGCATATCATAATAGTTTATATCTCCATTATTTATTCTTTCTTTCATGCTTTTGTGAGCACAGGCATAATATGGAAATCTTCGATCTACTGCATCAACAGCTGCTAGAGCTTCTTCAATTTCTTTACCTACAGAAGCTCCTGATGTTAAATTAACTTTTAATTTTCTTCCATTCTTAACTTGTTCAGCTAAAGCCAGTGTAACAACTTTCGGATAACCGGAAATAGCAAAACCACTGATACCTAAGGTCATACCATCTTCAATAAATCCAGCTGCAGTATCAGCATCAACAATCCTTTCAAACAACAACGGGTTACGTAATTGCTTTTTCGTTAACATTTTTTTCCTCCTTATTACTAATAGTATCATGCTATGTATGCAAACTTTCTTATAGTTTGTAATTATAGTATCATTTTTAACTATTGTTTGCAACTAAATAATAGTTAAAAATATAATAATAGAGGGCTGTGTAATATAAATTACAACAGCCCTCTATACTCTTTAACTATTATCTAATAATATTGTTCCCTGCTAATTCTGCTCCGTACTTTATTATTCCTTTACAGAATCTTTTTCTTTCAATACTTTCTTTGTCTTCAAAAGGATCTATTAACTCACTGCAAACTACACTGCCATACTTTCCTTGAAACTCTCTGACCATGTTTCCGAAAAATTCATAAACCCCATCTTTACCATTTAGTTCCTCTACTCTTTCCTTCATGGTTTCTTTTTCAAGGGGATCTTTCCTACCTTTTACTGTAGCAGCCGCTAAACAAGCACCAATTAATGCACCGCAAGTATTTCTTGTTTTGCCAATACCAGCTCCAAAAGGAGAAGCTAAAGCTATTATCTCTGGAGGGTAGCTCGTCTCTTCCAAATCTAACCAGGATTTTAAAACGCATTCTGAACAGTTAAGTCCTACATTGTAATAATTGCCAGCTAATTTAATCATTTCTTCTTTTTTCTCTTCCTTTGTCATTTCACTCATCTCCATTATAAATATCTAATCCGTAATCATAGTATAATATTATTATATTCATTCTTATTATACATGTAAACTATTTATAAAACAAAAAAATCCCCATATCCTGAGGATATAGGGATTTGTATTCTTTGAAATTATCTTTTTGAGAACTGAGAAGCTTTACGAGCCTTTTTAAGACCGTATTTTCTTCTTTCTTTCATTCTTGGGTCTCTAGTTAAGAAACCTGCTCTTTTTAGTGATGGTCTTAAGCCTGGTTCTGCTTTAAGTAATGCTCTTGCAATACCTAATCTAATAGCACCAGCCTGGCCTGTTCCGCCACCGCCCTGAACTTTACATACAACATTAAATCTACCTTCTGTCTCAGTTAATACCAGAGGTTGCTTAATGATCATTTCTAAAGTTTTCTTATCAACATAGTTTTCTAATTCTCTACCATTAATGGTGATGTTTCCATCGCCTGGTAATAGTCTTACTCTTGCAATGGACTTCTTACGACGTCCTGTTCCATAGTATTGAACTTGATCTGCCATAATTTGCTTCCTCCTTCCTAACCTTGCCATACTTCAGGTTTCTGTGCTTGATGAGGATGCTCAGAACCTTGGTAGACATTTAATTTTGTAAACATTTTTGCACCCAAACGATTATGGGGAAGCATGCCTTTTACAGCTACTTCAATGGCTAATTCAGGTCTTTTTTCCAATAGATCTCTATACTTAGTCCTTTTTAAACCACCAGGATGTCCACTGTGACGAATTAATTCTTTTTGATCTAATTTATTTCCTGTAAGCTGAATTTTCTCTGCATTAATAATGATTACGTGATCACCGCAATCAACATTTGGTGTAAATGTAGGTTTGTGTTTTCCTCTTAATACTGAAGCAACAACAGAAGCCATTCTTCCTAAAGTTTGGCCTTCCGCGTCGAAAATATACCATTTTCTTTCCACTTCAGTTGGCTTAGCCATGTACGTGGTACGCATATCAATTTCCTCCTCTGATAAGGTTCATCATATTAAACAAGTTAACGGGGCTCGCTTAACAATAAACCACAATTTATTGTAATAAAACACTTACTTTATGTCAATAGTAAACTTCCTTTAAATATAATCCTGAAGCTGGTGCTTTTTTGGATCTGAGACTTCTATCCCCAGTTTCCAATGCTTCTATAATAGATTCAATATTTTTTTTCCCTGTACCAACATCCAATACAGTTCCAACAACAAGCCTTAACATATTATAAACAAATCCTCTTCCGATAAAATGAAACCAAAGTTCATTTCCTTCTTCAGTTAAATATGCTTCATAAACTGTTCTTCTAAAATGAGGAACATCTGTGTGTTTTGATGAAAAAGCTCTAAAGTCCTTTTCCCCCACAAATTCATCTAAGGCAAGTTTCATTTTTTCTATATCAAGATCGGCAGGAAAATAATATTTATAATTATGTTGAAAAACTTCTGGACGTTCACCCCTAAGAACTTTATAGATATAATACTTCTTAGTTGCAAGATGTCTTGCGTGAAACTCGGGAGGAGCATCTTCCATTGATTTTATATATATGCTTAAAGGTAGCTTATTATTAGTTACAAATCTTAAATTTTCTACAGGAATAGGATTTTCTGTTTTAAAACTAATTGTATAATTGCAAGCATGAACCCCCGCATCAGTTCTGCTACAACCGTAAATTTTTATCTTTTCATTTAAAGTATGCTTTATTGCTTGTTCAAGAACTCCCTGAACAGTTGGACCCCATTTTGTCTGTTTCTGAAATCCTTTATAATGACTACCATCAAACTCAATAGTTGCTCTAATATTTCTTTTCATAAAAACACCATAATTCATATACTAGTTTTAAAATATATTACTGCTGATAACAGTAATGTAACAGTAAATATCGCTATAAAATCTCTTGAAGAATAAGCGAGTTCACGTAACCTTGATCTCCCTTCTCCTCCTCTGTAGCATCTTGCTTCCATTGCGATTGCTAAATCATCCGCACGCCTAAAGGAACTAATGAAAAGGGGAACCAAGATCGGAATTAAAGCCTTTGCTCTGTTGATAAGATTCCCACTTTCGAAATCTGCTCCTCTAGCCTTTTGAGCATTCATAATCTTTTCAGTTTCTTCAATTAGAGTTGGAATAAATCTTAAAGCTATTGTCATCATCATAGCCAACTCATGTGCAGGAATACCAATCTTTTTAAAGGGATTAAGCAACTTTTCAATTCCATCAGTTAAGGAAATTGGCGTAGTACTTAAAGTTAGAACTGAAGTTATTATAATTAATAATGCTAACCGCAAGCCCATAAAAAAACCTTGCCATAGGCCTTCTCTTGTTAACCTTAATATACCCCAGCTCCAAATCTCCTCACCTGGAGTCAAGAAAAAATGCATTGTAGATGTAAGGACAATAATTATTAATAATGGTTTTAAACCTTTTAAATAATGCTTTATAGAAATTTGGGATAACAAGATCACAAATAGAGTAAATGCCGAAACCAAAGCATAAGATAAGCCATCTTTAGCAGTAAAGAGTGCAGCCATAAAAATAAAAACTGCAAAAATCTTCCCTCTTGGATCCATCTTATGAATAAATGAATCTCCAGCAATATATTGACCAATAGTAATATCTTTAAGCATGAGCATTCGCTCCTTTGAAAAATCCTTTTTTTAACTCAAGGACAGCTTCTTCTACTGTAAAAACATTCTTATCAAGAACTATTCCTTTTTCTTCAAGGCGATAAAAAAGCTCCGTTACTACAGGAACACCAAGGCCTATTTCTTTTAATCTATCTCTACTTTTAAAAACATCTGACGGCTTCCCCATCATCTCAACTTGCCCTTTATGCATCACAATGAGCTTGTCTGCAAATCTAGCAACATCATCCATACTGTGGGACACAAGAACTATAGTCATACCAAACTCTTCATGCAATTTCTTGATTTGGTATAATATTTCTTCTCTTCCTTTAGGGTCTAATCCAGCCGTAGGTTCATCTAGAACCAAATATTTAGGTTTCATTGCAATAATACCTGCAATAGCAACTCTTCTCTTCTGTCCTCCACTTAAATTAAATGGAGACTTATCTTTTATGCTCTTATAATTTAACTGAACTGCTTCCAGCGCCTCTTTTACTATTTTCCTTTTTTCATTCTCTGAAAAACCTAAGTTTTCCGGACCATATCCAACATCTTTTTCTACGGTTTCTTCAAAAAGCTGATGTTCAGGATATTGAAAAACAAGACCTACTTTTTTCCTTACGTCTCTCATCTTAATTTTTTTTTCACTAGTTGTTAACTCATCAACCTGGACAGTTCCAGAAGTTGGGATTACAAGACCATTAAGATGCTGTACTAATGTAGATTTTCCAGAACCTGTATGGCCAATAAGACCAACAAATTCACCTTCATTAATATCTAGACTCACACCCTTTAAAGCATGAGTTTCATAAGGTGTTCCTTTTTGATAGGTATAATAAAGATCTTTTATAATTATTGGCATAACTGCTCCACCATCTCTTCTATCGTTAATATATCACTAGGAAATGTCTTATCAATTTTATTTAATTCATAGGCAATTTCTGTAACTTGAGGGATATCAAGGCGAAGTTTTTTTAATTCATCCACTTTTGCGAACACTTCTCGTGGATTACCTTGAGTTACCACTTTTCCCTCTTCCATAACGATCAATCTATCGGCTAATACAGCTTCTTCCATAAAATGGGTTATTAATACAATAGTTAAACCTTCTTCTTTATTTAACTGAATAATTGTATCAATAACTTCTCTTCTTCCTTCGGGATCAAGCATCGCCGTCGGCTCGTCTAGTACCAGATATGCTGGTCTCATTGCAATGATACCTGCAATAGCTATTCTTTGCTTCTGTCCTCCAGACAATAAATGTGGAGGTTTATTTCTGTAATCAGTCATCTTAACCTTGTCTAAAACTTCAATAATTCTCTCTTTCATGATCTTTTGGGGAATACCAAGATTCTCCATCCCAAAAGCAATATCCTCTTCAACTGTTGTTGCTACAAGCTGATTGTCAGGATTTTGAAAAACCATACCAACTTTTTTTCTGATTTCCCAAAGATTTTCTTCATCTTTTGAATTTAGTCCATCAACAATTACTTCCCCTTTCCCAGGAAGTAATAAAGAATTCAAATGCTTGGCCAAAGTGGACTTTCCACATCCATTATGGCCAAGAACAACAATGAATTCCCCTTCATTAATTTGAAGGTTAACGCCATCAAGGGCTAGAGTTTCGTTTTCTTTCCCTTGGGAATAATAATGATATAGATTCTCAACTTTAATCATATAAATTTCCCCTTAAATAAATAAAAGTCAGGAAGATTAATCCTGACCCTTATTTATACTAGTTCTACTACTGCTGTTGGTGATGCGTCACCTCTACGGAAACCGGCTTTGATTATTCTTGTATATCCGCCCTGTCTCTCTGCATATTTTGGAGCAATATCTGTAAACAGGTTGTGCACAACAGTTTCATCTAAAATATAAGCCATAACTTGTCTTCTAGCGTGAAGATCACCGCGTTTACCAAGTGTAATCATTTTTTCAGCGATTCTTCTAACTTCCTTAGCTTTAGGTTCAGTTGTTAATATTCTACCTTCTCTTAATAAAGAAGTTGTCATATTTCTTAACATCGACCTTCTATGGTCACTTCTTCTGCCTAATTTTCTGTAACCCATTATATACTTCGCCTCCTTTTCCTTAGAATATTTCTTATCTCTATTCTTCGGAGGATTTTAAACCCAATCCTAAACTTAATAGTTTCTGTTTTATCTCTACCAAAGATTTTGTTCCCAGATTTCGAACTTTCATCATTTCTTCTTCTGTTTTCTGTGTAAGCTGTTGAACAGTAGTGATTCCAGCTCTCTTCAGACAGTTATGGGATCTGACAGTTAAATCAAGTTCCTCAATTGTCATTTCTAAAACATTATCCTTAGTGTCTTCCTCTTTTTCGATCATTATTTCAATGTCGTTAGTAGATTCAGAAAGGTTAATAAATAATGACAAATGATCTGCTAAAACTTTTGCAGAAAGACTAATCGCTTGGGATGGAGTAATACTCCCTCTAGTCCAAACTTCAAGAATTAATCTGTCATAATCTGTCTTTTGGCCAACTCTTGTGTCTTCTACTGAGAAGTTAACCTTTTTTATTGGTGAGAAGATTGCATCTATTGGAATTGTGCCAATTGAATCTTCCTCTTTTTTATTGCTAATAGCAGGGACATATCCTCTGCCTCTTTCAATTACCATCTCAATAAATAGCTTTCCATTTTTATCAAGCGTCGCAATAACTTGTTCTGGGTTAAGAATTTCAACTTCTGGTCCTGCTATAATATCGCCAGCAGTGATAACTCCTTCTCCTTCTTTGTCAATGCGAATGACTTTTGGTTCATCGCTATTTAAGGCCAGGTTCAATTGTTTTAAATTTAAAACGATGTCAGTTACATCTTCAACTACTCCTGGAATTGTTGAGAATTCATGTAGAACTCCATCAATTTTTACAGAAGTAATTGCTGAACCTGGAAGTGAGGAAAGTAGAACTCTTCTTAAGGAATTACCTAAAGTTGTACCATACCCTCTTTCAAGCGGTTCAAGGACAAACTTACCATATGTTTTATTTTCATCTGAATCAACAAGTTCAATACTTGGCTTTTCAATTTCTATCATTTAATAACCCCCTAGTCTTTTATTTTTTATTGAGACTATCTGGAGTACAACTCAACTATCAACTGTTCACTTACTGGTATGTCAACATTTTCTCTGGCTGGTAATGCAACAATTTTAACAGCTAAGTTCTCTGCATCAAGATTCAACCATTCTGGTGTGTTTCCTTGACCAAGCTTCTCAACAATAGCTTTAATAACTACTGATTTTTTACTTCCTTCTTTAAGCTGAATTTCATCCCCAACTTTTAAAATCATTGAAGGAATATTAGCTTTTCTGCCATTAACTTTGAAGTGGTTATGTCTTACAAGCTGTCTTGCTTGTGATCTTGAATCAGCAAAACCGGCTCTGAAAACAATGTTGTCAAATCTTTGTTCTAATTGAACAATAAGATTTTCACCAGTAACACCTTTTCTTCTATCAGCTTCTTTGAAATATTTTCTAAACTGGCCTTCGCCAATTCCATAAATTCTACGAGCTTTTTGTTTCTCTCTTAACTGAAGTCCGTACTCAGATTGCTTAGATCTTCTTTGTCCGTGTTGACCAGGAGCGTAAGCTCTCTTTTCAAATGCACATTTTTCTGAGTAACATCTATCGCCTTTTAGAAAAAGTTTAACACCTTCTCTACGGCATAACCTACAAACAGGTCCTGTATATCTAGCCATTATTAACTTAACACCTCCTATACTCTTCTACGTTTTGGTGGACGACATCCGTTGTGGGGAATTGGAGTAACATCTTTAATTGTATTAACTTCCAAACCAGCAGCTTGTAATGATCTAATAGCTGCTTCACGTCCTGAACCAGGTCCTTTAACCATACATTCAACTTCTCTTAAACCGTGTTCCATTGCAGCTTTAGCTGCTTGTTCTCCGGCCATTTGAGCAGCAAAAGGGGTACTTTTTCTTGAACCTTTAAATCCAACGCCACCAGAACTTGCCCAAGCAATGGTGTTACCATTTGTATCAGTAATTGTTACAACTGTGTTATTGAAAGTTGACTGAATGTGAACAATACCCTTACTGATATTTTTTCTTTCTTTCTTTTTAACGCGTGTGCGTTTCTTTGGACTTGCCATTAAAAATTCTCACCCCTTATTTCTTTTTCTTTGATACAACTGATTTTATTTTACCCTTACGAGTACGAGCATTTGTTTTTGTTCTTTGACCACGAACAGGTAAACCTCTACGGTGTCTTAAACCTCTGTAGCAACCGATTTCAATAAGTCTCTTGATATTTAAAGAAACTTCTCTTCTTAAGTCACCTTCAGTTTGCATAGCACGAATAATTTCTCTTAATT
The DNA here is from genome assembly GCA_964574445.1 of uncultured Eubacteriales bacterium. Classification (GTDB taxonomy): domain Bacteria; phylum Bacillota; class Peptococcia; order Peptococcales; family SKKY01; genus SKKY01. The sequence continues at coordinate 12,805 of CAZNNQ010000007.1, forward strand.
GAGTAACTTCATCTTCCGTAAGGTCTTTTACTCTTGTATTTTTATCAATATTTGTTTGATCTAAAATTTTTAAAGACTGAGATCTTCCAATTCCGAAAATGTAAGTTAAAGCAATTTCAACTCTTTTATCTCTTGGTAAATCTACGCCGACAATTCTTGCCATTCTTTTATTGCACCTCCCCTAGGTTTTACTACCCTTGTCTTTGCTTGTGCTTGGGATTTTCACAGATCACTCTTATTACACCGTTTCTGCGAATGATTTTACATTTTTCACAAATAGGTTTAACTGAAGCCCTTACCTTCATAAGAAACCCTCCTTCTATTTATACCTGTAAGTAATTCTTCCTCTGGTTAAATCGTATGGTGAAAGTTCCAATGTAACTTTATCACCAGGTAGAATTTTAATAAAATTCATTCTGATTTTTCCAGAAACGTGGGCAAGTATTTTATGTCCGTTTTCTAATTCAACATGAAACATTGCATTTGGTAGTGGTTCAATTACTGTTCCTTCTACTTCTATTACTTCTTTAGACATACTCAAAAACCTCCTTTTTTACCTCAACTCTTTGCAACTAATCTATCCAAAGCATCCCGAATATCTTTGTTTGTAACTTTCGAACCTGTCGAAAGCTTTTCATTAATTTCTTGGTCTATTTTTTCAGAATACCATAAATGGTTTATATTTTTTTTCTTAGGATTACTTATTCTTTTATATTGACCATCAACTACATATACAAAAGTAGTATCCCAATCATAAATAATATATATTGTGTTTTTATCACGACCAGCTCTGGAAGTTACGAGTTGACCTTTTTGTATTTCTCTTTTTATTGGCATTAAATCACCTTTTAAATAAATTAGGGAGTAAAATCAGAATAAATTATGAGTATATCTAGATAAGTCTCACCCACTAAAACTCTACTTACCCAGAACTTTTAGTATTTCTGCTAAAACTTCTTCCATTGACTGATTTCCATTTACATTAACTAAAAGACCAGTGTTATTATAGTATTCTAAAAGGGGTGCTGTTTGTTTTTCATAAACCTGAAGACGATTTTTTGCTGTTTCTTCAGTATCATCATCTCTTTGGTATAATTCTCCACCACACTTATCGCAAACACCTTCAACCTTTGGAGGATTGAAAATCATGTGATAAGTTGCCCCACAGGATTTGCAGATTCTTCTTCCTGTTAAACGACCAATCAATTCTTCAAATGGTACCTCAATATTGATCACTGAATCTAATTTTATCCCTAAATCTTCAAGCATTTTTCCCAGAGCATCTGCTTGTACTACTGTTCTTGGGAAACCATCTAACAGAAAACCATTTTCGCAGTCTTCTTCTTTAATTCTATCTTTAACAATTCCAACCGTAACCTCATCAGGAACTAACTCTCCTTGATCCATAAAGCTCTTTGCTTTCTTGCCAAGGTCAGTCTGCTCTTTAATAGCTTTCCTGAACATATCTCCTGTGGAGATATGAGGAATGTTAAGAATCTCCGTTAATTTTTCCGCCTGTGTACCTTTTCCGGCTCCGGGAGGTCCCATTAATAAAATTCTCATATTACCTTCCCCCTGATGTTTTATATTTTACTTCATAAAGCCTTCATAGTGTCTCATCAACAAACTAGCTTCTAATTGTTTCATTGTATCTAGTGCTACACCAACAACAATAAGAAGTGCAGTTCCGCCAAAATAAACAGGGACAGCTGTTAAAGCAATCAGAATACTTGGAAGAACAGCAATAGCTGCAAGGAAAATTGCACCTGCTAAGGTAATTCTGTTCATTATTTTAGTAATGTAATCAGTAGTTGGTCTTCCTGGTCTAATACCTGGAATAAAACCACCGTTTTTCTTAATATTATCAGATACATCTGCAGGATTAAATGTAATTGCAGAATAGAAATACGTAAAGAACATAATAAGCATCGCATAGAAAACCATGTAAGGTATTGATGTAAAATCAAAAAATGATCCTATTGCTCTTGCAAAACCATTATCTGGGAACCAGGATGCAATTGTTCCTGGGAACATCATAATTGACATCGCAAAAATTACCGGAATAACGCCTGCTGAGTTTACCTTTATTGGAATATGCGTGCTTTGCCCGCCGTATACTTTTCTGCCAACAATTCTTTTTGCATAATGTACTGGAATTCTTCTTTGTCCTTCATTAACAGCAATTATTGCAACAATAACAACTGCTGCTACTACTACAAATGCTACTAATGTAAATATTCCAATTGTTCCTGTTCTGAAATATTCTACCATAGCCATTACACCACCTGGAAGACTAGAAACAATACCAGCAAAGATAATGATGGAAATACCATTTCCAATACCTTTTTCAGTAATCATTTCCCCTAACCACATTAGAAATGCCGTTCCGGCTGTTAATGTTAATGCTATTAATAAAATACTTGGGAAAGAAGTATTTTCAAGTGCAGTTCTAAATCCGAAAGATATACCAATACCTTGAACGAAACCAAGAATAACAGTTAAATATCTTGTATATTCAACAATTTTCTTTCTTCCTTCCACACCTTCTTTAGCTAATCTTTCCAAAGAAGGAACAACAATTGTCAATAATTGAATAATGATCGAAGCATTAATGTATGGCGTGATACTCATGGCAAAAATCGAAAAGTTTGCAAAAGCACCACCGGAAATAATATCAAAAAATCCTAAAAGCTGCCCCTGACCAATTAATTCTTGTAATACTTCCAATTTAATTCCTGGAATAGGGATGTGAGTCCCGATTCTAAATACAAGTATCATCATTAATGTGAATATTATTTTTCGTCTGAGTTCTTCAACCTTAAAAACACTCTTTAATGCATCAACCATTATTAATTAATCACCTCGACACTGCCGCCAGCTTGTTCAATCTTTGCTTTAGCTGCTTCGCTAACAGCATGAACCTTGAAAACTAGTGGCTTGGATATTTCACCTCTTGAGAGAACCTTTACACCGTCTTTCATTTGATTAACTACGCCAGCTGCTTTTAAAGTTTCTGGTGTAACTTCAGCGTTTGCTTCGAACTTCTCATCAATCATGTCTAAGTTTATTGCAACATAAACTGTTTTAAATCTAGCATTTGAAAAACCACGCTTTGGAAGTCTTCTTTGTAGTGGTGTTTGACCACCTTCAAAGTATGGGCCTTTTCCCCCGCCTGAACGAGCTTTTTGACCTTTGTGACCTCTACCTGCTGTTTTACCTAATCCACTACCAATACCTCTGGCTTTACGAGTTCTATCTTTTCTTGAACCCTCTGCCGGTTTAATTTCATGGAGCTTCACAGAGAACACCTCCTATCCTTTGCCTAAACTTCTTCTACTTTAACTAAATGACCTATTGTGTTAACCATGCCTCTGATAGCATCGTTGTCTTCTTTTATAACTGATTTATTTAATTTAGTTAGGCCAAGAGTTTGGGCAGTTGCCATTTGTTTTGGTCCTCTTCCTATAGTGCTTTTCACTAAGGTAACCTTAATTTTTCCCATTGTCTTGCCTCCTATTTAAGAATTTCTTCTACAGTCTTACCACGAAGAGCAGCAACATCTTCAACTTTTTTCAAAGATTCAAGACCTTGCATAGTAGCTTTAACAATATTAAGACTGTTACTTGATCCTAAAGACTTTGTAAGAATATCTTTAATACCACATAATTCCACTACAGCTCTAGCTGCTCCACCAGCGATAACTCCTGTACCAGGTGCTGCAGGCTTTAGCATAACTCTAGCTGCACCAAATTTACCAAGTACCTGGTGAGGAATTGTTGTATTTGTCATCGGAATTTCAACAACATTTCTCTTTGCATCCTCAACGGCTTTTCTAATTGCTTCTGGAACTTCTGATGCTTTACCCATTCCAATGCCAACCTTACCATTTTGGTTACCTACTGCAACTAAAGCACTAAAGTTGAAACGACGTCCACCTTTTACTACTTTAGCAACACGGTTAATGAAAATTACTTTTTCTTGAAATTCCTGTTGTTTTTCTGAACCTCTTTGTCTATCTGTACCTCTAGCCAAAAGATTTTCCCTCCTTCACCAAAAAAATTAAAACTCTAATCCTGCTTCTCTTGCGCCTTCTGCAAAAGATTTAATTCTGCCATGATACATTAATCCGCCACGATCGAATACTACTTTTGTAATTCCCTGTTCAAGAGCTTTCTTTGCAACTTCAGCGCCAACTTTCTTAGCACCTTCTGCATTTCCACCAAAATCTTCTTTTAAAGAAGAAGCAGAAACAAGAGTAACTCCCTTTTGATCATCAATGATTTGTCCATAGATATTATTTAAACTTCTATAAACACAAAGACGAGGTCTTTCAGCAGTTCCTTTTAAAGTATATCTAATTCTTGCATGTTTTTTTGCTCTAGTTTTTTTCCTAGGTGTTTTCTTTATCATTAAAGTCACCCCTTTCCACTATGCCTTACTACTTACCAGAAGTTTTACCTGGTCTTATTTTAACTACTTCAGTTGTATATCTGATACCTTTACCTTTATATGGTTCAGGCTCTCTAACAGCTCTAATGTTAGCTGCAAGACTTCCTACTTTTTCCTTGTCAATACCTTTAACAATTATTGTGTCTTGTGTTGGAACTTCTATTTCAGTATTTTCGTAGGCTTCCATTTCTACTGGGTGTGAATATCCAGCTGCTAATACAAGCTTTTTACCTTGCATTGAAGCTCTGTATCCAACACCAACCATTTTCAATGACTTCTGATATCCTTCAGAAACACCTACTACCATATTATTTATTAGAGTTCTTGTCAGACCATGTAATGCTCTGTGGTTTTTTTCATCTGATGGACGCTTAACTACAACTGCACCATCTTCGATTGAAATTTCCATTTCGCTTGAAAGATTTCTTGAAAGTGTTCCCTTAGGACCTTTAACTTCTACAAGATTATCTTCTTTAACATTTACCTCAACACCACTTGGAATATTGACAGGAAGTTTACCAATTCTGGACATATTAATACCTCCCGATTATTATTACCATACGTAGCAGATTACTTCTCCGCCAAGGCCATTTTTACGAGCAACTTTATCTGTTACTATACCTTGAGATGTAGAAATAACCGCAACTCCTAAGCCACCTAGGACTTTTGGAACTTCATCTTTTTTGCAGTAAACTCTTAAACTAGGTTTGCTAATTCTTTTAAGTCCACTGATTACTTTTTGATTGTTATCGCCATATTTAAGGAACATTCTAATCATTCCCTGCTTGCTATCCTCGATAACCTCATAATCTTTTATAAATCCTTCTGATTTAAGGATATCTGCTAAGTTAATTTTAACTTTTGATGCAGGTACCTCTACAGTATCATGTTTAATCATATTTGCATTTCTGACTCTTGTTAAAAAATCAGCAATTGGATCAGTCATAACCATATTATTTATTTACCTCCTTCCATCACTTGAGGTTTACCAACTGGCTTTTGTAACTCCAGGTAGTTGCCCTTTATAAGCAAGTTCTCTAAAGCAGATACGGCATATTCCAAATTTACGCATGTAAGCGTGTGGTCTTCCACATACTTTACATCTATTAACTACTTGTACTTTAAACTTGGGAGCCCTGCGAACTCTCATTGAAACTTTAGCCACTAATTCTTACCTCCTTTTAATTAAAGAGATCTAGTTTTTGCTAAATGGCATTCCACTTAATCTCAATAATTCTCTTCCTTCTTCATCAGTTTTTGCTGTTGTTACAAAAACCACTTCTAATCCACGTACTTTATCAACTTTTTCATAGTCGATTTCCGGGAAAATCAACTGCTCTTTTAAACCCAAGCTATAATTTCCTCTTCCATCAAATGCTTTAGGGGATACACCTCTAAAGTCACGAACTCTTGGAAGTACAATATTAACTAGCTTATCAATAAAATCATACATTCTCTCTCCGCGTAGAGTTACTTTTGCACCTATTGGCATTCCTTCTCTAAGCTTGAAAGTAGCAATTGATTTTTTAGCCCGCGTAACAATCGGCTTCTGACCAGAAATTAATGTAAGATCTTCAACCGCTGCATCTAGTACTTTTGTATTAGCTACTGCTTCTCCAAGACCAATATTAATAACTACTTTTTCAAATTTAGGAATTTCCATAACACTTTTATATGCAAATTTTTCTTGCATTAAGGGAATCATTTCATTCTGATACTTTTCCTTTAATCTGGCCAACTCCGTAAGCCTCCTTTCCGCATTTCTTATTTATCGAACACTTCTCCACATTTAGCACAAGATCTAACTTTGCTACCATCTGAAAGAACTTTTTTTGTGATTCTAACACCTTTACCACATTTTGTGCAGTATGGCATTGCATTTGAAGCATGAATCGCAGCTTCTCTTTCAATGATGCCCCCTTGGGGATTAGCCTTGTTTGGCTTTGAATGTCTCTTTATTACATTAACACCTTCAACTATTAACTTATCTTCTTTTGGCATAGCTTGAAGGACATTACCTCTTTTGCCTTTATCTTTTCCAGCAGTAATTACTACTGAATCTCCTTTTTTTACATGAAGTTTTGCCATTTATTTCACCTCCAGGGCTTGTTGTTACAGCACTTCAGGAGCCAAAGATATAATTTTCATAAAATCTTTGTCACGTAATTCTCTAGCAACAGGGCCAAAGATACGTGTGCCTCTTGGACTGCGATCATCTTTAATTATTACTGCAGCGTTCTCATTGAACTTAATGTAGGAGCCGTCTTTTCTTTTTACAGGACGAACGCTTCTTACTACTACAGCCTTTACAACATCACCTTTTTTTACCATGCCACCAGGAGCAGCATCTTTAACTGCACAAACGATGATATCGCCAACACCTGCATATCTGCGTCTTGTGCCGCCTAATACTCTAATACATAGAAGCTCTTTAGCTCCAGTATTATCGCCAACTTTTAATCTAGTTTCTTGTTGAATCATCTTTCGAAAACCTCCCTTCGAAAGCAGGTTACCTATTTTAGATGATAGGCGCTTTCTCTACTATTTCAATCAATCTCCATCTTTTATCTTTGCTAAGAGGGCGGGTTTCCATGATTTTAACCTTATCGCCGATCCTGCATTCATTTTGCTCATCATGAGCTTTATATTTCTTAGTAACTGTTTTGTATTTTTTATAGATCGGATGTCTTTCCTGACTTTCGATAGCAACTGTAATAGTTTTATCCATTTTATCGCTAACTACTTTTCCGATACGAACCTTACGTGCAGCTCTATCCAACTCATTTACCCCCTTCACTTAACTTTGGGTCTCTCTATATTTAATTCACGCTCTCTAAGAACAGTTTTTGATTTCGCGATATCTTTTTTAACTGTCTTAATTCTCATTGGATTGTCCAACTGGCCAGTAGCCATCTGAAAGCGTAGATTAAACAATTCTTCCTTTAGACTCAATATCTTTGTCTCAAGTTCTTGTGTTGTAAAATCTCTAAATTCTTTTGCTTTCATTATTCTTCACCACCAATTTCTTCCTTTTTCACAAACTTACATCTTACAGGAAGCTTGTGCATCGCAAGTCTGAATGCTTCTCTAGCAACTTCTTCAGTTACTCCAGACATTTCAAACAATACACGTCCTGGCTTAATTACCGCTACCCAGTATTCTGGTGAACCTTTACCTGATCCCATTCTAGTTTCAGCAGGCTTTGCAGTAATTGGCTTGTGAGGGAATATTTTAATCCAAACTTTACCACCACGTTTTGTATAACGAGTCATAGCAATACGGGCTGCTTCAATTTGTCTACTGGTAATCCATGATGCATCTAAAGACTTAAGTCCAAATTCTCCGTATGATATAGCGTTGCCTTTATTTGCATTTCCAGTCATTTTTGGTCTGTGTTGTCTACGCCATTTTACTCTTTTAGGCATTAACATGGTTTATTCCTCCTCTTTAACAGGTTGTGGAGTGTTTTTTGCCTCTGGCAGAATTTCGCCATTGTAAATCCAAACTTTTACTCCAAGTTTACCGTAAGTAGTATCCGCCTCCGCAAATGCATAATCTATATCTGCTCTAAGAGTATGAAGAGGAACTTTTCCTTCACTCATCCACTCTGTTCTTGCGATTTCTGCTCCTCCAAGTCTTCCTGAAACAGCAATTTTGATACCTTTTGCACCACTCTTAAGAGCTCTGCTGATAGCTTGTTTTATAGCTCTTCTAAATGCAACCCTTTTTTCAAGTTGAGCTGCTACAGATTCAGCTACAAGCTGTGAATCTTTTTCCGGTTTTTTTACTTCCTGTATATTGATATTAACTTCTTTATTTGTCATTTTCTTTAACTGCTGTTTTAGAGCTTCGATTTCAGAACCGTTTCTTCCGATTACGATACCCGGTTTAGCAGTGAAGATAGTTATTTTAACTCTTGTGTTTGCTGCTCTTTCAATTATTATGTTTGAAATTCCAGCAGTAAAAAGTTTTTTCTTAATATATTCTCTGATTTTCAAGTCCTCTTGCAGTAACTCAACATATAATTTATCTGCATACCATCTTGCATCCCAATTTTTGATGATACCGATTCTGAGACCTTTAGGACTAACTTTTTGACCCACTTAATTATCCCTCCTTCTTCTCAGCTACAACCACAGTAATATGGCTTGTTCTTTTACGAATTAAATCCGCTTTTCCCATTGCTCTTGGTTTTTGTCTCTTTAAAGTCGGACCCTGATCAACATGACAAGCTTTTACATAAAGATTGTCTGTATCTAATTCCAAATTATTTTCAGCATTAGCAACTGCAGACTTAAGAACTTTCTCAACTAAAAAAGCTGCTTTTTTAGGAGTAAACTTCAAAGTAGCATAAGCTTCCTGCACATCTTTACCTCTAATAACGTTCATAACTTGTTGAACTTTCATTGGCGAAATTCTAATATATTTCGCAACTGCTTTTGTTTCCATTTTACTAAGAACCCCCTCTCTCTTCCGGACTCCTTATCTTAAACCTGAAGACTTTTCTGAATCTGTGTGACCTTTATATGTTCTTGTTGGAGAAAATTCTCCTAATTTATGTCCTACCATGTCCTCTGTTACGTACACAGGAACATGCTTTCTACCATCGTGAACGGCAATTGTATGTCCTATAAACTCTGGAAAGATTGTTGAGCTTCTTGACCATGTCTTAATCAGCTTCTTTTCATTGCTTTCGTTCATCTGAAGAATTCTTTTATAAAGACGTTCTTCAACATAAGGTCCTTTTTTTACTGATCTGCCCATTAAGCGATTGCCTCCTTTCTCAGACTATTTTCTTTTCTTAAGAATAAACTGATTGCTAAGATTTTTCTTTTTACGTGTTTTCTTACCGATTGCAACCTTACCCCAAGGAGTAACTGGTGCTTTACGTCCAATTGGAGCACGTCCTTCACCACCACCGTGTGGGTGATCGTTTGGATTCATAACAGAACCACGAACTGTAGGTCTTTTACCTAACCAACGGCTTCTACCAGCTTTACCAATAGTAACGTTTTCATATGATAAATTACCAACTTGGCCGATTGTTGCACGACAAGTGATATGAACCATTCTAACTTCACCGGATGGCATTCTAATTTGAGCGTAGTTGCCTTCTTTAGCCATTAGCTGAATACTTCCACCTGCTGATCTTGCTAATTGTCCACCTTTACCAGGCTTCAATTCAACGTTGTGGATGATAGTACCTACTGGAATGTTCTTTATCGGAAGAGCATTTCCAACTTTTATATCAGACTCAGGACCTGAGTAAATTACGTCTCCAACATTTAAGCCATTTGGAGCTATAATATATCTTTTTTCTCCATCTAAGTAAGTGATTAAAGCAATATTAGCTGATCTGTTAGGATCATATTCAATAGTACTTACTTTACCTGGAATTACATCCTTTGTTCTTTTGAAATCAATAATTCTGTATTTTCTCTTATGGCCACCACCATGGTGACGCACTGTGATTTTACCCCTAGCATTTCTTCCTGCATGTTTCTTTAAAGGTACTACCAATGATTTTTCTGGAGTATCAGTAGTAATTTCCTTAAATGACAAAACTGTCATATGTCTTCTTGCAGGAGATGTAGGTTTAAAACTCTTTATAGACATTAACCTTACCTCCTAATCAAAATTTCAGGTTTTTTACAGTCCTTCAAAAACTTCAATCTGCTGTCCTTCTTTTAAAGTTACAATAGCTTTTTTCCAGCTAGCAGTCTTCCCTTCAGAACGACCCATTCTTTTTAGTTTTCCTCTAACATTCATAGTGGAAACGTTAACTACGTTAACTTTAAAAATGTCCTGAATTGCGTTTTTGATTTCAAATTTGTTAGCGCCTTTTGCTACTCTGAAAGTATATTTTCCTTCTTCCATCATAGATACAGTTTTCTCTGTAATAACTGGCTTTATAATAATATCGTATGAATTTTTCATCTGGAAAGCACCTCCTCTGTCTTGGCAACTGCTTCCTGAGTGATTATAAGCTTTTTATGGCTGATTATATCGTAAACATTTAATTCTTCAGAAGTTGTATAAGTAATTCCTGGAAGATTGCTTACAGATTTTCCAATGTTAAAATCTTCGTCTGCAGTAACAACTAATGCTTTACCTTCGTTATTAAGAGCAGTCAAAATTTTAATCATATCTTTTGTTTTTGGCTGTTCCATAGAAAGTGCATCAAGAATGACAATGTCTTCTGTTAAAACTTTATCACTTAATACAGATTTAAGAGCTAATCTTCTCTTTTTCTTTGGAATGCTGTAAGAATAGCTTCTTGGCTTCGGTCCAAAAGTAATTGAACCACCACGCCATAATGGAGATCTAATAGTACCTGCTCTTGCTCTTCCAGTACCTTTTTGTCTCCAGGGCTTACGTCCGCCACCTCTTACTTCTCCTCTGTGCTTTGTTGAAGATGTTCCTCTTCTCATGCTGGCTAGCTGCATTACCACAGCTTCGTGAACAACACTTTCATTAGGTTCTATCCCAAAAATCTCTTCACTCAACTGTACTTGGCCAACCTCATTGCCTTCTATGTTAAATAATTTCACACTTGGCATTTCATTTCCTCCTTCCTGCTGGTATCTATTCCTATGACTTCACTGATTTCTTAATTGTAATTAACGTTTTTCTTGCACCTGGAACTGAACCTTTAATTAAAATCAGATTCTTTTCCATGTCAACTTTTATTACTTCCAAACCTTGAACTGTTATTTTGTCTTTACCCATATGTCCTGGAAGTTTTTTACCTTTAAATACTCTGTTTGGACCTAAAGCTCCAATTGAACCTGGTTTTCTATGATGTCTTGAACCGTGAGACATTGGTCCTCTGCTAAAGTTGTGTCTTTTAATAACACCTTGAGTTCCTTTACCTTTACTAGTTCCAGTTACATCAACCATATCTCCAGCTTGGAAAACATCAACCTTAATCTCATGTCCTAATGGATATTGAGCTAAGTCATCAACTTTAACTTCTCTTAAATATCTAAGTGGAGCTATTCCAGCTTTTGCGAACTGACCTTTATCTGGTTTGTTTGCATTCTTTTCTTTGATACTACCATAACCAACTTTTACAGCCTGGTAGCCATCATTCTCAATGTCCTTTTGCTGAACCACTATACATGGTCCTGCTTCTACAACTGTAACAGGGATTAATCTTCCCTCTGTGTCAAATACTTGTGTCATTCCTATTTTTTTTCCTAAAATCATATCTCTCATCCTATCCACCTCCCAATATTAGAGTTTAATCTCGATATCCACACCAGAAGGCAAGTCTAATCTCATTAATGAATCAACAGTCTTTGGTGTAGGATCAAGAATGTCAATTAGTCTCTTATGCGTTCTCATTTCGAACTGCTCTCTCGAGTCTTTATTAACATGAGGTGATCTTAAAATTGTGAAAACGTTCTTCTCAGTTGGAAGAGGTATCGGACCCGATACCGTAGCACCTGTTTTCTTTGCAGTTTCTACAATTTTCTGTGCTGATTGATCAATTATTTTGTGATCAAATGCCTTTAATCTGATTCTGATTTTTTGTTTCGCCATTTTCATTCCTCCTTACCGCCCGATTTTCGGACATTCTCAACGGAAATTAACTTGTCCACGGTGTCTGGCGTATCATCGCGTCAACAACCTTCCGCCTCATCGCACTTCGTGCATACCCTATTATTATATACATAATTTAGCATTTGTCTATATTTTTAATGAAAAAAAGTTAAAAATCAGGACAAGTTTTTCAACTCATCCTGATTTGGTTTTTTTTATAGTATTTCTTACTCGTTAATACCTGATACAACGCCGGCGCCAACTGTTCTTCCACCCTCACGGATAGCGAATCTTAGTCCTGGCTCGATTGCGATTGGTGTGATTAATTCGATATCCATTTTGATGTTATCTCCTGGCATAATCATTTCTACACCTTCTGGCATTGAAATTGAGCCTGTTACGTCTGTTGTTCTGAAGTAAAACTGTGGTCTGTATCCATTAAAGAATGGTGTATGTCTTCCGCCCTCTTCTTTTGTTAGTACATATACTTCTCCAGAAAACTTTGTGTGAGGTTTGATTGAACCTGGCTTAGCTAAAACCTGGCCTCTGATTATATCTTTTCTGTCAACACCTCTTAATAATGCTCCAATGTTATCTCCTGCTTGTGCATAGTCTAACAACTTACGGAACATTTCTACTCCTGTTACTACAGTTTTTCTTGGTGCTTCTGAAAGACCAACGATCTCTACTTCTTCACCAACTCTAACTTCTCCTCTTTCAACTCTACCTGTTGCAACTGTTCCACGACCTGTAATTGAGAAAACGTCCTCTACTGGCATTAAGAATGGTTTGTCGATTGCACGCTCTGGAGTTGGAATGTAGTCATCTACTGCTTGCATTAATTCTAGAACTTTATCTGCCCATGGGCCATTTGGATCTTCTAATGCTTTTAAGCCTGATCCTCTGATTACTGGAATATCGTCTCCAGGGAATTCATACATGCTTAGAAGTTCTCTTACTTCCATTTCTACTAACTCTAATAATTCTTCGTCATCAACCATGTCAGCTTTGTTTAACCATACAACAATATATGGTACTCCTACCTGACGTGCAAGAAGGATATGTTCTCTTGTTTGTGGCATTGGGCCATCTGCTGCACTTACTACTAGGATTGCTCCGTCCATTTGAGCTGCTCCAGTGATCATGTTTTTTACATAGTCAGCGTGACCTGGACAGTCTACGTGAGCATAGTGTCTGTTATCTGTTTCGTATTCTACGTGAGCTGTATTAATTGTAATACCTCTCTCTTTTTCTTCTGGTGCCTTGTCAATTTCATCAAACTTTGACATTTTTGCCATTCCTTTTGTTGCCAATACAGCTGTGATTGCTGCTGTTGTAGTTGTTTTACCATGGTCAACGTGACCAATAGTTCCGATATTAACGTGGGGTTTTGTTCTTTCAAATTTAGCTTTAGCCATTTTATTTTTTCCTCCCTTAAAGTTTTATTTACCCATTCTTTTTGCTGCAATTTCTTCAGCAATATTTCTAGGAACTTCTTTATAGTGATCAAATTGCATAGTATATATTCCGCGACCTTGAGTCTTAGATCTAAGATCAGTTGCATAACCAAACATCTCAGATAAAGGAACATAACCTCTTACAACTTGTGTGTTTCCTCTTGGTTCCATTCCCTCAATTTGTCCTCTTCTTGAGTTCATGTCACCCATTACATCACCTGTGTTATCTTCTGGAACCTGAACTTCAACTTTCATATATGGTTCTAAAAGAACTGGCTTTGCCTTTTGGGCTGCATTTTTAAATGCCATTGATCCAGCTACTTTAAATGCCATTTCTGAGGAGTCAACGTCATGATATGAGCCATCTACAAGAGTTGCCTTCATATCTACCATTTGATATCCTGCAATAACACCTGTTTGTAATGCTTCTCTAATACCTGCTTCAATTGGTCCAATGTATTCCTTAGGAACAACACCACCAACAATTTTACTTTCAAATACAAATCCTGTGCCGCTTTCAATTGGCTCAAGTTCAATAACAGCGTGGCCATATTGACCTCTACCACCAGACTGTCTTACAAACTTACCTTCAGACTTAACTTTTTCAGTAATAGTTTCTTTGTAAGCAACTTGTGGCTTACCAACTTTAGCATCAACCTTAAACTCTCTTAGAAGTCGGTCAACGATAATCTCAAGGTGAAGTTCACCCATACCTGCGATTATAACCTGTCCAGTTTCTTCATCTGAATAAGTTTTAAATGTTGGATCTTCTTCTGCTAATTTTGATAATGCAAGACCCATCTTTTCCTGGTCAGCTTTTGTAGCAGGTTCGATAGCAACCCTAATAACCGGCTCTGGGAATACCATTGATTCAAGTATAATTGGATTTTCTTCAGCTGAAAGTGTATCTCCAGTTGTTGTATCTTTAAGACCAACTGCTGCTGCGATTTCTCCAGCATGAACTTCATTTATTTCTACTCTGCTATTTGCATGCATCTGAAGAATTCTTCCGATACGCTCTCTTTTTCCTTTAGTAGAGTTATAAACATATGAACCGGACTTAAGTACTCCAGAATATACTCTAAAATAAGAAAGTCTTCCTACAAAAGGATCTGTCATGATTTTAAATGCAAGGGCTGAGAAAGGCTCATTGTCTGAAGACTTTCTTTCATCCTCTTCATCAGTATCAGGATTAATCCCTCCGATAGCAGGAACATCCGTTGGAGCTGGCATATATTCAACAACTGCATCCAAAAGTCTTTGAACACCTTTGTTTTTAAATGAAGAACCACAACATACCGGAATAATTTTAACTCCAACTGTTGCTTTTCTGATACCAGCATTGATTTCATCTATTGTAAGCTCTTCGCCCTCAAGATACTTCATCATTAACTCTTCATCAGTTTCTGCTACAGCTTCAAGTAATTTTTCTCTATATTCTGCAGTAATTTCTGCTAAATCTGCAGGAATATCTCTTTCTTCTGTATTCCCTTTTTCATCTATATAGTAAAAAGCTTTGTTTAAAACAAGGTCTATTAATCCATCAAAATGATCTTCTGCTCCAATTGGAACTTGAAGAGGTATTGGATTAGCTCCAAGTTTTTCTTTAATTTGACCAACTACATTGAAAAAATCAGAACCTACACGGTCCATTTTATTTATATAGGCAATCCTAGGTACTTTATACTTATCTGCCTGACGCCAAACTGTTTCTGATTGAGGCTCAACACCACCTACAGCACAAAAAACAGCAACAGCACCATCAAGAACTCTCAAAGAACGTTCAACTTCTACTGTGAAGTCAACGTGTCCCGGGGTGTCTATGATGTTTATTCTGTGGTCTTTCCACTGACAAGTAGTAGCAGCTGAAGTGATTGTGATACCTCTTTCCTGCTCTTGAACCATCCAGTCCATTGTAGCAGCACCATCGTGAACTTCACCAATTTTGTGAGTTCTTCCAGTGAAGAAAAGTATCCTTTCAGTTGTTGTAGTTTTACCTGCATCGATATGAGCCATGATCCCTATATTTCTGGTTTTTTCAATAGGAAACTCTCTTGCCACTTTAATTATCTCTCCTTCAGGATTCAATTTACCACTTATAATGAGCAAATGCTTTGTTAGCCTCTGCCATTTTGTGAGTATCCTCTTTTTTCTTGTAAGATCCACCAGCACCGTTAGAAGCGTCAATTAATTCCCCTGCTAACCTTTGTACTAATGTTTTTTCTCCTCTTTGGTTAGTATATAAAGCTAACCAACGTACGCCTAATGTTTGTCTACGTTCTGGTCTAACTTCAACCGGAACTTGATAATTTGCCCCACCTACACGACGTGCCTTTACTTCCAATACTGGCATTACATTATTAAGAGCAGCTTCAAAAACCTCAATTGGTTCTTTGCCTGTTCTCTCTTGAATTAATGCAAATGCATCATAAACCGCTTTTTCAGCAATACTCTTCTTACCGTCAACCATAAGTTGATTGATAAGCTTAGTAACTCTTTTATTTTGGTATATTGGATCTGGCAATACATCTCTCTTAGGGACAGGTCCTTTTCTTGGCATTTCCTAAACCCCCACTTATTTTCATATTATTTTTTAACTTTTGGTTTCTTTGTACCGTATTTTGAACGGCTTTGTGTTCTGTTTTGAACACCTGCTGCATCTAATGTTCCACGAACCAAGTGATAACGAACACCTGGTAAGTCTTTTACTCTTCCACCTCTAACAAGAACAACACTGTGTTCCTGAAGATTGTGTCCAATTCCTGGAATATATGTTGTAACCTCTAAGCCATTAGTTAATTTAACTCTGGCTACTTTACGAAGAGCTGAGTTTGGCTTCTTTGGAGTTGTTGTATAAACTCTGGTACAAACACCTCTTTTTTGAGGATTGCTTTTTAATGCTGGCGCTGTAGATTTTTTAACGATTTTTTTTCTACCTTTGCGTACTAATTGACTGATTGTTGGCATCAATCGCACCTCCTTCCCTATTAAGGATTATAAGAATTGGATGAAGATTAATAATTAACCTTCATCCGTTACTTTTAATAATGCTGCTGTAGCTGCTCCCACATCAATACCGAAAGCTTTTCCAAGCTCTACCATGGTAGGAACGAAAACTACTTGTACGTTACCTTCTTTGGCTGTTTTCTGAACATCGCTTACTATTCTTTCCTCAGCATCTCTGGCAATATAAACCGCCTTAACTTCACCATTTTTTAAAGCTCTCAGAGTTTGCTTAGTACCAATGACCTTGTGCCCGATTAAATTCGACATCTAAAGCTCACTCTCTTTCATTGAATCTTTTTTTTAGTTTCTTGCACACACACTAGGGTATTTTATCATTGCACTTTTCTAGTGTCAAGAATTTAGTTATTCATCATCAATAATAGAAATTATTTCCTCTTCTTGCTGAGTTTTTTCTATTTTGATCTTTCTGTAATAATTTGTTCCAGTTCCCGCTGGAATAAGTTTACCGATGATAACGTTTTCTTTTAAACCGATAAGTGGATCTTCTTTGCCTTTAATAGCTGCATCTGTAAGAACTCTTGTCGTTTCTTGGAAGCTGGCTGCAGATAAGAATGAGTCCGTTGCAAGGGAAGCTTTAGTTATACCAAGTAAAACTGCACTTGCTGTTGCTCTCTCCCCACCTTCTTCAGTAACCTTATCATTTGTATTCTGGAATTCAAGTGCATCAACAAGTCCGCCTGGAAGAAAATCAGTATCATTTGAATCTTCAACTTTTACTTTCCTTAGCATTTGGCGAACAATAACTTCAATATGCTTATCATTAATGTCAACACCCTGCATCCTATAAACCTTTTGTACTTCTTGAAGAAGATAATCCTGAACTCCTCTAGATCCCTTGATTCTTAGTAAATCATGAGGATTTACTGAACCTTCTGTAAGAATATCTCCGGCTTGAACGAAGTCGCCTTCTTTTACTCTAAGCCTTGAGCCTTGAAGTATTGGATACATTTCTGCTATTCCATCTTCGGAAACTATAGTAACTTCTTTCTTCCTATCTTCTTCTTTTATTTTAACAGTACCAGATATCTCAGTAATTACTGCAAGACCTTTAGGTTTCCTTGCTTCGAATAGTTCCTCGATTCTTGGAAGACCCTGAGTGATATCGCCTCCGGCAACACCACCTGTGTGGAATGTTCTCATTGTTAACTGTGTTCCAGGTTCACCGATTGATTGAGCTGCTATAATACCTACTGCTTCACCAATCTCTGCTTGAAGACCTGTTGCCAAGTTAATTCCATAACACTTGCGACAAACTCCATGTTTTGATTTACAAGTAAGAGCTGTTCTTATTCCAACCTTTTTATATCCAGACTTGATTAGTCTTTCAGCAGCATCCACACTAATAATTGTATTTTTTGCTACTATTAATTCACCAGTTTCAGGATCTGTAAGGTCTTTAAGAGCTGTTCTGCCTTCTATTCTTTCTTGAAGTTCCTCGATTATTTCATTTCCATCTTGAATATCAACTACTTCTATTCCTTCTTCAGTACCACAATCATCTTCTCTTACAATTAAGTCTTGTGAAACGTCTACCAGTCTTCTTGTTAAGTAACCAGAATCTGCAGTTCTAAGCGCTGTATCCGCAAGACCTTTTCTTGCACCGTGAGTAGAGATAAAGTATTCAAGTATTGTTAAACCTTCACGGAAGTTAGATTTAATTGGAAGTTCAATTGTTTTACCAGAAGGGTCTGCCATAAGTCCCCTCATACCAGCTAGCTGACGGATCTGCTGAATGTTACCCCTTGCTCCAGATTCAGCCATCATGTTGATGTTGTTGTCTAAATCAAGGTGTTTAAGAAGCTCTGTAGTTAGCTCTTCTGTTGTTAACTCCCAGGTTTTAATAATACTATTGTATCTTTCTTCTTCAGTGATAATACCTCTTCTGAATTTCTTCTGAATTACATCTACTTTTTCATCTGCTTCTTCAAGAAGTTTTGCTTTTATAGAAGGAACTTTTATGTCGTCAACACTGATTGTAATTCCTGCTTTTGTTGAGTATTTGAATCCTTGTGATTTTATTCCATCAAGCATTTCTGCTGTTTTGCTGGCACCAAGAATTTCAAATGCTCTTCCTACAAGTTTACCAAGTTCTTTCTTTCTCATTGGAGTATTGAAAAATCCTATTTCTGTTGGAACTACTCCGTTAAATATTACTCTTCCAACAGTAGTTTCTAGGAACTCACCTTTTTTAAGAAGCTCTTTACTTTTTGTATCAATAATCAATAAATCTTCTGGTATTTTTACTCTGATTTTTGCATGAATACTAACAACATCATTATCATAAGCAAGGGCAACATCTTCAAAATTAATAAAAGATTTTCCTTCGCCTAGCTGATTTTCCTTAGAAATAGTCATGTAGTAAGAACCAAGAATTAAATCCTGAGTCGGTGTTACTACTGGCTTGCCATCTTTAGGGTTCAAGATATTGTTTGAAGCTAGCATCAATAATCTTGCTTCTGATTGAGCCTCTGCACTTAATGGTACGTGTACCGCCATCTGGTCACCATCGAAGTCAGCGTTATATGCTGTACATACAAGTGGGTGCAGTTTAAGTGCTCTACCTTCAACAAGAACTGGTTCGAAGGCTTGAATACCTAGTCTATGAAGAGTAGGTGCTCTGTTAAGTAAAACTGGATGATCTTTAATTACACTTTCAAGTACATCCCATACTTTAGGATGTCCTGCTTCAACCATTCTTTTAGCATTCTTTATATTCTGTGCGAAATCTTCTTCTACTAATTTTTTCATAACGAATGGCTTGAATAACTCTAGAGCCATTTCTTTTGGTAAACCACATTGGTGCATTTTTAAGTTAGGACCAATAACAATAACTGATCTTCCTGAGTAGTCAACACGTTTTCCAAGAAGGTTCTGTCTAAATCTACCTTGCTTACCTTTTAGCATGTCACTAAGAGATTTTAAAGGCCTGTTTCCTGGACCAGTAACTGGTCTGCCTCTTCTGCCGTTATCTATTAAAGCGTCAACAGCTTCCTGAAGCATTCTTTTTTCGTTTCTAACTATTATATCTGGAGCATCAAGGTCCAGTAGTCTTTTTAATCTATTATTTCTGTTAATTACTCTTCTATATAGATCGTTTAAATCTGAAGTTGCAAACCTACCACCATCTAGTTGAACCATAGGACGAAGGTCTGGTGGTAATACGGGAAGCACTTCAAGAATCATCCAGTTAGGCTCATTTGTTGATTTTTGGAAAGCCTCAACAACTTCAAGTCTTCTTGTAGCTCTGATTCTTCTCTGACCAGTTGTGTCTCTAATTTCAGCCCTTAGGTCTTTGTGAAGAGATTCTAAATCCATTCTCTTTAACAGATTTAAAATTGCCTCGGCACCAATTCCAGCATCAAATTTATCTCCGTAGTTTTCACGGTACTCTCTATATTCATTTTCAGATAAGATCTGCTTTTCTGTTAGTGGAGTATCTCCTGGATCTATTACGATGAAGGATACAAAATAAATTATTTTTTCTAGGATTCTTGGCGAAACATCTAGCAGAAGTCCAAGTCTGCTTGGAATTCCCTTTAAATACCAGATGTGAGCACAAGGTGCTGCAAGTTCAATATGTCCCAATCTTTCTCTTCTAACTTTGGAACGAGTTACTTCAACGCCACAACGGTCACAAATAACACCTTTGTAACGAATTCTTTTATATTTTCCACAATGACATTCCCAGTCCTTTGTGGGTCCGAAGATTTTTTCACAGAAAAGACCTTCTTTTTCCGGTTTTAATGTACGGTAGTTAATAGTCTCGGGCTTTTTTACTTCCCCGCTTGACCAGGACCTCATCTTTTCAGGTGATGCCAATCCTATCTTCATTCGATCAAAATTGTTTAAATCAAGCAATTTGTTCGCTCCCTTCCCTGAAAAATTTATTTATATCTCATCATCATCCAAAAACTCTTCTAAATCTTCTTCTGCTGGTTCTTCAATATCTTCTTCAGGGGCTTCAATGAATTTATCTTTCAATAATTCTTCTTCGTTCTTTTCCCCTTCAATTTCAAGCCCTAACTCTTTTGCTGTTTCTACAACATCATCATCACGATCTCTAATTTCAATTTCTTCATTGTCCTCAGAGAGAATCTTGATGTCTAAGGCAAGACTCTGTAATTCTTTAATAAGAACTTTGAAGGATTCTGGTACCCCAGGTTCTGGGATATTTTCTCCTTTTACTATTGACTCATAAGTTTTTACTCTTCCTACAACGTCGTCAGATTTAACTGTAAGAATTTCTTGAAGGGTATAAGCTGCACCATAGGCCTCAAGAGCCCAAACTTCCATCTCACCGAATCTCTGACCACCAAACTGAGCTTTACCACCCAATGGTTGTTGTGTAACAAGAGAATATGGTCCTGTTGAACGTGCGTGAATCTTGTCATCAACAAGATGGGCAAGTTTTAACATATACATATATCCAACAGTTACAGGATTATCAAAGTCTTCTCCACTTCTGCCGTCTCTTAGTTCAAATTTACCTGTTGCTGGTAAACCTGCTTTTTTAAGCATTCCTGTTATATCTTCCTCATTTGCACCATCAAATACGCTAGTAGCTGTATGAATTCCAAGCTGTTTTGCGGCAATGCCCAGGTGAGTTTCTAGTACCTGACCAATGTTCATTCTAGATGGTACCCCTAGAGGGTTAAGGACTATATCTACTGATCTTCCATCTGGCATAATTGGCATGTCTTCTTCAGGGATAATACGAGATATAACACCCTTGTTACCATGACGTCCAGCCATTTTATCTCCAACTGAAAGTTTTCTTTTTTGTGCAATATAAACTCGTACTGTCTGGTTAACTCCAGGAGAGAGGTCAGCATTGTCTCTTGTAAACACCTTCACATCAACAATCTTTCCAGCTTCACCGTGAGGTACTTTAAGGGAAGTGTCTCTAACTTCTCTTGCCTTTTCTCCAAAGATAGCTCTTAACAGTTTTTCTTCGGCACTAAGGTCTGTTTCACCCTTTGGAGTAACTTTTCCTACTAATATATCTCCAGGTCTAACTTCAGCACCTATTCTGATAATTCCTCTATCATCCAGATTCTTTCTCATTTCTTCTGATACGTTAGGAACATCTCTTGTTATTTCTTCAGGTCCTAATTTTGTATCCCTTGCATCTATTTCATATTCTTCAATATGAATTGAAGTATAATAATCTTCTTTTATCAGTCTTTCACTGATTAGGATCGCATCCTCGTAGTTATAACCTTCCCAAGTCATAAATGCTACAAGTACATTATGACCTAGGGACAATTCACCCTTATCTGTGGATGGACCATCTGCAAGAACTTCACCTTTAAGAACTTTTTGTCCTTTTTTAACTAAAGGTTTTTGGTTAATACAAGTTCCTTGGTTTGATCTTTTAAATTTAAGTAAGTTATATTTATCAAGGAAACCATTTTCGTTTTTGACCAAGATTTCTTTTGCGCTTACGCTTTCAACAACACCTGATTCTTTGGCAATTGCCAATATACCAGAGTCATAAGCAGTTTTATATTCCATACCTGTTCCAACAAATGGAGCTTCTGTCCTCAATAAAGGTACTGCCTGACGTTGCATGTTAGCTCCCATAAGAGCACGGTTTGCATCATCATGTTCCAAGAAAGGAATTAATGCAGTCGCTACAGATACAACCTGCTTTGGAGATACGTCCATATAATCAAGCTGTTCAATATCTGCAACTATATTTTCATGTCCATGACGAGCATTAACTTTTGAATTAAGGAAACTGCTGTCATCACCAAGAGGAGCGTTTGCCTGAGCAATAATGTACTTTTCTTCCTCATCGGCAGACATATATCTTATTTCATCTGTTACAATACCTTTTTCACTATTTACTACTCTGTAAGGAGCTTCAATAAATCCGTATTTATTAACTTTTGCAAAGTTACTTAAGGAGTTTATTAATCCAATGTTTGGACCTTCTGGAGTCTCAATTGGACACATACGACTATAGTGAGAAAAGTGAACGTCACGGACTTCAAAGCCCGCTCTTTCTCTACTTAAACCACCAGGTCCAAGGGCACTAAGTCTTCTTTTATGAGTCAACTCTGCTAATGGGTTAGTTTGGTCCATAAACTGAGACAACTGACTGCTTCCAAAAAACTCTTTAATTGAAGCTACCACAGGTCTAATATTAATTAGTAAATGTGGTGAAATAGCTTCTGTATCTTGAATTGTCATTCTTTCTCTGACAACTCTTTCCATTCTAGATAATCCGATTCTAAACTGATTCTGAAGTAATTCTCCAACAGAGCGAAGTCTTCTATTACCTAAGTGATCAATATCATCAATTAGACCTTCACCGTCAATAAGTCCAAGAAGATAACGGAAAACCTCGAAAATATCTTCTTTGGTGACGTGTCTAATTTCCTCTTCAACATTTAGACCTAATTTTTTATTTAATTTATATCTTCCAACTCTCGCTAAATCATATCTTCTGGAATCAAAAAATAGTGAATTTAAGAGATTTCTTGCACTATCAACTGCAGGTGGTTCACCTGGACGTAATCTTTTATAGATTTCTACTAAAGCTTCTGCTTCAGTTGTAGTGGCATCTTTTTCTAATGTATTCTGAACGTTTTTATTATTATCATAATTTTCTAAAATATTTACATTTGTACCCATACCAAGAGCACGAAGTAACACTGTAGCTGGTAATTTTCTTGTTCTGTCAATTCTTACGAACAATAAATTATTTGCATCAGTTTCAAACTCTAACCAGGCACCACGATTAGGGATAATTGTTGAACTTAAAAAGTTTTTGCCAGAAGGATCTGTATTCTTTGAAAAATACACTCCTGGAGAACGAACTAGCTGACTTACTATAACCCTTTCAGCACCATTGATGATAAAAGTTCCTGTGTCAGTCATTAAAGGAAGATCACCCATAAATACTTCCGATTCATTGATTTCTCCCGTCTCTTTATTAATTAAACGAACCTTAAGACGAAGAGGAGCAGCGTAAGTTGCATCTCTTTCCTTACATTGTTCAATATCGTACTTGATCGCATCTTCTTCTAGTCGACAATCAATATACTCAAGAATAAGATTGCCTGTAAAATCCTGAATTGGAAATATTTCTGTGAACACTTCCCTCAGACCATTTGTTTTGAACCACTCATAAGATTTCTTCTGAATCTCAATCAGATCCGGCATTTCCATGTTCTCTCTGATTCTTGAAAAATTGTGTCTTTCTCTCAAAGCATTAACTGGATAAAACAATTATTGTCACCCCTCATTTACATAAAATCGCAGTATATAATGCTACCATATTCCCTTGACAAAATCAATAACACTGGAAAAAATAAAAAAGAATTATAACATATTTTTTTTAGTTGCAAAATATTTATAAACCAAAAAAAATATTTCATAAACATTTTTTTTAAAAATTTTGGAGGGGACGCTTCCATTCGCCTCGTTTTATCCACAATTAATTATCTGTGGATAAAGTGAGCCAGATGGAAGCGTCCCCTAAAAAAAGGCCATCGCATTAATTAATGCGATGGCCTTGGAATTTGCAATCGAAAAGTTAATTACTTAACTTCTACAGCTGCTCCAGCTTCTTCAAGCTTCTTCTTAACATCTTCAGCTTCGTCTTTTGAAACGCCTTCTTTAACTTTTCCTGGAGCTCCGTCAACTAATTCTTTAGCTTCTTTTAAGCCTAAGCCTGTGATTTCTCTAACAACTTTAATTACGTTGATTTTTTTCTCTCCAGCTGATGTTAATACTACATCAAACTCTGATTTTTCTTCTGCTACTTCTGCTGCTGCAGCTGGACCAGCTGCTGCTACTGCTACTGGAGCTGATGCAGATACACCGAACTCTTCTTCGAAAGCTTTCACTAATTCTGATAATTCTAATACACTTAAACCTTTTACTGTTTCTAAAATCTCATTGATTTTTGACATTATAATTCCTCCTAATTTTTCTTTTAAATTTTAATTTTTAAATTACACAATTTGCTTAATATTAAGCTTCTTGTCCTTTAACTTTTTGAACTTCAACAAGCGCATAACCAAGTTTTCTGATTGGTCCCTGTAATACATTCGCCATACCAGCAATTGGAGACTGCATAACATTTGCAAGTTTTGCAAGAAGAACTTCTCTTGATGGAAGATCAGCCAATGCTTTAATTTCATCAACTGTAATTAACTTTCCTTCAAGAACACCAGCTTTAATTTCAAGTGCTTCGAATTCTTTAGCAAACTTTGAAAGAACTTGAGCTGGAGCTACAGCATCTTCAACACCGAAAGCTACTGCAGTCGGCCCTTTAAAATAATCCTGAATTCCTTCCAGACCCATATCGTTAGCAGCAATAGTCATAAGTGTGTTTTTTAACACTTTGTATTCTACACCTGCTTTACTAAGTTCTGATCTTAATTTAGTCACCTGGGCAACATTTAGTCCGCGGTAATCTGTAACAATAAAAGATTTTGATTCTTTCATTTTTTCAGTAATTTCACCAACGACTACTTTTTTGTTCTCGAGGCTACCCATAATTTCACCTCCCCTAAAATTTTTCCAATTAAAAATGCCCCCGGATTTCCAGAGGCAAGGTAAACTGACACATTACTATATCAATAAACGTTCCACCTCCGCAGGATATTAAGTCCAATGAACACCGGCATTCTTAAGTAGATTACATATAAAATTCTTTTTTAATTAAATTGAGAATGGATTGATTTTTACTCCAGGTCCCATTGTAGATGAAACTGTAACAGATTTCAAGTACTGACCCTTTGCAACAGCTGGTTTAGCTTTTTTAATTACATCTATAATTGTATTAGCATTTTCAACTAGCTTTTCTTGGTCAAAAGAAGCTTTTCCAACTGGTACAGCAACGATACTTGTTTTATCAACACGATATTCAATCTTACCAGCTTTTACTTCTTCAACTGCTTTCTTAACGTCAAGAGTTACTGTTCCAGTTTTTGGGTTTGGCATTAAACCTTTAGGTCCTAAAACTCTACCGATTTTACCTACAACGCCCATCATATCAGGTGTGGCAATAGCTACATCAAAGCCAAACCAACCTTCCTGAATCTTAGCAACCATATCTGCTTCACCAACGAAATCTGCACCAGCAGCTTCAGCTTCTTTAGCCTTCTCACCCTTAGCAAAAACAAGAACTTTTCTTACTTTGCCAGTACCGTGAGGAAGAACTACAGCACCTCTGATTTGCTGATCAGCATGTCTTGGGTCAACACCAAGTCTAAATGAAAGCTCTATAGTTTCATCAAACTTAGCTTTTGCATTTTCTTTAGCTAATTTTACAGCTTCTTCTAAACCGTATAAATTTGTTTTATCAAATGCTTTTAATGCATCTTGATATCTTTTTCCATGCTTTGGCATTTTTACTTTCCTCCTTTGTGGTATTTAACGGAAATTAATCCTCCCACAGCCTTACACCATTATCTTAGTCTTCAACTACGATACCCATGCTGCGTGCTGTGCCTTCAATAATTCTCATTGCTGCTTCAACTGATCCGGCGTTTAAGTCTACTAATTTCATTTCAGCAATTTCTCTAACTTTAGCTGAGCTTACTTTAGCAACTTTCTTTCTGTTTGGTTCGCCTGAACCCTTTGGAATACCTGCAGCTTTAAGAAGCAGAACGGCAGCTGGTGGTGTTTTTGTAATGAAAGTAAACGACCTATCAGCATAAACCGTGATTTCAACGGGAATAATTAAACCAATGTCTTCTTTAGTTCTTTCGTTAAAATCTTTACAGAATTGCATAATGTTAACACCATGCTGACCTAATGCAGGACCTACTGGAGGAGCTGGATTAGCTTTACCTGCTGGACACTGAAGTTTAATGAATCCTATAACTTTTTTTGCCATTTCACGGTTCACCTCCTTATTCTAATGTGGTAAGAGCGGATTATTAAATCCTCCCACTTTATAAAAAAGCCAAATTGGCTTTAATATACTATTTTAAACTTCTTCAATCTCGCTATGATCAAGTTCAATAGGAGTTTCCCTGCCGAACATAGAAATCATAACTTTGATTTTACCTTTTTCTAAATCAATTTCTTCTACGTTACCTACAAAATTTTCAAATGGTCCTTCTGTAACTCTTACACTTTGGCCAACTTTATAGTCAATTTTGCCTTTAAATGTGCTTTCGCCCATTTTCTTAAGGATCTTTTGAACTTCATATTCCATCAATGGGATAGGCTTACCTCCTGTACCAACAAAACCGGTCACTCCGGAAGTATTGCGAACAAGATACCAAGACTCATCTGTTAAAACCATTTCAACAATAACATAGCTTGGGAAAATCCTTTTTTTGTTGACTTTCTTTTCACCATTTTTCATTTCAATCTGGTCTTCAGTAGGAACTATTATCCTAAAGATTCTGTCACCCATATCCATGGATTCTATTCTTTTTTCCAAATTGGCTTTGACTTTGTTTTCATAGCCAGCATAAGTGTGGACAACATACCAAGCTGATTCCATAATTAAAGGGTTCCGTTTTAAAAACTGAACCCCCACCCCCTAATACAATTTACTCTTAAATAATGAATCCCATAATAAGACTCAAAACAGAATCAAAGATCCAAATAATACCACTAACAAATAGAACAGAAACAAGAACTACTATAGAATAAGTAGTTAATTCTTTTTTATTTGACCAGTGTACTTTTTTCAATTCGTTTAAGGATGCTCTCAAGAACTTTTTAGTTCTTGCCAAAAAGCCCTGTTTTTCAGTTTGCTTAACAGCCATTTTAAAACACCTTTCTGCTTAACTTGCAATTACTTTGTTTCTTTATGAAGTGTATGTGTTTTGCATGTTGGACAGTATTTTTTCATTTCAATTCTGTCTGGGTTATTTTTTTTATTCTTTTTTGTGTTGTAATTTCTATTTTTGCATTCTGTGCAAGCAATCGTTAATGCTACTCTCATTGCCGCACCTCCTTAGATTTAGATTCATTTATATAAATAACTATATATATTTCGCACCTTAAGACTTTAGCATATACCAATTAATGTGTCAACATTTTTAAAGTAGAAAGTTTAAAAAAACCTTCGCCTACCTTATGCAGCAAACGAAGGTTTTGAAAATTTTATTTCTTACTCGTTAATACCTGATACAACGCCGGCGCCAACTGTTCTTCCACCCTCACGGATAGCGAATCTTAGTCCTGGCTCGATTGCGATTGGTGTGATTAATTCGATATCCATTTTGATGTTATCTCCTGGCATAATCATTTCTACACCTTCTGGCATTGAAATTGAGCCTGTTACGTCTGTTGTTCTGAAGTAAAACTGTGGTCTGTATCCATTAAAGAATGGTGTATGTCTTCCGCCCTCTTCTTTTGTTAGTACATATACTTCTCCAGAAAACTTTGTGTGAGGTTTGATTGAACCTGGCTTAGCTAAAACCTGGCCTCTGATTATATCTTTTCTGTCAACACCTCTTAATAATGCTCCAATGTTATCTCCTGCTTGTGCATAGTCTAACAACTTACGGAACATTTCTACTCCTGTTACTACAGTTTTTCTTGGTGCTTCTGAAAGACCAACGATCTCTACTTCTTCACCAACTCTAACTTCTCCTCTTTCAACTCTACCTGTTGCAACTGTTCCACGACCTGTAATTGAGAAAACGTCCTCTACTGGCATTAAGAATGGTTTGTCGATTGCACGCTCTGGAGTTGGAATGTAGTCATCTACTGCTTGCATTAATTCTAGAACTTTATCTGCCCATGGGCCATTTGGATCTTCTAATGCTTTTAAGCCTGATCCTCTGATTACTGGAATATCGTCTCCAGGGAATTCATACATGCTTAGAAGTTCTCTTACTTCCATTTCTACTAACTCTAATAATTCTTCGTCATCAACCATGTCAGCTTTGTTTAACCATACAACAATATATGGTACTCCTACCTGACGTGCAAGAAGGATATGTTCTCTTGTTTGTGGCATTGGGCCATCTGCTGCACTTACTACTAGGATTGCTCCGTCCATTTGAGCTGCTCCAGTGATCATGTTTTTTACATAGTCAGCGTGACCTGGACAGTCTACGTGAGCATAGTGTCTGTTATCTGTTTCGTATTCTACGTGAGCTGTATTAATTGTAATACCTCTCTCTTTTTCTTCTGGTGCCTTGTCAATTTCATCAAACTTTGACATTTTTGCCATTCCTTTTGTTGCCAATACAGCTGTGATTGCTGCTGTTGTAGTTGTTTTACCATGGTCAACGTGACCAATAGTTCCGATATTAACGTGGGGTTTTGTTCTTTCAAATTTAGCTTTAGCCATTTTATTTTTTCCTCCTTGTTCTATTAATAATAATAGAAGTTCAACGTAATTGTTTTCAAGTCAAATATTAACCCAAATTTAGTAAAGAGTAAAGTATTTTTGCATTAAAAAAAAGATCCGGATAATCCGAATCTTTTTCTCTTGGTGGCGGCGAAGGGATTTGAACCCCTGACCCTACGGGTATGAACCGTATGCTCTAGCCAGCTGAGCTACGCCGCCTTAATTTTAATTTTATAAATTTAATAATTTTTTATTGTCCATGGAGCCCATAAGCGGACTTGAACCGCCGACCTCCACCTTACCAAGGTGGCACTCTACCGCCTGAGCTATATGGGCAAAAAAAATTTGGTTGCGGGGGGAGGACTTGAACCTCCGGCCTCCGGGTTATGAGCCCGACGAGCTACCAACTGCTCTACCCCGCGTTAATAATAAAAGTTGCCTTACCCAATAGAAATGTAAAAATGAATGGTGGAGGGAACAGGATTCGAACCTGTGAAGGCGTAGCCAACGGATTTACAGTCCGCCCCCTTTGGCCGGCTCGGGCATCCCTCCATGATATAGAAACTGGAGCCGACGATGGGACTCGAACCCGCAACCTGCTGATTACAAGTCAGCTGCTCTTCCAGTTGAGCTACGTCGGCTTTTTTCTGACAAAGGTTATTCTATAATATCCCCGGAGCAAAGTCAATGCTTTTTTCTTCTAATTTTTTCTAACTCCGCTAGAATATCCTTATTTATGTTTGCTTCAAGATAGTTTCTTTTGCTAATAGTTTTTTTATCAATAATATCTCTATATTCTTTTTGAGTCTTTTCTAGCTCCTTTAATAGTTCTCGAGAAGAGACACGATAAGCTCCCTTTGACCAAATAATTTCTTGCTGCAGTTTATCTGAAGTAGCAACAAAAACTTTATGAGTTTTTAAAAGTTTACCTACCTCTTTCTCAATAACATGATCCGCAGAAATTCCATAGGGACTAAAAATAACTTCAACCTTACCATTTAGATATCTTTCACCAACATTATCCTTAACCTTATGACCATCAAAAACTAAAATAATTTTGTAGTTTTTAAATCCGGCATAATTATTCATAATATGAATCAGGCGGTCTCTGGCGTCTTCTACACTTTCTTCCATCATTTTGGAAAGTTCCGGCCAGCTGTTCAAAATATTATAGCCATCCACAACCAGATAAAAATCCAAGGCTACTTCCCATCCTTCTCATCTATTAATCTTTGACGAAGAAGTTCAAAAAGAATTACTCCCGTTGCAACAGAAACATTTAGGGAATTAACCTGTCCAATCATCGGAATCGTGATTACAGCATCACACTTTTTCAAGATATTTTGACCAACGCCCTTGCTCTCATTACCTAAAACAATTGCAGTAGCTCCTGAAATTTTCCCTTTATAGATGCTTTGACCTTTAAGATCTGTTCCATAAATCCAGACGTTTTTTTCTTTAAGCTTATCTATTAACTGAGACAGATTTGTGACCCTGGATATTAAAATGTTTTCCAAGGCACCTGCTGAGGTTTTTGCAACAGTTTCCGAAAGCATAACGGAACGGTTTTTTGGAATAATTATTCCGTGAACCCCTGCAGCTTCAGCTGTCCTGATGATTGCTCCGAAATTATGGGGATCTTCAATAGAATCAAGAAGTAGAATTAAAGGATCTTCTCCTCTTTCATCTGCTTTTTTTAGGATATCTTCCCAGTCACAATATTCCTTAGCGCTTACTTCTGCTGCAATGCCCTGGTGATTTTTTTCGGGGAACATTTTATCCATTATATTTCTATCAATAAATTTGATTGGAACCCCCGTACCTTCAAGACTTCTCTTAAAATCCGCTACCGTACTTTCCCTAATGCCCTTACTTAGATAAAGTTTGTTCAGATTCTTTCCTGTCTTTATTAGTTCCATAACCGCATGTCTTCCATAGTAATATTGATCTGTTTTGTCCATATTTTATTCTACCTCTTCTCAAGCTATTGGGTTGAAAAAGTCATCAGTAAAAACAATTTCACCATAATTTTCTACTGCAAAATCTTCTTCATATGGGATGTCTGCAAATAATGTTGGCAGAATTTCTTTAAAAAACAGAAGAAGAGGAATTGCTATCTCTTTAATCTGGGGATGAGCACCTTTATCGCATCTTAATTTTAAAAAATGTCTCCACTCTCTTAAATTATAAGTTACTACTATTTCAGTTTTTAACGAATTTGGCAAAACTGAACGCGCTTCTTGAGGTGTTGATCCTGCGTCAAGAAGAGCAAAATAATTTGTTTCAGCTTCCTCACATGCTTTTTTCCAAAGAGCATATTCTGCTGGTCGATTTCTGTAAAAGAATGGATCTATAACTGCTATCTCATTTCCAAACTTATCATTAGAATAGTTACAATATCTTGTTGACTCTTGTGAATAGCTACCAACTCTGTGACGCACGATTTCATGGGTAATCCCGCGATCTGTAATAAACATAAGTGTAATTTTTTCATGTTCAATAACAGATTCATGACCATGTTTTATAATACCACCTAAAAAGTTTGTATTTACTTCGTCCCTAAGTTTATCTTCAGACTTGTAACAAACACGGGCATATCTTTCAAGTTTCTTTAAAAAATCCTTTTGAATCTCTGATTTTGGAATCAGGACTTTGGCTTTTGTAATAATCAATTTTTTCTCTCCTTTTCCTCTTTTTCCAAAAGATCCTCCAGGCGGTTGATAATCTCGCGGATTCTATCCTTCTCTTCCTTTAAATAGAGATATCCCATTAATGATTCAAGGCCTGTGGCATTTGTATATTCTGTAATGTTTGATTGTTTTGGTATATATTTTGGCTTTGTATTCCGACCCCGGCGAAAGGCATCTGCCTCTTCTGGAGTTAATTCATTAATAATACTTAATATCAGTTTGCTTTGCATCGGAGCATTCACTCTGCGGATCGCCTCTTTATGAAGACGGTTTCCTCGATAATATCCTTTTTCAATTAAAGCCTTGCGAACTTCAAGTTCGTAGACTGCATCACCGATATATGCCAAAACTATTCCTGTGTAATTTTTTATATCTTCCATTTTACCCCAGATCTGGTGTCTTCTAACTGGACGCCAATTTCACTTAGTGAATTTCTAATTTTATCTGCTGTTGCAAAATCTTTATTTTGTTTAGCATCTTTACGAAGATCAATCAAAATCTGAATCAATTTTTCTGTAAGATCCGATTGCTGATCTTGACCCGATGCCGAAGCTGTTGCTTTTTCCATGTCTAATCCTAGCACATCTAAAAGGCTTGAGTAAACTGATAAAAGCTTTTCAGCATTATCTTTTGTCATCTCATTTTTCTTTATAAGTTTGTTAATTTCTTTGGTAAAGTCAAAAATTTCGGCGATAGCTAAGGCTGTATTAAAATCGTCATCCATTGCCCTTTTGAAATCTTTACTTGCTTCATCGGTTATTTCAAGGACTTTCTCATCTTCATCTTTTGCTGATAAAGTTTCTTGATAGTTTTTAAGTTGAAGATAGGTATTTTTAATTCTTTCTAGCGCCCGACCGCTTTCTTCAATTTTATCATGATCAAAATCTAGAGGGCTACGATAATGAGTTTCAATAAGGTAAAAACGCACAGTCAGTGGATCAAATTTTTCAAGAATCTCCCTTAATAGAAAGAAGTTTCCAACAGATTTTGACATTTTTTCCTTGTTAATAGTGATAAAACCATTGTGCATCCAATATGTCGCCATTTTCTTGCCAGTCATAGCCTCAGTTTGGGCCACTTCATTTTCATGATGAGGGAAAATTAGATCTTGGCCACCACCATGGATATCAAACTGGTCTCCCAAAAATTTTCTGCTCATAACTGAACATTCAATGTGCCACCCGGGACGTCCTAGCCCCCAAGGGCTTTCCCAAAAAAGTTCTCCTGGTTTGGCGCTTTTCCAAAGAGCGAAATCTCCTGGATGTTTTTTTCTTTCATCAACATTGATTCGAGATCCCATTTGCATATCTTCTAGTTCTCTCCCAGAAAGTTTTCCATAGTGGTCAAATTTTTGGATGTCATAATAAACATCTCCATCAACTTCGTAGGCAAATCCTTTGTCAATTAAGCCTTGAACAAAGGCAATAATTTCAGTTATATTTTCGCTTACTCTAGGGTGATGAGTGGCTTTTTTGATGTTAAGTTTTTTTGTATCTTTAAAATATTCCTCAATGTATTTTTCTGCAAGGGCAAGGGGTTCCATCTTTTCCTCTGCAGCCCGGTTAATAATTTTATCATCAACATCCGTAAAGTTCTGGATGTAAGTTACTTCATATCCTGAGTATTCAAAATATCTTCTAATTGTATCAAATACGACTACGGGGCGAGCATTACCTAGGTGAATCAAGTTATAGGTAGTTGGTCCGCAGACATACATTTTCACCTTTTTCTCTTCTAGTGGAACAAATATCTCTTTTTGTTGTTTTTCTGTGTTATAAATTTTGATCATCGTCAATTTCGACCTCCAGTTCTTCGACTTTTAATTCAAGTGCTTCAATTTTATCTTTGAGCAGAACAAACATCTCCTTAATTGGATCTGGAAGTTCATCGTGCTTGAGATCAATTTCATTTTTCCCAGTAGGGCGGTGGCCTGCAACAACTCGACCTGGGATACCAACAACAGTACAATTGTCCGGAACTTCTTTGAGCACTACTGAACCTGCACCAATTTTGGCATTATCTCCCACGCGAAATGAACCAAGGACTTTGGCTCCTGTACTTACAACAACATTGTCTCCCAGGGTTGGGTGACGTTTACCTTTTTCCTTACCACTACCTCCAAGGGTTACACCCTGGAAAATTGTAACATTTTCGCCAACCTCGGCAGTTTCACCGATAACAACTCCACAACCGTGATCAATAAAAAGCCCATCACCTAATGTAGCTCCTGGATGAATCTCTATTTGAGTTAAAAAGCGAGTAAACTGGGAAATAAGACGAGCAATTAAAAAGAAATCTCGTTTGTAGAAAAAATGCGCAATCCGGTGCATCCAAATAGCATGAAGGCCTGGATAGTTAAGGACAACTTCAATCTTGCTCCTTGGCGCCGGATCTCTTTCAAATATTACGTTGACATCATTTTTCATCCGGGCAAGAATGCCCATTTTTTCTTTCTTCATACAAACCTCCTTCGAGGGGACGCTTCCGCTGGGCTCGCTTTTTCCACAGCAATCCTTGCCCTGTGGATAAAGCGAGCCAGATGGAAGCGTCCCTTCAACTTCAATAAAAAAACCTATGCATCTCTGGGATCAGAGACGCATAGGTGCGTGGTTCCACTCTGGTTGAAAAACCTGTTGCCCAGCCTTAGTGACAACTTTTTGCCGGCTACTGGTTTTTCCACTCTCTGCATATAACGCTGCAAAACGGATCGGCATACTCTCCTCCTCACCATTTTCCAGGTTACTTTGGATTTCTGCTTTTCTGCTCAGAGATGCACTTCCCTTTATCTTGTTTAAAATCCGCTTTCAGCCGCTGACAGATTCTCTCTGGTAAACCTCAATAAAGTTACTCTTCTCTTCTTCGCATTTAAATATAAATATTTGCCTTTGATTATACTTAACCTTTAATGATTTTGTCAATTCTGTTCAGTGTTTTTTCTTTTCCAAGAATTGTAACTGTATTTGCAAGATCAGGTCCGTGAAGTTCTCCTGAAATCCCAATTCTAACTGGCATAAATAATCCTTTGCCCTTTGCATTCATTTCTTTTCCAGTTGCTTTAATCGCATCTTTAACTGCAGGAGGATTAACTTCCTCTAAAGCAGCTAACTTATCTCTGAAACAACTAATTACCCCAATAGATTCTTCTTGATCAAGTACTTCCTTTGCTTCTTCTGATATCTGAATGTCTTCCTTCATAAATTTTTCTAACTCTGTTTTTATGTCGGAAAAAGTATTAATATGATCAAATAAAGCTTCTGCAACGTAGTTCAACCAAATTTCTTGCTCTTCTGGAGATTTTTCTTCTAAATATTCACCTAGGAAGGGACGGATTCCTTCAGCCACCTTTTCCATAGGAAGGTTTCTAATATATATACCATTTACCCATTTCAATTTTTCAAAATCAAAAACTGCAGGGTTCTTAGCAACTCTATCTAATGAAAACTGCTGAATAAGCTCTTCCATAGAAAAAATTTCTTCTTCTGTTGAAGGAGACCAACCAAGTAATGCTAAAAAGTTAACTAAGGCTTCTGGAAGATATCCAGCCTCTTGATATTGTACAACACTTGTCGCTCCATCTCTCTTACTCATTTTTTTCTTATCTTTACCTAAAATTAAGGAAATATGAGCAAATTCAGGTTTATCCCAGCCAAGGGCATCATACAGGACAAGCTGTCTTGGAGTATTTGATAAATGCTCTTCCCCACGAATTACGTGGGTAATCTTCATGTAGTGATCATCCATAACAACCGCAAAATTATAGGTTGCAATACCATCCGACTTGATAATTACATAATCTCCAACACCATTAGATTCAAAACTTACAGTTCCACGAACCTGATCTTCAATAATAAGAACTTTATCTGCTGGAACTTTAAAACGAACAACAGGCTTCCTGCCTTCAGCAATATAGGCATCTCGTTGTTCTTTTGTAAGATTACGACATTTCCCACTATAAATTGGCATTCTTCCCTCAGCCATAGCAGCTTCTCTGTCAGCCTCAATTTCTTCTTGGCTACAAAAACATTCATAAGCCATATCCTTTTCGATCAGCTCTTGGGCATGCTTTCTATATAGATCCAATCTCTCACTTTGACGATAAGGACCTTGGTCTCCGCCTACTTCTATACCTTCATCCCATGTAATTCCCAACCAACGCATGGAGTCGAGAATATTTTTTTCAGACTCTCTGTTGGATCTTTCTAAATCTGTATCTTCAATTCTTACAATAAATTTTCCATCTCTGCCTTTAGCATAAAGATAATTAAATAATGCTGACCTAGCTCCTCCAATATGTAGGGGCCCTGTTGGGCTTGGAGCAAATCTTACACGAATCTGAGACATTATATTTCCCCCATTTTTATATCTTCTACTTTATATATAGTACAAACAGCAAAGGCGGCAATACCTTCTTCCCGCCCTGTAAAGCCAAGTTTTTCTGTAGTTGTAGCTTTAATGTTAATATCCTCAGCTGAAAGATTCATCACCTGAGCATAGTTATTTACCATTTTATCAATATAGACTGCCATTTTTGGACGTTCTGCTGCAATTGTGGCATCTATATTATTTACTTGATATCCTTTTTCTCTAATAATCTCCAAGGTTCTCTTCAGCAAGTCTATGCTGAAAGCTCCTTTAAACTCAGAAGATGAATCAGGGAAATGCTTGCCAATATCCCCACAGGCTGCAGCCCCTAAAAGTGCATCCATAATAGCATGGGTAAGGACATCCGCATCGGAATGACCTTGAAGTCCTAGCACAAATGGAATTTCCACTCCTCCTAGAACCAGCTTCCGGTCTTCTGCAAAGGCGTGGACATCAAAACCAAAACCAGTCCTAATTTTCATGTTGAAACATCCTCCTGAATCAATTCAAGAATTTTTTCTCCAAGTTTATAATCTTCAAAAGCTGTAATCTTGATATTAAGATAATCGCCCCTAAATATTTTTACAGGAACATTAATCTTTTCAACCATAGATGAATCATCAGTAAATAAATGATATTTCCCCTCAGCTTCTTTAAAAGCCTGAGTTATAATTTCCCTTCGAAAACCTTGAGGAGTTTGAATTTCCCAAACATCTTCTCTGGGGATTGTATTAATAATAAATGAGTCCTTAATTTTTTTAATCGTATTTTTTTCTGGAACACCCATAACCAAAGCAGCTTCATTACTTAAGTTTTGAATAAAATCTCTAATCAGCTCTTTTTTAATAAAAGGACGGGCTCCATCATGAATAATCACATAATCTACCTCAGGTGAAGTTTCTTGCAACCCTTTATATACAGATTCCTGCCTTGTGGAGCCTCCAGAAATTACTTTTTTAACTTTTTTAAATCCATATTTTTTTGTAACTTCATTTGTACAATATTCAACTTCTTTTAAAGCAGCTACAACAATTATTTCAACAATCTCCGGAATCCCGTGAAAGCACTCAATAGTGTGAGCCAGCACCGGCTTATCTCCAAGCTCAAGGTATTGCTTATTTTTTTCTGTTTTCATCCGTGAACCTGTGCCTGCTGCAGGAATAATAAGAGACACCTTCATATCTCCCACCTACCCTTCTCCATTACCAATCTTTGCGAAGATCATTCTTCCCGCAGATGTTTGAAGAGCACTTGTAACCATAACTTCCATTGTTCTTCCTAAGTAATCACGGCCTTCTTCAACAACAATCATTGTACCATCATCAAGATACCCAATACCTTGTTTACCTGTTTTACCTTCTTTTACTATCTCAACCACCATAGTATCTCCAGGAATAACAACAGGCTTAAGAGCATTCGCTAAATCATTAATATTTAGAACTTGAAGCCCTTGTAATTGGGCTACCTTATTTAAGTTGTAATCATTTGTCACAATATGTCCATTTAAAACCTGAGATAATTTAACAAGCTTACTATCAACTTCCTGAATCTCAGGGAAATCATCATTAATAATTCTTACCTCAATATCATCGCCACTAGAGATAAGATTCAAAATATCCAAACCACGACGCCCTTTATTTCTTTTAAGTAAATCTGAGGAGTCTGCTATATGACGTAATTCTTCCAAAACAAAATTCGGGATAACTAATGGTCCTTCAATAAAACCAGTTTTTACAATATCAAGAATTCTGCCATCAATAATTACACTTGTATCAAGAACTTTAGGAACCTCTGAATTTTTTTTGCTATCTAACTGAGAAACTTTCTCACGAGCTTCTGTTCTAAAAAAATTTCTTCCGGCAAATATGTCTTCCTTTTTGCTGGTTCCAACAATCATACCGATATATCCTAAAAGTACAGCAAGAATAACTGAGAATATGTATCCGACAAAAGGAACTTTTGAAAGATAAATTCCAATAAAGCTGGCAACTATTAGTCCAGTAATAAGACCTAGGATTCCACCAATAAGATCTAAAATTGGCATTCTCTGAAGTAGACAAACAAAATAACGCACGGATGAAGCAACCCCACCTACAATAAAAGGAGCAAGTTTATAACCAAGTCCTGCAAGTGCTATTCCGGGAACTATAATCATCCACAATCTAGGATCAGGTATAGTACTTCCAGCAAGAATGTCATTAACAAGGAAATCCCCGATGATTACACCGACTAATCCGAATATAAAAACAACCACAATACCAGCAATTTTCTTACCCACTATTTCACCTCCTCTTTAAAGCATAAACATTATTATAATAGCATTTATTAATAATATCAATTGACATAATGTTATGAATTTATGAATTTATGAATAATATTCCATCACTGATGTTTTTTGCTTTATGAAGCTCAATTTTAGCTTCTTTATAAGTACTTTTATTATTATATGGGACTAATGCTTTGGCAAACCCCATTTTTTCTGCTTCTCTGATTCTTTTTTCCAAATTGGATACACTACGCACCTCACCGGAAAGGCCAACCTCTCCAAGAACAATCATATCTTGGTCGATACTCTTATTCCGATAACTTGAAACAATAGCCATCGCGATTGCTAAATCTACAGCAGGTTCGGCAATTTTTATTCCGCCTACAATGTTAACATAGATATCACTACCAGAAAGATGAATCCCCAGTTTTTTTTCAAGGACTGCAATAATCATATTAATTCTATTGTAATCATAACCTGTTGTAACTCTTCGTCCTTGATTGTAGTGACTTTCACTGACTAAGGCTTGAATTTCAAGAAGAATAGCTCTGCTACCTTCGTAAATAGCCGTAATTACTGAACCAGGTTCATTTCCAGCCCTCTCCTGAAGTAAAAACTTTGAGGGATTAGGGACTTCTTTAAGTCCTTCATTTACCATTTCAAAAATCCCAATTTCTGAAGATGAACCAAAGCGGTTTTTATAACTTCGAAGACTTCTGTACTGATAGTATTTTTCTCCTTCAAAATAGAGAACAACATCCACCATGTGTTCTAGTAGTTTAGGTCCAGCGATACCACCATCTTTAGTTATATGTCCAACAATCATTACAGTTAACCCAGAGTTCTTTGCAAGTTTTAAAAGTTTACCACTAATTTCCCTAGCCTGACTAATCGTTCCAGGAGCAGAATCTATTTCACTTGTATAAATTGTCTGAATTGAATCGATGATTAAAAATTCCGGATCCTCTTTTTCAACGATTTTACTTATATTTTCAAAATTATTTTCTGCTGATATCAAGATTTCTTGATTAGTAATACCTAGGCGATTTCCTCTGTATTTAATTTGTTCCTTAGACTCTTCACCACTACAGTAAAGAACTTTATAGTTTTCCCCAAGTTTTTTAGCAATTTGTAAAACCAATGTTGATTTTCCAATCCCCGGCTCACCAGAAAGAAGAATTAGTTCTCCTGCTATAAAACCTCCCCCAAGAACTCGATCAACCTCCGGAAAACCACTAGATACTCGCATTTCTTTTTTTATTTGGATTTCACCAATCTTTTCCGGTGCCGCGGCCTCTCTGGGAAGAAGAGTTTTTGTTGTAATCTTTTCTTCCTCGGCAAAACTGTTCCAAGTATCACAGTCAGGACATTTTCCTAACCATTTTAGACTTTCATACCCACAATTAGTGCAATAAAAAACAACCTTTGATTTTTTTTTCACAAGAATCACCAAAAGCCCTTCTTTTATAAAAAGAAGGGCTATCCTTTATTTATTTTGAAATAACAATTTTTCCATCTGCTTCTTTAACAAAAATATGATCTCCAGCTTTAAATTCACCTTTAAGAAGTTCATCGGCTAAAGCATCCTCTATTAGTCTCTGAATAGCACGACGTAATGGTCTTGCCCCATACTCACTATCAAAACCTTCTTTAGCTATTAGGGTCTTTGCCTCTGGGCTTACTTCGATAGTCATTTCATTTTCCTCTAAACGGTTTTTAATTTCTTTAAGCATTAAATCAACGATCTCTTTAATATGACTTTCTTCTAAACTGTGGAAAACGATAGAATCATCAATACGGTTTAAAAATTCTGGTTTAAAAGATTTCTTCATTGCATCTAAAACTCTTTTTTTCATTTCTCCAAAGGTATCTTCCGCTGTTTTTTCTCTATTAAAGCCTAGAGATCCTGTTTTCTTCATTTCACTTGCTCCAAGATTTGAAGTCATAATAAGAACTGTATTGCGGAAGTTCACTGTGCGACCCTTACTATCTGTAAGACGTCCATCTTCCATTACTTGAAGAAGAATATTAAATACTTCAGGATGAGCCTTTTCAATTTCATCAAAAAGAATCACTGAGTAAGGTTTTCTGCGAATAATCTCTGTTAATTGTCCACCTTCATCATGACCAACATAGCCTGGAGGGGAACCAATTAATCTGGAGATAGCGTGTTTTTCCATGTACTCACTCATGTCAATTCTCACAAGGGAATCTTCTGAACCAAAAAGGGACTCTGCTAATGCTCTAGCTAGCTCTGTTTTACCTACTCCTGTTGGACCAAGAAAAATAAAGGATCCGATAGGACGCTTTGGACTCTTTAGTCCTGCACGGGCACGGCGAACAGCTTTTGAGATAGCTTTGATTGCTTCATCTTGTCCAATAACTCTTTTGTGAAGAACCTCTTCCAATTTAAGAAGCTTGTCGCTCTCTTCTTGAGCAATTTTTTGTACTGGAATTCCTGTCCAGCTAGAAACAATTTGAGCTATATCTTCTTCTGTAACTTCTTGAACAGTACCAATATTTTTATTTTTCCACTCTTCTCTAAGAGCTTCGATTTCTTCTTTAAGTTTTCTTTCATCATCTCTTAACTTTGCCGCTTTTTCAAAATCTTGCTGAACAACTGCAGATTCTTTTTCACTACGAAGTTCTTCAATTTTTTCTTCCATTTCTTTCAAGTTGTCCGGAACTGTTCCTACTCTTAAATGAACTTTGGAAGAAGCTTCATCAATAAGATCAATGGCTTTATCCGGAAGATAACGGTCTGTAATATAGCGATCGGATAACTTAACTGCTGCCTTTACAGCTTCATCCTTAATTC
Source organism: uncultured Eubacteriales bacterium (assembly GCA_964574445.1). Lineage (GTDB taxonomy): Bacteria > Bacillota > Peptococcia > Peptococcales > SKKY01 > SKKY01. The sequence continues at coordinate 53,699 of CAZNNQ010000007.1, forward strand.
TCACACTATGATGAGCTTCATAACGATCACGAAGACCTAGTAAAATTTGTTCTGCTTCCTCTAATGTTGGTTCATTAACCTGTATCGGTTGGAATCTACGCTCAAGGGCAGGATCTTTTTCTACATATTTTCTATATTCATCAAGAGTTGTTGCTCCAATAGTTTGTAATTCCCCACGAGCAAGGGCGGGCTTAAGAATATTAGCTGCGTCAATTGCTCCCTCAGCAGCACCTGCACCAATCAAAGTATGCATCTCATCTATAAAAAGAATTACGTTCCCTGCCTTTTTAATTTCAGACATAACTTTTTTAAGACGTTCTTCAAATTCACCTCTATACTTTGATCCAGCAATAAGAGAACCCATCTCAAGAGATATAACCCTTTTCCCTTTAAGAATTTCCGGGACATCTCCATCTACAATTTTTTGGGCTAAACCTTCAGCGATAGCTGTTTTACCTACTCCAGGTTCACCAATCAACACTGGGTTGTTTTTTGTGCGACGGCTAAGAACCTGAATAACTCTCTCAATTTCATTTTGTCTGCCAATTACTGGGTCTATCTGGTTTTCTTTAGCTAATTTTGTTAAATCGTTTCCATATTCATCAAGAGTACTCTGTTTTGCCTGTTCTTCTCTGGTTTTGGAATACTCTCTATTTTTCTTTGTATTATCATTTGCCATATTGCCTCCAAGAAGAGCCCATACTTGTTTACGGATCTTTTCTGGATTTACTCCTAGATTCAAGAGAACTTGAGCGGCAACACCTTCTCCTTCACGAATTAATCCAAGAAGAATATGTTCTGTGCCGACATAGGTTACTCCCCATTTTCCCGCTTCATCTTGAGCAAGGCTAAGGACTTTCTTAGCACGAGGGGTGAAAGAAATGTCTTTTGTTGGGGCATCTGAAACTTTTTTTATGGATTTTTGAATCAATTCTCTTGTTTTTTCTAAATCAACATCTAGGGATATTAATGCTTTGGCACCAATTCCTTCACCTTCCCTTAATAGGCCTAGAAGAATATGTTCTGTGCCTGTAGCTGGATGACCAAGTTGAATAGCCTCCTCTTGGGCAAAAGTTATAACTTTTTGTGCTCTTTCTGTAAAAAACATTCCAAACATAGTGATGCCTCCTTATATCGAATATAAAATTTCTCTAATTTTCTCAGCTCTTTGTTTCCCTATTGTTTTTAGATAATTTCCACTACTATAGAGAATCAATTTGTTGGCTGAGGCAAGTGTGAGATTTTTGTGATTGTCTGAATTTTCTCCAATGATATTTTCGCAAATTCCCATACGAAGGAGGGAAATGTTCAAAATGGCTTCTTTCATAGAAAGGATTCTGGCATTGGTTAATAATCCCCAAGCTCTGAAAACCTTGTCTTCTAATTGGAGCTTTTTATCCTTAGCAACTTTATGACGAATTTCTTGTTCTTGTTTTGCAAGATTTTCTGCTGCAACGGAAATGCGTTGAATAATTTCTTCTTCACTTATACCCGTTGTGAGCTGATTTGAAATCTGGAAAAATCCTCCCCAGCTTTCTGTACCCTCTCCATACATTCCTCGAAGAGTATAGCCAGCTTTTTGAAGTTCCCGACTTAACTGAGGTAGCATTCCTGTCTCAGTTATCCCTGGAAGATGGACCATTATTGAAGCCCGGAGTCCTGTGCCAAAGTTAGATGTGCAGGATGTATAAAAACCAAGCTCTTTATCGTAGGCATACCTTTCTTGGGCTGAGAAGAAATCATCCATGGGAATGGCTTTTTCTAAGGCAGCTTCAAAATCTAAACCACTAGCATAGGCTTGGATCCGCAAATGGTCTTCTTCATTAACCATAATGCTAATATCATTTTCTTTATTTAAAATCAGTCCGGTTGGGAAAGATCTTGCTACAAGCTCTTTGCTTATTAGCTGTTTTTCGAAAAGTGCCATCTTTAGTTCCTCTGGAAAGAGGGAAAGATCAAAGAAATAAAGATCTTTTTCTTTCACCATTGCGGAACGAAGATAATCGAGAAGCTCCCGGGACTGTTTCTCATCTATTTTTGGGGAAAAGAAATACTTTTCATAGTTTCTTGCTAAGCGGACTCTGGTACTTAATACTACATCGGAATAATTTCCTGTTCCCCTTGTCCAAAAGGTATCATCATTTTTTATCATCTCAAGTAAATAATTTTCCATATAATCAGACCCCCTCATGACTGCGGAGCTGATCTCTATAAATAGCAGCATCTTCGTAGCGTTCCTCTGCTATTGCTTGTCTCAACTTTTCCCGTGTTTCTTCTATATTAAAAGGATTCTCTTCAGCGAGAGCTTTTGGAATTCTCCCAGAAAATTTGTTTCTTCCCTGAATATGAAGAATAATTGTTTCTAGCTCTTTGCGGAAAGTATCGACACATTGATTACACCCAATTTTACCTTTTGTATATAGCTCTGTTGTTGAAAGGCCACAGTTGGGACAGTTCTTCTCTTCCCTTGGTGGGTGAGCAAAGTTACTGCGCCCAGCAGTGCCCATTTGATTAAATATATTATTAAACAGATTATAATAGAACATACAGACACTCCCCTTTTACATATTTTACATATTTGTTATTGCTTTAAGAACATCTCTGAGGAGTGATGATTTAACTGTGTTAGATTTCTTCTCAGGAAGTTCATCGAAAATTGATGATGAAAAGATATTTTTTAAAAGGTAACTTTCTCTTTTAGAAAGGAAATCTTCATCGTGAAGTCTGTCAATAAAAGAATGAATGTTCTCTGTTACAAATAAATCTCCGTTAATACTTTCTGGTGTCAAACTTTCAATTCTTTCTCTTAGGCCTAAGTCCAGTTTTTTAATGCGGACAAAACCTCCCCCACCTCTTCTAGTTTCAATGCAATAGCCCTGATCATTAGTAAAGCGTGTACTCAAGACATAGTTAATTTGAGAGGGAACACAATTAAAATGCTCCGCCAGAGCATTCCGCTGAATCTCGATTATATTGTCATCAGCCTTGTTAATGAGAAGTTTTAAATATATTTCGATTTGCTTAGAAATAGTAGACACAACAATAACCTCCAGTTCAACTGACCTTTCTTGACCTTCTTAGAAATAGAATAACAGAAATAAAATGAAAGGTCAAGAAAAGTCAGAGGGGACGCTTCCAGCTGGCTCGCTTTATCCACAGGGTCATATATTGTGGATAAAGTGGGTCAAATGGAAGCGTCCCCTCTGACTACCTTTTATTAACAAAATTTGATATGATT